>JAYZDP010000091.1:0-37565 GCA_036337765.1 Acidobacteriota bacterium
GCTCTCGAGTTTCTGCAGGTGCAACTCGACGAGCAGCAAAGCTCGACCTACCAGTTCGTCGAGGGAGTCGCCCCGACCTCGCTCGCCGCCCTGACCGCCTCGCGGCTCGGCGTCACCTTCGAGCGGCTCGTGGGGCACATCGTCGACGACACAGCCACCGACGACGAGACCTCCGGCTAGCGGTGTCGCGAGACGCCGATGCGTGGACAGCGGTCGTCGAGCGGGCACTTCGAGCACAACGGGCTCGCCGGCACGCAGGTGTGCTGGCCGAAGGTGACGAGCAGACGGTTGATCTCCAGCCAGTAGCGTCTTGGCAGCCTGGCGCGCAACGCCATCTCGGTCTCGGCAGGCGAGTCAGTGTTGACGTAGCCCCACAGGTTGGTGAGGCGGTGCACGTGCGTATCGACGCAGATCGCCGGTATCGCGAAAGCTTCGACCAGCACCAGGTTCGCGGTCTTGCGGCCGACGCCAGGCAGCGTCACCAGCTCATCTATGGTGTCGGGCACCTGGCCGCCGAATTCCTCGACCAAAGTGCGACATGTCTTGCGGAGGTTTCTGGCCTTGGTGCGGTAGAAGCCGACCGGATAGATCAGCTTCGAGACCCGAGCCTCGCTCAGCGCCAGAACCGTTTCGGGGGTGTCAGCGGCCGCGAACAGACGCCGCGAGGACTCGGCGGTCACCTCATCCTTGGTGCGCGCGCTGAGCAGCGTCGAGATCAGGATCCGGAACGGGTCTCCGTTCTCCTGAGAGATCAACGTGATAACAGGCACGTCGACCCCGGCGACGTGATCGCGAACCCGGCGTAGCACGTGCGGCAGGCGGCGGTTGTCGACAGCGACGCGTGCGCTCACGCCAGGTTGCTCGAGCGGGGGTAGGCGTCCTCCGGGTCGGTGATCACGTTAACGAGCGCCGGACCGCGGCTCTCCATCGCCCGGTCGAGCGCCGGCCCGAGCTCGCGGGCCTCGCTTACCAACTCGCCATACCCCCCGAGAGCCTGCATCACCTGGTCGTAGCGCGTCTCCTCCCCGAGCTCGGCCGCGACGTGATAACCGAAGAACTGCTTCATCGGGTGCTTCTCGAGCCCCCAGCACGAGTTGTTGCCGACGATGATCGTGACCGGTACCTCGAAGCGCACCAGGGTGTCGAGATCACCCATCGAGAAACCGGCGGCGCCGTCACCCAGCATCAGGAAGAGGCGGCTCTCGGGCGAGGCGAAGTGGGCGCCCAGGGCATAGCCCGCCCCGGTGCCCAGGCACCCGTAGGGGCCGGGCTCGAGAAAGCGACCCGGCTGGTGGACGTCGACCAGCTTGCCGGCATAGGAGACGAAGTCCCCGCCGTCGCCGATCACGATCGAGTCGCGGTCGAGACGCTCACACAACGCTCCGTAGATCCTCGGCGGCTGAATCGGGTTGGTGTCACTACCGAAAGCCTCCTCCTGGGTGTTTCGTACGGCGGCTTCCCGCTCCTGCAGTTTGTCGAGCCACGGTTGTGGCGCGCGGCGTGCGATGCGACCGGCGAGCGCCCGCAGGATGCTCGCGATGCGGCCGCTGGCCGACGCCGCCAGCGGCGCGTTGGTCGCCACGCGCTCGGGCCGATCCATGATGTGCACGACTCGCGCCTTGGCGAATCGACCGAAGCCGAGCCGGAAGTCCAACGGCACGCCGGTGACGACCACGAGATCGGTCTCCTTCAGCGCCAGGCCGCGGGCACGAGAGAAGGCCAGCTCGTGATCGACGCCGACCACGCCACGGCCCATGCCGTTCATCAGCACCGGCAGGCCCGCCGATTCGGCGAGCCCACACAGGGCCTCTTCGGCCCCCTCCCAATAGACGTCGGAGCCAACCATCAGCACCGGTCGCTCGGCGGCACCGATGAGACCCGCGATCCCGCTCACCTCCGCCTCGTCGAGGTCAGCCGCCGCGCCAGGCGCTCCTGCAGGTGGAATCACCGCGCGCGTAGAACCGAAGAAGGTGTCGAACGGGACATCGGCGAACACCGGACCGCGATGCGGCGACTGCGCGCTCGTGAACAGCCTGTCGAGCTCGGCGGGAATGTCAACGGTCTGCCGGATGGTCACGGCCTCCTTCGACACCGGCTTGACGATCGGCACGTGGTCGAGCTCCTGCAGCGACCCCTGCCCCCAACGAGCCTCGGGCGCCCGCCCGCCGAGCACAGCGATCGGCGAGCCGTTGAAGTGCGCAGTAGTCAACGCCGAGACCGCGTTGGTCACGCCCGGCCCAGCGGTCACGGCCGCCACGCCCAAACGCCGCGTCACCTTGGCGTACGCCTCGGCGGCGAAGACGGCCGTCTGCTCGTGGCGCACGTCGACCAGCCGCACGTCGCGCTTCACGCACCCGTCGTAGAGGGGAAAGATGTGACCCCCCGAAAGGGTGAACACCACCTCCACGCCGTGATTGAGGAGCACCTCGGTCGCCAGCAAGCCCCCGTGCCCCTCCATCATCGTCGCCGTTTCGGAATCCATCTCGAGCTCACTCATCGCGCCCTCCCAGACTAGGCAATCTAGCCCAAAACCCGCCTCAAGTAGGGACCGAGAACCTTCCTAGGGTGCTGATGGGGACCCGCTAGTCAGCAGGTCCCTCATCCGACTACACTTCGGCCCACTGATGAGACATGGAGAACTCGGCGAGCTCGACCGAGCAGTTGCGTCGGCGCAGAATCTCCCGTCGGGCGAGGAAGTACGGAGTCTCCAGATGGATGCCGCGGTAGAGCTCGACGGTGTCGACCGGGTCCGTACCGCCGGGAATCGCGCTGCGATCGATCCAGCTTCCCCAACGACTGGCGAGGCGGTTGACGAGAAAGAGCCGCTTCGCTCGCCAGGCGCAGGTGGCACGAACGATCGCCAGCCGATCTCGCGGGCCGTAGTCCTCCAGGATCTCATCGACGATCGCGACCGTGAAGGCGCCCTCCTCCATCGGAGGGTCCATCAGGTCGGCGCGCACAAAGGTCAGCCGCGGCTCCGGCTTCGCCGCGACACGCGGCAGGCGATCGACCCCGACCACGCTCGCACCCCGGCGCGCGAGCTGCAGAGACAGCGCACCGACGCCACAGCCGACGTCGACGATCCGGTGCTCGTCGAGCGGCTCGAGCCAACTCATCAGCAGTTGACGAGCGTCACGGCGCACGGCGACCAGGTTCTGCTCCCAGTAGCTGGAGGGTCGCGAGCGCTCGACCCGGTCCCAGTACCGGCCGTAGGCCCCGGCGTAGTCGAGGCCCGGCGCAGAGGAGTCGGTCATCGCGGCGGGAGAATATCGCTCGGCGGCCTGGCGGTAGCGATCGCCGTCGCTTTCTTGGCAGGTTGTTCACAGGCACCTCCCGAGCCGCCGCCCCAGCCGATCGCCTACAGTCACCACGCCCACGTCGTGGAGGGCGAGATGCCCTGTAACCGCTGCCACACCGGAGTCGAACGCGGCCCGGTAGCCGGCCTACCCCCGGTCTCGCTGTGCGTGCGCTGCCACAAGCGATTTATCCCGGAACATCCCGAGATCGTCAAACTGGTCGAGATGTACGAGAGCGGCGAACCGATCCGCTGGCGCAAGATCAACGCGATGCCGCCGGCGGCGGCGGTTCAGTTCCATCACGCCGCGCACATCAAGGCCGCGGTCGCCTGCGAGACGTGCCACGGCGACGTCAGCAACATGACCCTCGCGGTGCGCGTGGTCAATACCGCCGACATGGGGTGGTGCGTCGACTGCCACGTGGAGAACGAGGCATCGATCGACTGTCTGACCTGCCACCACTGAGAGTCCTCGTGAAGCGACGCACTTTTCTAAAGACCTCCGCCCTCGCCGCCGGTGCATCGCTTCTGCAGTCGTGCGCCGAGGACGAGCAGTACCTCGTTCAGCCGCTCGAGCGCCAGCCCGGGCGTCCCGGGGTCAGCCGCTGGCTGAACTCCGTGTGCGGACAGTGCCAGGCAGGCTGCGGCACCCGGATTCGGATCGTCGACGGCGACGCCCGCAAGATCGAGGGTCAGCCCGACCACCCGATCAACCACGGTGGCCTCTGCGCTCTCGGCCAGGCCGGCCTGCAGGACCATTACAACCCCGACCGCGTGCGCACGCCCCTCACCCGCTCGGGATCGCGCGGCAGCGCCGGGCCGTTGGAGGAGCTGGCATGGCATGACGGGCTCGCCCAGGCCGCGCGCGCCATCGCCGCGGCATCACCCGAGAGCCTCTACGTCGTGAGCGGCGGGCGCAGTGCCTACGTCGACGCTCTCCTCGCACGGCTGACACAGGCACTGGGAGCGGCGCCGCCAGCGATCGGTCAGGTTCCAGGAGCGGAAACGGAGCGAGCGGCGCTCGCCAGAATCCTGGGGCCAGGCCGCGCGCTACCCGCCTACGACATCGCGGCGGCTGACTACGTCCTGTCGATCGGCCCGGCCTTTCTGGATCGCGGCCACCAGCCGGTGCAGGGCACCTGGGCCATGGCTCAGGTTCGCAGCGCCACGGCCGGCAGGCGCGGCAAGCTGGTGCAGGCCGAGGCACGTATGTCGCAGACCGCCGCCTTCGCAGACGAGTGGCTACCGATCCGACCCGGCACCGAGGGCGTTCTGGCACGGGCCATCGCCGGTGCCCTTGCCGAGGGCGGACTGCTGCGCGAAGGTTCTCAGGCGGCTCTGTACTCGCAGCTCTTTCCCGCCGCTGCACCCTCCATCGAAGAAGCAGCCGCAACGTGTGACGTGCCGGCGCCAACGATCGCCCGGCTCGCGGCGGAGCTAGGCCGCGCCGATCGCCCGCTGGTGCTCGCCGGAGGCTCCGCGGCGCTGACTCGAAACGGCGAGTTCTCGACCCTCGCAGCGCTGGCCATCAATCTGCTTCTCGCCGGCTTCGACCGTGAGGGCGGGGTGTCGGTGTCCGAGCCGGCGGCCGGTTACGACTTTCGCGACCTCGGCGAGATCGAGGCCGGTGCACGCTCCGGCGGAACCTACGTCGTCGTCGAGGCCGACCCGGTTCACACTCGCCCCGAAGGACGTGGTTGGCGCGAGGCCCTGTCGGCCGCAGAGTCGGTCATCGTGCTGGGCTCGTTCATCGACGAGACCGCGCTCTACGCCGACGTGCTCCTACCGCTGCACTCCGACATCGAGCGCTTCGGTGCGGTCGAGGCATCCGGCATCGCCCGGCCGACCGTGAGCCTGGCGCGCAGCGCGGTAGCGCCGCTGTACGACACCCGCCATCCTGGCGAGATCGTGCTCGCCCTCGGCGCGGCACTGGACCAGCGAGACGCCTTGCCGTGGGACAGCTTCGATGCCGCCGCCCAGGCCGCCTTCGACGCTCGCTACGACGACGGCACCGGTGGCGCGTGGAGCCAGGCGCTGGACGGCGGAGCCTTCCAGGCCGAGCGTGCCGAAGCCGTGTTGCCAGAAAAGCTCGCCGCATTCGACGGGCCCGAGCCTCCGGCCTCGACGGCAGATGGTGAACTGACGCTAGTGCTGTTCGAGTCGGCCAAGTACGGCGACGGCCGCGGCGCGAACAAACCCTGGCTGCAGGAGCTGCCCGACACGATGACGACCTTCATGTGGTCCAGCTGGGCCGAGATCTCGGTGGCCGACTCCCAGACGCAGGGGATCCGCACCGGAGACCTCGTCGAGATCCGCTCGGCACAGGGCAAGATCACCGTGCCAGCGGCGGTTCGGCCGGGGGCAAGACCCGGCACAGTTGCGGTACCGCTGGGCGGCGGCTACACCGACTACGGTCGTTACGCGGCCGAGCGCGGCGAGAACCCGCTCGCCCTCGTCGGCGCTGAGACCGTGGCTGGCACAACGGCGGCCGCGCTGGTTGGCACTGGCGTCTCGCTCCGGCGAGTCGGCCCGGGCGATCCGGCGATCTACGGTCGCGGCCTACGCGATGCCGAGCAGATTCCGACCGGTTGGGCATCGATGGCAAAAGGAGGGGACCACTAGATGACGCGCTGGGGAATGGTCGTCGACACCGATCGCTGCACCGGCTGCGAGGCCTGCGTGGTGGCCTGCGCCGAGGAGAACAACGTTCAGACCGTCGGTGAAGAGGAGGCCAAGAAGGGGCGTGCGATGCACTGGCTGCGCATCGAGCGCGCCGTCGAGGGGACGTTCCCCGAGGTGAGCGTGAAGTTTCGCCCGGTCATGTGCCAGCAGTGTGGCGAAGCGCCGTGCGAGCCGGTCTGCCCCGTTTACGCCACCTACCACACTGACGAGGGCCTCAACGCGATGGTCTACAGCCGTTGCGTCGGCACGCGCTTTTGCGCCAACAACTGCCCGTACACGGTACGTACGTTCAACTGGTTCGACCCTGAGTTCCCGGAGCCGCTGGACCGGCAGCTGAACCCCGACGTCAGCGTGCGCGTCGACGGCGTGATGGAAAAGTGCACCTTCTGCGTGCAACGCATCAAGGAAGGTCAGCGCACCGCGAAGGGCGAGGACCGCGATGTCGAAGATGGTGATATCCAGCCGGCTTGTGCCAGCGCATGTGCAGCCCAGGTCTTCACCTTCGGCGATCTCGAGGATCCCGAGTCGAAAGCCGCCAAGCTCTCCAAGAGTCCGCGGGCGCGCCATCTGTTGGCCGACCTGGGAACGCTTCCGGGCGTCATCTACCTCGAAGATCAGGAGTGGAACCCCGGAACCGACGTGTCGTGACGAACGACCTCCAGGAAAGAGAAAATCGCCTGGTCGGTCGCCTCAGCCTCGACCGTTTCCGGCCGGGCCTCGTGGTCGGCGCCGGCCTGACCGGGCTGGTGGCCCTGGTGTTCTTCTACGCCTGGGGCATACAGCTGCGCGACGGCATCGGGGTGGCGGGCATCAATCGTCCGGTCTTCTGGGGCGTCTACATCACCACCTTCGTCTTCTGGATCGGGATCAGCCACGCCGGCACCCTGATCTCGGCCATCCTGCGGGTGACCGGAGCCGAGTGGCGCCGGCCGGTGACCCGGTGCGCCGAGGCGATCACGCTCTTCGCGCTATCGGTCGGCGGCCTGTTTCCGATTCTGCACATGGGGCGAGCGTGGAAGGTCTACTTCATGCTGCCGATCCCCAACAGCCGCGGCCTGTGGCCGAACTTCCGCTCGCCGCTGATGTGGGATGCGGCGGCCATCACCGCCTATATCGTCGGCAGCTTCCTGTACCTGTCGCTGCCGCTGATTCCCGACATGGCGATCCTGCGCGACCGCTCGAAGGGCTGGCGTCGCCGGGTGTTCGGGCTCTTCGCACTCGGCTGGCAGGGGTCGGCGCAGCAGTGGCGATCACTCGAGTCGGGCATCAAGGTGATGGCGGTGGTCATCATCCCGCTAGCGGTGTCGGTGCACACGATCGTGTCCTGGGACTTCGCCATGACCCAGGTACCCATGTGGACCTCGACGATCTTCGGTCCCTACTTCGTCGTCGGTGCAATCTACTCGGGAATCGCGATGCTCATGATCGCGATGGCACTCCTGCGCTGGGGCATGGACCTCGGCGACTATCTGTCGGACAAGGTTTTCAACAATCTCGGTCTCTTGTTCTGTGCCATGACCCTCGCTTGGGGCTATTTCACCTTCGCGGAGCACCTCACGGTTTGGTACGCCAACGAAGTAGCTGAGGCGCGCGTCCTGTGGAGCCGATTCACGGGCAAGTGGGCCGGGCCGTTCTGGACCATGGTGATCGTCAACTTCGTGATTCCGATCTGCGTTCTGCCCTTCCGCTGGGGACGTAAGCCGCTGCCCACCGCCCTGGTCAGCCTGGGCGTGCTTGTCGGTATGTGGCTCGAGCGCTTCCTCATCATCGTGCCGTCGTTGGAGCTGCCACGACTCGCGTACACGCTCGGCGACTACACGCCGAGCTCGATCGAGCTCATGGTGCTGATCGGCTCGGTGGGGCTGTTCGCCTTCTTCTACTTCGCGTTCACCATGAACGTCCCGATCATCTCCGTGTGGGAGGTCCGCGAGGGCTGGGAGCACGAGAATAGCCACTCCGGCGCCGCGGCCGCGGCCGCGGCGCCGCAGACCGACGCGAGGACTCCCGAGCCTGCGGGAGGCGGCTCATGAGCGAGCGCACGGCATTGACGCTCGCGTGCACCGACGACGTGCATCTCGCCGAGGTCCTCGACCGAGCCCAGCTCGTCGATGGCTCGCGTGTCAGGGACGTGCGATCGAGCTCGCCTCTGGCGCCGTCGCTGGCGGAGCGCGTCCCGACGCGGATTCCGCGTGTGCCGATCTTCGCCATCCTCGGCGGTGGCCTCGGCGGCCTCGCCGCCGACCTGATCGCCAGCCTCACCGCCCAGGCCGACCCGATGATCACCGGTCACATGCCGATCGTCGCGGCGCCGCCGGTGGGAATCATCACCTACGAAGGCATTGCGCTCGGCGCCGTTCTAGCAACGACGCTGGGCGTGCTCATCGAGTGTCGCCTGCCCAGCTCCCGCCGCAATTCGGAGGTGGCTTCGCGGGTTGCGCGGGGAGAGTTGGTTGTCACCCTCGATGTGCCCGCCAACGCGGCCGACGAACTCTCGAGACTAGCCGAGCCGATCACCCGCTAGACGGGCTCGTCGTCACCCTCCACCGGGAGATCGAGCGGCACGCCGAACCAGTCGGCAATTGCCGCATTCTCCTCGCGCGGGTAGGTGTGGGACAGATCCGCGATCTCGCGATAGGTAATGGCGGCCCCGAGCCGCGACAGCTCGTCGTTCGCCATGCGGGCGACCTCAGCCGGGAACATCCAGTCCAGCGTCCCGTGCACGAGATAGATCGGCAAACCCGCCACCCGCTCCCGTGCCTCGACGGAGAGTGGCGGTAGGACACCGCACATCGGCGCCAAGTGGGTGAAGGGCGAGGTCTCATGAAAGCCCGCGATGAGGGAGAACGTGCCACCGTCGGACATGCCGGTTAGAAGGATCCGCTCCGCATCGACGCTCCAGCGCCTGCTGACGTTCTCGACCATGGCCTCGATCGCACCGCCGTCGAGACTCGGGGAGAACATCGACCAAGTATCGCCCTGTGCGGTCGGCGACAGCACTATCATGCCGCGGCTGCGAGCCTCACCGAGCCAGCTCCAGACGAAGTCCGCACCGTGACCACTACCGCCGTGCAGCGCCACCACCAGCGGCCACGAGCGTTCGGCGGTGTAGTACTCGGGCACATAGAGGGTGAACCCGCCACGCGTACCGCGGCCGTTGTCGACATCGACGAAGCCGACGTGGGTGGCGGGGTCTTCGGGGCCGGCGGCGAGGCGCTGCAGCAATAGGTTGCTGTCCCGCGCGGCCGCCTCCAGGAAATACCGACCTACCGGCACCAGCACGTTCGCCAGCGGATACAGCTCCTCGAATGCCCCGACCCGGCACCGCAACGCCCGGTAGTACTGGAGCATGCCGGAGCCGTCGAACATCGTCGCCGAACCGTCTCCACCACCGAGAAACGACTCGAGAGCCTGCAACACAATATGGCCCGCGCGTTCGAGGCGCGCGCCGTCTTCGGCCAGATGCTCCGGCCAGCCGAGAGCGGCCAGCCGAGCACTCGATTCGGCCAAGGGCGCCTGCATCGGCCGCAGGGAGTCGACCAGGTGGCCGATCCCGGCCGGCTGCAGACGCCGGCCGACCCAATCGAACCCCTCGAGCGTAGCGAGGAGGTCCCGCAGTTGATCCGAAACGGCCTCAGTGAGCTGCTCGTTACTCAACTCCGACCCACCCGTCAGACCGCCGTCCAGCCGCCGTCCACTGCCAGCGAAGCCCCGGTGACGTAGGACGAAGCGTCGGAGGCGAGAAAGAGCAGCGCACCGACGAGCTCTTCCGGGTCCCCAGCCCTTCCCATCGGGGTCTTGCGACGGATCCACTGCAGACCACTGTCGTCGGCGAACATCTCTGCGGTCATCTCGGACGGGAACCAGCCGGGCAGGATGGCATTGACTCGGATTCCGCGGCGGGCCCACTGGGCCGAAAGCTCGCGCGTCAGGTTCACTACCGCCCCCTTGGAGGCGGTGTATGACGCCTGCGGCACCTGACCCGCGCCGACGATGCCGAGGATCGAGGCGACGTTGACGATCGAGCCGCTACCTACCGCCAGCATGCGGCGCGCGCACGCCTTCGTGCACAGGAACACGCCGTTGAGGTTGACGTCCACAATGTGCTGAAAGAGCTCGTAAGGCTCGTCTTCAGCTGGACGTGGGTCGGACGTGCCGGCATTGTTCACCAGCACGTCGATACCGCCGAAGGCATCCATTGCGGCCTCGACGAGACGCTCGACGGCGGCTTCGTCCGTGACGTCGCACTCCACTGCCACCGCCTCTCCCCCAGCGGCCCCGATCCGAGCCGCCACCTCTTCGAGGTTGGAGCGGCGGCGCGCCGCCACAACCACCCGTGCACCGGCCCCCGCCAGGGCTTCGGCCATCACAACTCCGAGGCCCGACGATGCGCCGGTTACGATCGCGCGGCGTCCGTCGAGGCGGAACTGTCGAGTCGGATCCGACACGGGGCGGCGATCTTACCCCGCGACTCGAGGCCCGCGGCGTTCCAATCAGACTCAGCATCCGCAACAATACGCGCCGGAGGTCGGGACATGCGTGAGCTGGCAATCCTCGGCGGAGGCTTCATGGGCGGTGCCCTCGCGGAGGGCCTCGTCAACGGCGGCACCGCACCTGACGACATCATCGTCGCCGAGCTCCTGGACGATCGCCGCAAAGATCTTGGCCAGCGGCTCGGCGTCGCGACCACGGCCGACCCGGCCCGGGCGGCCGCCGAGGCGACGACCGTTCTCGTCGCTGTCAAGCCGCAGGACATCACCGCCGTTCTGGAAGCGGTCGCCGACCACATCGACGCCACCAATGTGGTGGTCTCGATCTGCGCCGGGATCACTACCAAGGCCTTCGAAAGCGCTCTCGGCAAAGTGGCCGTGATCCGAGCGATGCCAAACACTCCCGCCGCGATCGGAGCCGGTGCGACCGCGATCGCTCCGGGCCGGTTCGCTGGAAGCAGCCACCTGGCGCTGGCGCGCAGCCTGCTCGAGGTCGCGGGTGAGGTCGTCGTGGTCGCTGAGAGCCAGATGGATGCGGTCACAGCGGTAAGCGGATCCGGCCCGGCCTACCTTTTCTATCTGGCCGAGGCCATGATCGAGGCGGCGCAGACCGAGGGACTCTCGGAGCAACAGGCTTCCGCGCTCGTGACCCAGACTCTGGTCGGAGCCTCCAGGCTGTTGGCCCAGGATGCCGCCAGCCCCTCCGAGCTGCGTGCTCGCGTCACGTCTCCCGGAGGCACCACGCAGGCGGCGCTGGAGTCAATGGCGGCCGCCGGCGTGAAGGAGGCGATCGTCGCCGCCGTCGGCTGTGCGCGCCAGCGTTCAGAGGAGCTCGGCTCCTAGTCTGCTGCGGCGAATCCACTTGGCGATGCAGTGGCCCACCGCGTCGGGCGCGGTGTCGCTCGTGTCCACGACCAGCAGGCGCTTTTCTGCGAGCTCGGAGCGGAGGATGGAGATGGCTTCACCGGTGTCGTAGTTGCGTGCCTCGGCGACAATGATCGCCGCCTTCTCCGCGACGTCGACGCTGCTAGTGCCGGCTGCCTGCGCCACCGCGAGTACGCGGCCGAGCTCGGTCTCGGACAAGAGATCGGCGAGTCCTGGGACGCGTTCGAGGAGTGAGCCGGCGACGGTGACATCAAGGGCGACCGGGGCCCTATCGAAGTCGCTGCGGCGCCCTAGCAGGCGTTGGAGCCGTATCGCCGTCGGCGCTTCGAGCACGACGAAGCTGGCCCGGGGAAGATGTGTCGCCGCCCAGCCGCATTCGGCTGCACCCCGCAGCCCGTCGAAGAAGAGCACCCGCCGTTCGCTCCCAGTGAACGCGAGCGAGGCGAGAGCTTCGGCGATGCCACCGTGGTGGCGGTCGCGGTAGCGTGCCGTGAGACGGAAACGCTCGACCCGATCCGCGACCGGCGACGGGGACTCCCCCTCCAACGCCTGAGCCGCCGGCAGAATCACCTCGTCGGCTACGCTGCGCCGATCGGGCAGAACACAGAGCTCGAGCCGGTCGCCTACCGCCTGGAGGGCCGTCGTCTTGCCGACACCGGTGACGCCGACCAGGATGTAGAGGTCGCTATCGACCAGCCGCGTCAGATCGCCGGCATCGGCGTCGCCCGCCGCGACCGCGAGCCGGGACCAAAGCATTCGATCGATCATCGTGGTTGCCTGGCTATACTTCCCAGGTGGCGGCGCAGCGCACTGTACCTCACCCGTTTTCCTGAATCCGATGGCCGAAAACCCAGGTCCCGCCGACCCAGCCGGCGAGTATCGGAGCCGCCTCGAGACAAGGCGCTCCCAGCTCGAAGTCTGGAGCCGCTACGAGGGCATCGTGTCCGTGCTGCGACTCGTCGCGATGGTGGTTCTCGGCGTGGTGGCATGGCTGGCGGTGCAGAGCCAGCTCTTTGCGCTCGCCTGGACCCTGCTGCCGCTGAACGCCTTCGTCATCCTGGTTCTAGTGCACCGACGCCTTCTGGATCGAGAAGCCGCCGAACGGCGGGCGGCCGAATACTACGAGCGCGGTCTGGCCAGAATCGAGGATCGGTGGCACGGAACGGGCCCGACGGGCAGAGACCTGGCGGACCCTGAGCACCGCTATGCCGGAGACCTCGATATCTTCGGCGACCGCTCGCTCTTCCAGCTCCTGTGCAGCGCGAGAACCGGAGCTGGCGAGCGCAGGCTCGCGGCCTGGCTGTGCGAGCGTGCCGACCGGCTGGAATTGGAGGGGCGCCAAGAGGCGGTCGCGACGCTTACACAGGCAGTCACGTTTCGCGAGGACATCTGGCGGCTCTCAGGCGAAGTGGCAGAGACAGTCCACCCTGAGACCCTGATCGAATGGTCCTGCCGCGAGGACCCCGCGCTACCGCGGCTCCTGCCGGGGCTGCTCGTGGGTCTCGCCGTCGTTCAGCTAGTGGGCGTTATCGGCTGGGTGAGCCTGGGGTGGGGCCCGACACTGCTTCTCGCCGCGCTTCTCGCACACACGGTGGGCGGGCTCTTTCTACGCCAGCGGGTGATGGCACCGATCGTCGGCGCCGAAGGCGCAGGCCGCGACCTCGAGATCCTCGGCGCCGTGCTGGCGCGGATCGAAAGGGAATCCTTTGACTCCGGCGTGCTCGGTGAGCTCCTGGCGCGGCTGCGAGAGGGTCCGGATCGGCCGGCCGTGCGCATCCGCCAGCTACAGCGCCGAGTGGACCTCCTGGAGTCGCGCAAGAACCCACTCTTCGCACCCCTGGGCATACTGGCAGTCTGGACGCCCCTGCTCGCCGTCGCCATCGACAGCTGGCGCCGACAGGTCGGACCGCACGTCGCCGAGTGGATCGACATCGCCGCCGAGATCGAGGCGCTGAACTGCCTGGCGGGGTACGCCTACGAGCACCCCGCCGACCCGTTCCCCGAGATCGTCGACGAGCCTCTGCTGGAGGGCTCCAGCCTCGGCCACCCGCTGCTCGCCGCAGACAGCTTCGTGCGCAACGACATCCACCTCGACTCGACCAGGCCGGCACTCGTGGTGTCGGGGTCGAACATGTCCGGGAAGAGCACCTACCTGCGCACGATCGGCATCAACGCCGTTCTGGCGATGGCGGGAGCACCTGTTCGCGCGGCGCACATGCGGTTGTCACCGATCGACGTCGGAGCCTCGGTTCAACTGCACGACTCGCTACAGGAAGGGCGCTCTCGTTTCTATGCCGAGATACTTCGCCTGCGACAGGTGCTCGATCTCGTCAAGCAGAGCGAGTCCTCGGAGGCGACGACTCTCTTTCTGCTCGACGAGATCCTGCACGGGACCAACTCCCACGACCGGCGCCTCGGTGCCGAAGCTCTGGTCCGCTCGTTGCTCGACCGCGGCGCCATCGGCCTGGTGACAACACACGACCTGGCCCTGGCCGAGATCGGCAACGACGACGGGATCACTGTCACGAACGTCCACTTCGGGGACGAGATTGCCGACGGCAAGATCATCTTCGACTATCGCGTTCGACCCGGCGTAGTCGAGAAGTCCAACGCGCTCGCGCTGATGCGCGAGGTCGGGCTGGAGGTCTAGCGGGAGCCGCGGTAGTCACCGCTCCCCAGCCTGTCGAATCCGTACCGCGCTCATACCACGGCTCCCGCTAGCATGCACTCCCTCCGGGGGGCGCTCGCCGCGCAGGCCCGGAAGCGACGCTTCTCGAAACTTGACCTGTTTGTGAGGATGTCAGGAAGCCTAGGGCGGCGGCGGAGGCACCGTCGTGGAGCGGCCGACTACGACCAGGCTGAAGTCGTCGGCGAGCGGCTCGTCGCCGCGATACTGATCGAAGGCGAGCAGGATGCGCTCGTGGATCGCCTCGGCGGTACCCCCGGCGGTGACCAGGTCCCGGAGACGCTCATAGCCGAAGCTGTCGCCCGACCCGTCGACGCCCTCCGGTAGCCCGTCGCTGTACAACACCATGGCGTCGCCGCACTCGACTGTCGTCGAGTAGGCCCGGAACTCGAGGTCGTCGCGAAAACCGAGGGCGAGACCTCCCTCTCCGAGCTCCTCGACCTCACCGCCGAGCCGTCGGAGAAGTGGGAAGGGGTGTCCCGCCGAGGCGAACTCGAGCGCGCCGCTGGTCGGATCGAGCAGGCCGTAGAAGATGCTCATGAAGGAGCGCCGGTCCCCGGTTCGACACAGGGTGCGGTTCAACATCCGGAGCACGCTCGGCGGCGCCGGGTCGAGATCCACCGCCAACTTCAAGGTCGCGTTGGCGATCGCCATCAGCAACCCAGCGGCCATGCCATGACCGCTGGCGTCACCCACCATGACAGCCAGTCGCCCATCCTCGAGAAGAGAGAAATCGTAGTAGTCGCCGCCGACCTCGTTGGCGGTGCGATAGGAGTGGCGCATGCGGTAGCCCTCGATCTCGGGGACGTCTCGCGGCAACAGATCGCTCTGCAGCTCGCGCGCCACCTGCAGCTCGTCTCGAACCCGGATCCGATCCACCAGCTCGAGGGCCAGCAGAAAGACCAGCGAGCCGACCGACAGCAAGAAGAAGAGCGCAGAGAAATCGATCGACAGCCGACGATCGTCAGCAGCGAACCGAACGTCCACGTCGAGCAGACCGATCACGAGCAGAATAATGGCCGCGGCGAAGAGCAGCCGCCTCACCGGCGTCAGCTTGTAGGAGAAGCCCAAGAAGACGACCCTGACGCGGTACCAGAAGCGGCGAAACCCGTCCGCCGGCTCCGCCTCGGCGTCCTGGTCGCGGACCAGGACGCCATAGGCCTCTGCCGCATCCTGGTCAAACAGGCGCCGGACGTCCTGCGCTCTCAGACCGGCGGTGTAGTCCTTCACGAAGCGCTCGCACGCGGCGAACAAGCCACGAACGCCCGACCGTGATCGCGGCGCAGCCATCACTAGTCTCTACGTGACGATCCCTCGAAGGTTCGAGACGCCTGCGCACGATGCGGACACTCCACGAGCGGGGCTACCCGGAGAACAAGCTCTGGAGTTTCATCGCCAAGCCCATGTCGCCACCGATCTTGAGCTTCCCACTCATGAAGGCCGACATGCCGTCGAGGCTGCCGTTGCTGAGAGCCACGAAGTCCGTTGCCTGCATGGTAAGCGTCATGGTCGGCGAGTCGTGCCGCCCTTCCGTCACGCTGCACGCACCGTCCTTGATAGTGGCGTAGTACTGACCACCATCGTCTCCACCGAGGTCGTGCTGGATCACGCAGTCAAGTCCCTCGACGGCGGACGGATCGATGTTCTCCGGCATCTTGTCGAATATCTCTTTGAGGGCCGCGGCTGTTTCGCTCATTCGGGATCTCCTCGTCAGTTTGTGACGGAGCGCCGATTATACGGCGGGTGAAGCGAGGCGGAAGGCCCTGCTGGCACTACACTTGCGAGGACTGTCGGGAGCCGAGAAAGTCCTTCGCCAACGCCCCCGGAACGGAGTACCGATGCGCACCCATCCAACCAGATCCCAAAGCTGGAAGCGGCACCTCAAGTGGACACTCGCCGTCCCCATGCTCGCGGCACTCGCCCTCGCAACGGCACTGGCAGGCGGCAAATGGCCGCTCAGTGCGCCCGTTCGCGCTGCGAATCACAAGCCTGCCGGTACGGACCGGAGCCGCCAGATCGCTCACGTCGACCCAGCCACCGGGCAGCTCACGCAGCGCCCTTCGCAGGCCCAGCTCGCCACCCAGGGCGCGGTCGGTGGACCTGTCGCCTTGAACCGGTCGTTCGACGGTCTGGTCGAGCAGGTGCTTCCGAACGGGGCGATCATGGTCGACCTCGAGAACCGCTTCCAGACCTCATTGGTCGCGACAATCAAGCCGGAAGGTGGCTACGAGCTCGATTGCGAGGACGATTCATGAGGCGCGCGGGCGCACTCCTGGTCGCGCTCCTGCTCCCCGCTTCGGCCGGCGCCGCGACTCTCGTTCTCGACAGCCAGGACCCCCCTAACGTCGGCTTCAACGACCCGACCCCGGTCACTCCAGTGACCGGAAACAGCGGCAAAACACTCGGCGAGCAACGCATCAACGCCTTCAACGCAGCCGCGAGCGTGTGGGAGAACCGAATCGCCAGCCCCACCGTGATTCGTGTCAGCGGGATGTTCGACGCGCAGGACTGCGAGCCGCTCTCCGGAACGCTCGCCAGTGCCTCGCCCGTGCTCGTGATCCGAAACTTCCCTGGCGAGGTCAAGCTGATGGCTTGGCACTCGTGGGCCCACGCCAACGCCGTCGCCGGAGAGGAGCTGGTCCCGGCTGACAGCCGCGGCCACCTACAGGTCACCGTCAATCCGGATGTCGGCACGTCGGGGTGTCTGACCACCCTGCGCTGGGACCACCGCGTCGGCGCCCCGTTCTCGGGCAACGACGTCAGCCTCTTCAACGTGCTCATGCACGAGATCGGTCACGGCCTCGGGATCCTCGAGCTCATCGATCACGACACCGGCGAGAAGTTCAACGGTTTCAACGACATCTACATGCACTACCTCGAGGACCACGAGCTCGGCAGGAAATGGCCCGCGTTGGGCAACGCCCAGCGCCTGAACTCGTTGTCGAACAACCAGCTCCACTGGACGGGCGGAACCATGCGCCTGCACTCCGCGAAGCTCGCGGATGGCACGCACCTCGGCAGTGGGCATGTGCAGATGTATGCCCCGAATCCCCAGGAGGGCTCGGCGGCGTCGCACTTCGACACCGAGCTCTGGAGCGGGCTCGACGAGTTGATGGAGCCATTCAACGGTCCGCTGCAAGACCTCGTGGCGAGCCACCATCTGCTGCAAGACATCGGCTGGCCGGTGAACCATCCGACTGTGCGAGGCCTCGAGAACGTCGATGGCAAGGACTGGTCGGACATCGCCGTGCTGCGAGCCGGCGGCCAGCAGCCGGGGCACTTCCTGCGTGTCGTCGATCCGCGCAAGAATCGGCTGATCCGTGAGATCGAGCTGCCCCAAAACATCGCGGCCGTCGATCTGGCGGTGGTTGGAGACCACAAGGACACTCCCGCCAGCGAGCTCGGCGTTCTGAGCTGGAAAGCCAAGGGCAACGCCACCCGGGTCTACATCTACGACGCGATGTCGGGCGAGCGGGTCAAGAACCTCGGCTTCCCCGCCGGCTACCCCAAGTCGATCCTCTCGGTCCCGAGCTTCGGCGCTTCACCGGCGCCGGAGATTCTGGTCTTCGGCACCACGCCCGCCGGAGCGATCAAGGTCTGGACGAAGGACGCCAAGTCGGGAGCCTTCGTCGGCAACGCCACCTTTCCAAAGGGAATGCCCGGCGGTTTCGCGGTCGTGCCGTCCTACGGCGGGAGTCCGGCTCCTGAAGTTGCCGTCGTTTACACGAACGCTCAAAACGGCACCGGCCATCTGCATGTCAAGGACGCCGACACCGGCGCGAACCTGGGGCAGTGGACTCTACCGACACAGTTCCGCCCGCTCTTCGTGTGCTCCGTCCCGTCCTTCGGCGGCTCGGCCGCCGACGAGGTGGCGATCCTCGGCCTCCAGATTCCGCTCGGCACCCCGGAGCTCCACGTAGTGGACCCGAGCTCGGGTGACCTGCTGCTGAGCCGGATCTTCCTCGATCCGTTCGAGCCGCGCGGGCTAGCGGTGCTTCCAGATTTCGGCTCGACTCCAGCGGCGGAGCTCGCGATTCTCGGCACCCTTACCCGCAACGTCAGGACCCGAATCCTGGTTGTCGACGCCTCGTCCGGGACCGTTCTAACCAGCACGGCCCTGCCGGCGCGCGAGAACGCCCTGCGGATCGCGTCGGTACCTAGTCTCGGTGGGTCGAGTGCCGACGACCTCCTGGTCGTGTCGACGGCGGCCCGCGACGGAAAGTTGCGCGTCTACGTCAAGGACGGCCGCGGCGGCCAGGTGCGCGGCCTGGCCATGGCCGAAGGGGACTGAGTCTTCATCCGAGGTTGGTGATCACTAGATCGGGCGGGTCGCCGACGTACTCAAAGCCGAGCACGCGCGAGTAGAAGTAGAGTTCGCACTCGAGCGCGTGGCTGATGTTCTCGGCGCGGCGGAAACCGTGCTGCTCGCCTTCAAACGGCACGTAGGCTACCGGCACGCCCTTGGCCTCGAGAGCGGCGACCATGGTCTCAGCCTGGCTCGGCGGCACTACCATGTCTTCGAGGCCCTGAAAGAAGATTACCGGGCACGACAACAGTTCGGCGTGGCGAAGCGGCGAGCGTTGCACGTAGATCGCCTTGTCTTCGGGGTAGCGACCGATGAGCCGATCCAGGTAGCGCGACTCGAACTTGTGGGTGTCGGCCACCAGCGCCTCGAGGTCGCCGATGCCGTAGTAGCTCGCGCCCGCTCGGAACACGTCGCGAAACGTGAGCGCCGCCAGGGTCGTGTAGCCGCCCGCCGAGCCCCCCCGAATGACGAGCCGGTCGCGATCCACCCGGCCGGCGTCGGCCAGCGACAGCGCCACGGCGCAGCAGTCGTCCACGTCGACGATGCCCCAGCGCCCGTCGAGTTGATTGCGGTAGGCGCGTCCGAAGCCCGTGCTGCCACGATAGTTGACGTCGGCCACTGCAAACCCTCGCGAAGTCCAGAACTGCACCTCCAGATTCATTGCGGTCGTCGCCGACGCGGTCGGCCCCCCGTGGCTGAGGACTAGCAGCGGCGGCAGCTCTCCCGCGAGGCCACCGTGAGTGGAGCTGGTCGGCGAGTAGAACAGGCCATACGTCGTCTCACCGTCCGGCGTCGACGCTTCGACGACTTCGGGAATGGCGAACATGTCCGTCATCTCATCGGCGATCGAGCCGTGATGGTGCAGCACGTCGAGCTCCGAGCTCTCCATGTCGAGGCGCGCAATGGCCGTTGGGCGATCCGCGGCCCCGCCGACGAAGACCGCCCGGCCAGCGGAGAGCTGCACGTCTCGAATGTCTGTGTACGGGCACGTGATCTCGGCCGGCCCCCCATCGTCGAGCCGGTTCAGTGTCCAGCGTCCGCGATCGCAAGCCGCGAACACCCCATCACCCTGCTCGCCCAGGGCGTACACCGACATGCCGAAAGCCCACTGGGGCTGGCCGATCTCGGCATCGAGAGCCACGACCCGCTCCTCATGACCCTCGCGACTCCGGTACAGGTTCCAGTAGCCGCTGCGATCCGACACGAACCAGAGCGCGCCATCGGCCGCAAAGCGAGGTTGGAAGATCGACTCGTCCTCGCCACCGGCCACGAGGTGCCGATCGCGAGGGTGCCCGTCGTCGTCGATGGTTGCGAGCCACAGCTCACTGCCATCCCACGGCATTTTCGGGTGTCGCCACGACAGCCAAGCCATCGAACGGCCGTCCGGCGCGATACAGGCGCTGGCGTAGAAGTCCTGCCCAGCCTCGAGGGTGCGCACCGTCACGTGGTCTGTCGACACCGAAACCAGTCGATTCTCTGCCTCGCCTTCTCCACGATGATCCTCCGCGACACAGATCAGTCGGTCACGCCCGGGGTCTGGAACGAGATCCGCGAACCGAAGTCCCTCTTCAACGACCAGGACGCGCGGCGCACCGTCGCCCTTGCGGACATAGATCCCGTGATCCGCGAAGTTGCAGAAGTAGAGCGAGTCGCCCTCGACGGCGTACGCCCCTCCGCCATACTCGTGCACCGCGCTGCGGGCACTGAACCCCGGGGGCACGAGGTCCACCGGCACCCCGTCGGCGCCTAGACGAACCACGACGCTGCGCCCGGACTCCTGCGGCCGGCTCTCGATCCAGTACACGGTCTCGCCGACGACGCGAACTTCGCCGATGCGCACCTTGGCACCTGCAAGACCGACCGCCGACAGAGGCGATGGCCAGCTGCCGAAAGGACGCGCCGTCTTCACGGCGCTGAGATTAGTACAGGCGGACGCGCGCGGTTTCTAATTAGACTCTGAAGCGTCGCCCGCGCCCAACCTGCGCAGTTGGATGCTGCCGTTGGTGGTCACCAGGGTGAGCTTGCTGCCGCCACCGTTGATCTCGCCCTTGAGGCTCTTGCGCCGCCAGCGGCTGGAGCCGGAGCGCTCGAGCACCGCGAAGTCGGTGTTGACCGCACCGGTGGTGGTCGTGGCGACAACCTCAGCCCCCAACGTCTCTGGCACGAAGAGCGTGATGCCGCCGTTCGTGGTTCGGAACTCGCAGTCTGACGCGCCGTTGACCTTTTGCAACTCGGCACGGATGCTGCCGTTCGTGGTGCGAGCGCGCGCTGTACCCGCCAACTCACGGATGTGGATCTGACCATTGGTGGTGCGGGCATCGATCGCTCCCGTCACCGACGCGACATCGACGTCGCCGTTGACGGTGTGCGCGTCCAGCTCGACCTCGAGCGGCAGCGTCACCCGATAGGAGACCTTCGCGTCGACCCCGCGGCCGAAGAGCCAGCCCAACGCGCTGTTGCGCTGCGGGAAGACGGTCTTTACGACCAGGCTGTCGCCGTCGTGAACGATCTCGATCTCGAGCTTCTCCATCAGATCCTCGGCGCGACCGCGACCCATGGCCTTGACGATCTTCGTGGCCTCGATCCGAACCTCGTTGCGAGCCCAACTGGTGAAGTCCAGGTCGCCGTTCGTGTTGCGCAGCGAGACGGCGCCTCCGGGCGACAACGAGAAGGTCTGCGAGAACTCCTCGCGCAGGGTCTCGCCGATCGCCGGCAAGGCGCCCAGGAGCACCACCAAAAGAATCGCAGCAGCGGTTCGTAACCTACGCCCAGATCGACCCATCTTCATGATTTCCCAATCCGATACACCTCATACGAGCTGTTTCCCCACGGGTTTCACCGCCGTGACGAGGAGCAGAGCCGGACTCTCCGCCCCTGCGTAGACTCTGGTGATACTGTAGCCGTCATCCCAATCGGAAAACCGTGGCCGCAGCCGAACTGCGCGCCACCCAGGAGGAAGATCCATGACCAAGCGCCTGTTCGTTCTCACCCTCGCCATCGGCCTCACATTCGTGTTTTCTGGCGCCGCCCTGGCTGCTGATTTCAGCGGCAGCGGCGAGATCGTCGAAATCGGCTGCTTCAAGGGCCAGGGCGCCAAGGGCGCCGGCCACGCCGCCTGCGCTCAGAAGTGCCTCAACGATGGCAAGGACATGGGCCTGCTACTGGAGGACGGCTCGATCGTCAAGCTCACCAAGGGCGACGACGACGTCTACAAGGCCGCGATCGCGCTCGCCGGCCAGATGGCGAAGGTCGCTGGCTCCGAAGCCGACGGCGTCGTCACGATCAAGTCGGTCGAAGCTGCCGGCTAGGCCGCACTCGGCCCCCGAAAGATCGTTCGCACTGAGCCCGACTGCCGGAAACGGCGGTCGGGTTTTTGTGTGTTCACGGTTCACCAAAGGAGCTGTTGGGACGGACTCGGAGCGGGCTCGCTGCCTGCCTTGAAGATACGCAGGCCGCAGCGCTGGTAGAAGCTCAGCGCCCGCGGGTGGTCGAGCTCGCAGGTGTGAAGCCAGAAGCGCCCGGTTTCGGGACGGCTCCACATCTCGTCCATCATCGAGCGCAAGAACCATGGCCCGACGCCGGTACCGATGCAGCCCTGGATGAGACCGAAGTAGACCAGCTCGACATCGGGCAGGTGCCGGAGATCGAGCTCAGCGAAGCCGACCGGGCGATCGCCCTCGAGCACATGCCAGAGCTCATTGAGGGGATGGCCCAGAATCTCAGCTAGTCGCGCGTCGTCTAGAAGACGGCGCATGAGCCACTGCCAGGGAGCACCCACATCGACGTACAGGTCACGATACTGGTCGAGATCGGGTGCCGAGACTCGACAAATACGATAGTCATCTCCGGGTGCGCTCGGGGCGCGTCCAGACGATGGCGCGTGCATCTCGAGGTGCCAGACGCGAACCCGCCCCGGCGCGGAAGGGGAAGAGGACAAGCGGGGCATGAATACCTCGATTCTATTGCCCTTCACCGGTTGGAGGGGGTGATGACGGCCCGACGCCAACTACCGGGACAGCCATGGTCCTGGCGGGGATCGTGCTTCTGGTCTCGCCCAACTAGTCCGAAGAGGCCGCTCGCAACTAGCGGCTGTAGGTCCTCGACGCAACCGCCACGCGGTCCATGGCATCGTCCAGCGTGGCGAGCTGCTCCGGGAACTCGGCCATCATCCACTCTGCGATCTGCTCGAGCTCCGTATCGCCGTCCATCGACCCGAGAATCCGGCGCATGAGATGGCCCTCGTCGCTGACCGTAGGGATGTACTCGTCGTCCTCTTTCCCGTCCGTCCCCACCGGCGCGTAATACTTCCCCATCAAGCTCGACTGAACGAACTCGACCTCGCCGTCCCGGATCTTCGTCACCCACGTCCAGTTGTACTCACCGGAGGCGACTTCGCCGGTGAGGTTCACCTCGACGGCATCCCCCTCGCGCACCGCTACCCCCTTGGAGAAAGGGAGGAACATGTTGCCCCAGATCAGCGGCGGCACGGATTGAAAGAAGGGGTCCTGCGCGATGGCAGGCTTGAAGTAACTGTATTGAGGCCCCGAGTCTGCGGACTGGTGCGTACGGATACAAACCGTCACCGACGGGTGATCTAGGTCAAAGAGGGAGTGGATGAAGCCGTGCCCGGCAACGATAGGTCGGACCTCGCCCTTCTCGGGCAGCTACTGCCCCGCGGACTGTCCGTTTCCCGACGCGTGTGGCGTCGGTGTCTGCGGTCCCTGGGAAGACGCGCAGAGCTGCGATGCCGACTGCGGCGGTGGCGGGCCGGCCTGCGTCAACGAGAGTGGGGCTGACGAAGGGCGTCGTGCTCCTCCAACAGCGACTGTTGCTCGAGCCGCTGTAAAGGACCGAAGAACAACAAGACCTGCCGGCTGAAGGAAGCTTCGAGGCTAGTGCGGCGCCTCGCGATGCTCACGCAGCAGATCGCGCCCAAAATCTCCTTCGTAGTCGCGCCAAACAGTGTGACTGTGGTTGGCGTCGCCCTGGACGTTGTCGTACTCGATCAAGAACGAAGGGGCCTGAACCCGGTAGTAGTGGCCGTTTCCGGGTGCCCTGTCGGCCGGACCCATCCAGGCGAAGCGAATGCTGTCGAAGTCCGCCTTCATCTGGTCGCGGCGCTGCGCAGCGAGCTCGGCCGGCACGTTGGCGATATAGAGCTCGATCAAGGCCTCGAGTGCCGCGCGCTGGGCTTCCGTCATGTCTTCGGCGGCCAGTCCCTTGGCCGGTCGCTCGAACTCGACGGCGCGTTGGGCTGCGGTGAAGATGTCGCGCGGTGCCTCGTCACCGATGATCGCCTTCGAGCGCTGCTCGTCGTCCAGGCTCGCCAGCATGGACCGGCCCAGATCCTCCTCCTCGGCTAGCACTCGCAGACCCTTGCCCGGTCCGCTCGATACCTCGTGCGGGTTGGCACCGAAGAAGGCCGGAGTCGAAGAGATCCGCCCGTCTACGACTGTGTAGTTCAGCGAGACGTGATGCCCCTCGACGCTCCACCCCCAGCGCGCATCGCCTCGTGGATCACCGAACACGGTGAAGTAGTAGCCGTCGGACAAGCGCAGCGGGGTGAATCGATGCGGGCCCGCCTTCATCTCGAGGTCGAAGAGCAGCTTCTCCAGGCTCATGATGCGTACGGTCTTGCCGTACCCCTTGCGACTCAGTGAGGAAGCGAGGAGCGCGTGCGCCAGCTGCCCCTGGTCCACGCGCATGTCTTTGAGCGGCAGACCCTTGCGCTCCTCCTTCGGAATGAAGTGCCAGTCCTCGCGAGGCTCGCCGTCCAGGCTCATCGAAGCCCGCTCGCGCCCCTCGTCATCGAGTCGCTGGAGGAAGTCCGCGGCCGCGGCGGCCATGGGCTCTGCGCTACCTTGTGCGAGAACCGGGGAGCCGGAGGCTAAGAGGCTCACCAACATCCACAACAAGAGTTGCCTCGAACGCATCGCTACCCTCCCTTTCATCAGATCGAGACATTCTAGCTTTCCTCGGAGACCGGCCGGGCTTTTGCTATCTTGATCGGCGACGACCAGCGAAGGAACCCTGCGCATTTGAGCCCACCGATTCCTGCAGCGCCCGGTGGCTCGGTTCCTGCCCGAGTGGCCCTGGTGCACGACTGGCTCACCGGCATGCGTGGGGGTGAGCGGGTACTGGAGCAGCTCACAGTACGCTTCCCACAGGCGCCTCTGTACACGCTGTTCCACGTCCCGGGAAGCGTATCCAGCTCGCTTGAGAATCGAGCCATCCACTCCAGCTTCCTGCAGCAGCTGCCTGGCATCGCCGCCCACTATCGCCAGCTCCTCCCGCTGTTCCCGCTCGCAGCGGCCGACCTGGACCTCGAGCCGTACGATCTCGTGGTGTCGACGAGCCACTGCGTGGCCAAGGCGGTACGCGTTCGCGCCGACGCCTGGCACGTCTGCTACTGCCACACTCCGATGCGCTACGTATGGGACCAGCGAGATGCCTATTTTCCAGATCGACTTGGCCTGCTCGCCGGACTTCGCCACCGGATCCTCGACGAGCTGGGCCGGTGGGACGCCGCGTCCAACGAAGACGTCGACGTCTTCGTGGCCAACTCGACGTTCGTACGCGATCGCATCCGGCGTCACTATCTTCGCGACGCGGAAGTCGTTCCACCGCCAATAGATACGGACTTCTTCGACATCGCCGACCCCGGACACGATGGCCCATCGTCCGAGTACGTGCTCTCGGTCGCGACTCTGGCTCCGTACAAGCGAATCGACATCGCCGCGGCGGCTTGCAAGCAACTGGGCCTCGAACTCGTCGTACCGGGGCGGGCGCCGACCCGTACCCTCGCGCGGGTGCTCGAAGCCCAAGGAGTGCGCTTCCTGGGCTTCGTGTCGCCCGAACGGCTACGAGATCTCTACCGCGACGCACTCTGCTTCCTACAACCCGGAGTCGAGGACTTCGGCATGTCGGTCGTCGAAGCGTTGGCCTGCGGATGTCCCGTCGTCGCGCTCGAAGAGGGCGGCGCATGCGACATCGTCGTCGAGGGCGAGCACGGTCTACTCGTGAACGAGGCGGAGTCGGCCGATGCGTTCGCCGATGCCATTGACAAAGTGCGGAGAATCCATTTCAATGAATTGAACCTACGCAGCAGAGCACTGGAGTTTTCGACTCCGAAGTTCCACGAGCGTATGGACTCTCTCTTCCAAAGCCTACCGAGACCGACCCCAGGAAGCGTCGCCTCTTGATCAACCGACGTACGCGATCGACGGCGGCGCTGTACCTGGTCAGCGACGGCGTTACGACCGTGGCCGCGTTCTTCCTCGCTTGGACGCTGCGCTTCCAAACCGAGCTCGTACCCTGGGTCGAGGAACAGACGCCGAACTTCCAGACCTACCTGCGCATGTTGCCCTTCGTGGCGTTCGCGTGGCCGGCAGTCTTCTACTTCCAAGGTCTCTATCAACCGCGCCGGAACAAGAGCCGAGTCGAGGATGCGATCGCCATCCTGTTCGCGGTCATCGTCGCGACCCTCATCCTGACCTTCTTCACCTCGTGGTACCGGCCGGCCCCGGGCTTCACCTTCAGCCGTGGCTTTCTCGGTGCCTTCGCCGTTTCCAGCTACCTCCTGTCGACCTTCGGGCGTCTGACCCTACGAGAGATGCTCCGGGCCGTACGGCGCCGCGGCCACAATCTCCTGCGGATCCTCGTCATCGGCTCAGGCAGGCTAGGTCGCGAAGTCACGCAGAAGATCATGGATCACCGCGAGCTCGGCTTCGAGGTGATCGGTTTTCTAGACGACAAGCAGCGCGGCGACATGGTGCTCGGCCGCCCGGTCTTCGGTGGGCTCGCCGATCTACCGGCCACGCTCGAGGCGCACCCAGTCGACCAGATCATGATCGCGCTGCCGCTGGAGGCGCATCGCAAGACACTCCGCATTCTCGAGCAGGTGAGCAAGGAATGCGTCGAGGTGCGTCTCGTTCCCGACGTCCTGCAATACACCGCTCTGACGGCGGCGGTCGAGGATCTCGACGGCACGCCGCTCATCAACCTGTCTTCCACGCCTCTCGAAGGCTGGAGCCGGCTCTTCAAGCGCACCATGGACGTCGCGCTGTCGTCGGTGCTGATGATGGGCCTCGGGCTGGTCCTGCCGTTTATTGCGCTGGCCATCTGGTGGGAAGACAAAGGACCGATCTTCTACCGCCAGGAGCGCATGGGGCTCGATGGTAAAGCCTTCAAGATGATCAAGTTCCGCTCGATGAGCATGAACGCGGAGTCCTCGACCGGACCGATTTGGGCGGTACGAGAGGATCCCCGGCGGACTCGCGTCGGCAGCTTCCTACGCCGCACGTCGCTCGACGAGCTGCCACAGCTGTGGAACGTGTTCAGGGGCGAAATGTCGCTCGTCGGCCCGCGACCCGAGCGCCCCGCCTTCGTTCAGGAGTTCAAGCACAAGGTGCCGCAGTACATGCAGCGCCATCGCGTCAAGGCCGGCATCACCGGTTGGGCGCAGGTGCATGGCTGGCGTGGCAACACCTCGATCCGCAAGCGCATCCAGTACGACATCTACTACATCGAGAACTGGTCGCTGAAGCTGGACGTGAAGATCCTTTGGATGACGCTGCGCCACGGGATAAGGCTGAACGCCTACTGATCGGTGACAGAATCCGCTCTCGCGAACAGGGGTGCGCATGAGACCGATCTGCCTGATTCTGATCCTCTTCTCCGGAGGCATCGGCACTGCCGAAGTTCCGGACGGTGAGTGGCATCACTACGGGCGGGACAAGGCCTCGAGTCGCTACTCGCCGCTCGCGCAGATCGATGCGTCGAACGTCTCTACACTGCGCGAGGTGTGGCGTTGGTCGTCCGTCGACGCCGCCATCGAGGCCACGAACCCTCGCGTGCGGCCCGGGGTGTTCAAGGCGACACCGGTGATGGCTCAGGGGCGTGTGATCCTGCCCACCAGCCTGGGCGTAGTCGTCGCTCTCGATCCGGCCACAGGTGAGGAGATCTGGTCGCACGATCCGCGCAGCTACGAGCCGGGGCGACCAGCGAACGCCGGTTGGCAGCACCGCGGCGTCGAGTACTGGACCGACGGCGACGTGCATCGCGTGATCATGGCAACGCACCACCGGCGCCTGATCTCACTCGACGCGACGACCGGCGAGCCCGACCCGACCTTCGGCACCGACGGTGAAGGCTGGACGGATCTGGCCAAAGGACTGGGGCGTGACATCTCGATTCGCAACTACACCCACAACTCCCCGCCGCTGGTCTGCGCCGACACCATCGTCGTCGGCTCGATCGTCTCCGACGGCGCCAACGCACCCAAGATGCCCCCCGGGCACGTGCGCGGCTACAACGTCCGCACCGGCGAGATGCTGTGGCGCTTCAACACCATTCCGCAGGCGGATGAGTTCGGCGTCGATACCTGGCTCGACAACTCCTGGGAGTACTCGGGAAACACCAACGTCTGGTCGACGATGGCGTGCGACGACGAGCTCGGCATGATCTATCTGCCAACCTCGACGCCGACCAACGACTGGTACGGCGGCCACCGTCCGGGTGCGAACCTGTTCGCGGAGTCGATCGTCGCGTTGGACGCTCGCAGCGGCGAGCGTAAGTGGCACTTCCAGGCCATCCACCATGGACTGTGGGACTACGACTTCCCCTGCGCCGCAAACCTGGTCGACATTGAGGTCGACGGGCGCAAGATCAAGGCGCTGGCACAGGTTTCGAAGCAGGGCTTCACCTACGTCTTCGACCGTGAGACCGGCGAGCCGGTGTGGCCGATCGAGGAACGCAAGGTACCCCGCAGCGAAGTGCCAGGAGAATGGACTTCGCCGACGCAGCCCCACCCCACCAAACCCCCACCATTCGAGCGCATCGGCGTCACCGAGGACGACCTCATCGACTTCACGCCCGAGCTGCGACGGATGGCGCTCGAGCGCCTGGACGGCTACCGCATGGGTCCGATCTTCACGCCGCCGAGTCTGAAAGGCTCGGGTGTCAAGGGCACCCTGCTGCTGCCGAGCCCCGCCGGTGGCGCGAACTGGCGCGGCGCGGCGCACGACCCAGAGACCGGTGTGCTCTACGTGCCCTCCATGACATGGCTTCTGGCCCTGCAGGTGGGCAAGGCCGATCCCAACCGCACCAAGTTCGACTACGTCATCGACTTCGGCGACCTCGCGGCGATGCCGTCGGGACCCGACAACCTGCCGCTGGTCAAACCGCCATACGGGCGGATCACCGCCATCGATCTGAACCGTGGCGACATCGCCTGGCAGGTGCCACACGGGGTGGGACCACGTAACCACCCACTGCTCAAAGAGCTGGATCTGCCCGAGCGGCTGGGTGCCGCCGCCAACGGTGTGCTCTCCAATGGCGGCCCGCTGCTGACCAAGGAACTCCTCTTCGCCATCCAGGCAGAGGAGGATCCCACTGACGCCATGCGCATGGGCGAAAAGGGGGTTCTCGCCGCCTTCTCCAAGCAGGACGGTGAGCTTCTCTGGGAGACCGAGATCTCGCCAACGCCCCACGGCAATCCCATGACGTACGAGTGGCAGGGCAAGCAGTACGTCGTGCTCGCGGCCGGGGGCAACGGCCAGCCTGCCGAGCTCATCGCCTACGCGCTGCCCTGACCCGCCCGCGACTATGAAGTCCGGGCCCTCGTCACTCCGCTTCTGGCTCATCGTCTTCGTGCTCGCGGCGGTGGTGCTCCTGACGTTGTTTGTGGGCGAATCGCAGCTTTATGACAGCGATTCGTACTACCACCTGGCGATAGCGCGCTCGATGGCAGAGAGCGGGATCGGCGACGACCTACCCTGGGCCCGCTTCAGTCTGCTGCGCGACGGATTCGGCGACAAGGAGTTCCTGTTTCATGCGCTCCTCGTACCCTTTGTCGCCCTCTTCGAGCCGGTCACGGGAGGCCAGATCTTCCTGTCGCTCCTGCTGGCTGCTCTGTTCGCGACCCTCGCGCTGCACACCCGGGCGTTTCTCGGCAACTGGGCGGTTCTGGTGCCGTTCGCGCTGTGCGTGACCTCGACCGAGGTCGTCTGGCGTTGGGTCCGACTGCGCCCGGAATCGCTGTCGCTGCTGCTGTTGCTGTGGGCGCTGTGGGCGCTGGCGAGGCGCAGGTGGGTTCTGCTTGGGGCTCTCGGAGCGACCTACGCTTTGAGCTACACCGCCTTTCACGCCTTCGGCGGGCTGTGTCTTCTCATCTTCGTAGCCACGTGGTGGCTGCGCGGTCGTTTCGAGCCGGCGATGGTCGCCTCACCCGCGATCGGCATCGGCGTCGGACTCCTCATTCACCCCCACTTTCCGCACAACGTCGAGGTATGGACCGTTCAAACCTTCGAGTTCTTTCGTCAGAAGGGGATCCTGGACGTCGGCACCGAGATCTACCCGAACACCAGCGACGTGCTGCTGATGGTCAACATCGGGTGGCTCGTGGCCCTGCTCGTTCTGGCCCGCTCGGCCGAGCCGGTCGGTCCTCGGGCCGAGCCGGGAGAGCTGGCCGAGCGCGAGGCCGACGCCTACGCCGTCGCTGCGCTCGCCTTCTCAGTTCTCTACCTACTGATGGCGCGGTTCTCCCTCTACGCGATTCCCCTGATCACGATCTGGCTCACCAAAGAGCTCGTGCGTCGCGGCCGCCGGTTAGGAGGATCGACGTTCCTTCCAGGCGGCAACGTGCGAGTCCCGCTCTTCGCGGCGCTCGGGCTGAGCCTCCTCATCTCCACACCAGAAGCCACGCGGCAGTGGCAGCGCTACGCCGAGCGCATGGACCCTGGACCGAACAACGAGCGCATCGTCGACCGCGAGGCCTTCTCCGCCGCTCTACCTGATGGGGCCACCGTCGCGGCCCCGTGGCAGCAGACGCCGATCTACATGCTGTGGGCTCCTCAGGCCCGCTCTCTCAACGTGCTCGACCCGATTTTCATGGCGGTACAAGACCCTGAACGCCACGAGCTCCAACGTCGCGTCTTCGCCGGACTGGAGGCGGATCTGCCGCTGGCAGTCGCCCTCGGGCTCGAGAGCCGCTACCTCGCGGTTTCCGCCTTCGTCGATCACGATCGGATGCGACGCCGGATCGGTGACGATCCACGTTTTTCGAAACGGCACGAGAATGTCAACCGGCTGTGGGAGATCCTGCCGGGACGCAACGACAGCTTCCTGCTCGACTGGTATCTCCTTCCCGACGACGCCGCGCCAGCCTCCTCGACCTCCGATAGAAGCGGGTGGATCCCCTACCCACGCCATCCGACCTCGATCGGCCGGCAGCTTGAGGGTCTCATCGACTTACGCCGGTTCGAGGGCGGCGACCGATGTCGGCTCCTCGCCCACCCGCTCACGGCGGAGGGCGAGGCTCGCTGGTGGCTCGAGCTGACACCGGCAGGGCCCGGGTCGGCGTGGCTGGAGGCCGAGCCGAAGGTAGTGATGGCCGGCGGCATCGACGCCATACTTGGCCGCGGCACCGTGTTTCCAGTGGATCTCGTCGGGGGCGAGAGTCTGCTGACCGTCCGCACCTGCCCGCAAGCCGCAACGGGCGCCAACGGCTTTTTCATCTCACGAGTCTCGCCACCCCACCAGGAGAGCAGGTAATGGGCAAGAGCCGCTTCCGAGCCAGCTTCCGGGTCCGCTTCGGCGAGGTCGATCGGCAAGGCGTTGTCTACAACGCCCACTACATGGTCTTCATCGACGAAACCATGGAGGCCTGGCTTGCCAGCCTCGGCGACTTCAGGGAGGAGCACGGCTGGGACATGATGCTCAAGAAGTGCTCGCTGGAGTGGCAGGGGTCCGCCGGGCACGGCGACGAAATCGACGTTGACGTGGCCGTCACCCGATGGGGAGGCTCCTCGTGGAGCCTCGGCTACGTCGGCTCTGTCGACGAGCGTCCGGTGTTCACTGCCGAGGTTCTCTATGTCAGTGTCGTTCTGAACCAAAACGTGCCGATGCGGACGCCCGAGGGGATCCGTGAGGCGATGGGCGACGCCACAGACATCTTGGGCAGCGCAGCCCAGTGATGCCCCTCCCACACAGCTTCTACTCCCGGGATGCCCGCGAGGTAGCGCCGGAGCTGTTGAACAAGGTGCTCGCGCACGGCCCAACACTCGGACGGATCGTGGAAGTCGAGGCCTACGTCGGCAGCTGCGACCCGGCGAGTCACGCCTATCGAGGCCGTACGGCGCGCAACGCGACCATGTTCGGCCCACCCGGCCGGCTCTACGTCTACTTCACCTACGGCATGCACTGGTGCGCCAACGCGGTGTGCAGCGCCGAGGGAACAGCGAGCGCCGTGCTGTTGCGCGCGCTGGATCCTTCGGCGGGCCTATCCGTAATGCGCAGCCGCCGAGCCAAGGCCAAGCGGGATCGCGACCTCTCCTCGGGACCGGCACGACTGTGCCAGGCTCTCGGCATCGACGGGGCGGCAGACGGCGCCAACCTGGTCGAGGGACCTGTGAGGATTCTGGATGACGGCACGCCGCCACCAAACCGGCCAGGATGCAGTGTTCGAATCGGTCTCAGCAAGGGAATCGATCTGCCCTGGCGTTGGTTCGTCGAAGACAATGTCAACGTCAGCCGAGCACCAAAAGGTGCCAAATCTCGAGGGGAGCGCAAGTGAAGAAGATCTCGATCGACGAGCGCAAGGCACTCCGGCACCTGATGGATCTCTTGAAGATCGAAGGCCTGAGCGGCCAGGAGCGCAACGTCGCCAAGGCGGTCACCCGAAAGCTCATCGACGCCGGCTGCAAGCGCTCCTGGATTCGGCACGACCGGGTACACGAGGAGATCCCCGGCGACTGGCAGGTCGGCAACCTGATCCTCACCCTTCCCGGCACCGACAGGCGCGATCGGCGCCTCTTCATGGGCCACATGGACACGGTGCCGCTGTGTCGCGGTGCCGTACCGGTGGTCAAGGGCCGGCGCATCGTCTCCGATGCGCCCACGGCGCTGGGCGGTGACAATCGAACCTCCGTCGGAGCCCTGATCACCATGGTCGAGACTCTGCTGACGCACAAGCTTCCGCACCCACCGCTCACGGTCCTGCTCACCGTTGGTGAGGAGGTTGGACTTTGGGGCGCTCGTCTCGTCGATCCGGCCGATCTCGGCAATCCCACCATGGGCTTCAACGTCGACAGTGGTCATCCGCGTTAAATCGTCACCGGCGCCATGGGCGCCGATCGCTGGGAGGCTCATGTCCACGGACGCTCGTCGCACGCCGGCGTGGCGCCCCAGGAAGGAATCTCGGCGTCGATGATCGCCAGCCAGGCGATCGCCGAAGTCGGTCGTCGTGGCTACTTCGGTCAGATCCGCAAGGGTCGACGCCAGGGGACGTCCAACGTGGGGACGGTCAGGGGCGGCGAAGCCTCGAATCAGGTGACTGACTATGTATTCGTGCGTGGCGAGTCACGCAGCCACGACCCCGCCTTCGTCAAGCAGATCACGCAGACCTACCGCGAAGCCTTCAACAAGGCCGCCGCGGCGGTCACCGACGATCGGGGCCGGGCCGGCAAAGTCGACTTCCGGGCGGACCGGGACTACGACGCGTTTCAGATGCCGGACGATTCACCACCCGTCTTGGTCGCCGCGGCCTGCGCGCGCAGGATGCGCCTCCGTCCGCTGACCCTAACTTCCAACGGCGGACTCGACGCGAACTACCTCAACGCCAAGGGCATCCCGACCGTCACCCTCGGAGCAGGCCAACACAAGCCACACACGATCGACGAGTTCATCGACATTCGCGAGTACCTGATGGGTTGCCGTCTCCTGACCGAGATCGCCACCACGGCCTGAGGTGCCCTCGGCTCAATCGACAATCGCCTGATACGTCAGCGTGGTTAGATCCTGGCGAATGTTGAGGTGGGTGTAAGGCCGCACCTGCGTCATCAGCACCCCGATCACCTCCTCCACCGGGTCGACCCAGAAGACGGTGCAGAATGCTCCGCCCCAGGCGTAGCTGCCGAGCGACGTCGGCATCGCCGACTGGCCGACATCGGTAACGACGCTGTAACCGATGCCGAAGCCATAGCCGGGACCGCGCAGCCATACGCCGAGATCCCCGATGTGGTTGTGGGTCATCAGCTCGACCGTCTTGCGGCTCAGGATACGGGCGCCGTCGAGTTCACCGCCGTTGAGCATCATCTGCTGGAAGCGCACGTAATCGGCGGCGGTCGAGACCAGCCCACCCGACCCGCTGAAGTAGGTGTGCGGCTCGCGCACGTAGCGACTCTCGGCGGTCGGCGCCTCGGTGAGCTCGATGGCGCCGTCCTCGCCCGGCTTGTACAAGGCCGCGAATCGGTCGAGCTTCTCCTGCGGCAGGTAGAAATGGGTGTCCTTCATCCGTAGAGGCCCAAAGACGCGCTCCCGGAGGAAGGCGTCCAAGGTCTGCCCGGAGATCTTCTCCACCAGCACTCCCGCGACATCGACCCCTGGGCCGTACTGCCAGCCTTCGCCGGGGTGGAAGTTGAGCGGCATCTTCGCCAGATCGACGAGCGTGTCTTGTACCGTGCCTCCGGGCTGGCGGCCGGCTCGTGACGATGTGTAGAGCCCTCGGGTAGGACCACGGTAGCTGTTCGGAAATCCCGCGGTGTGGGTCAGTGCGTGCTGCACGGTGATCGGACGCAGGGCTTCGACGGTCTTGTACGGCTGGCCCAGGTACTCGTCGTCGTCCGGGACGACCGCGACACGCATCTCCGCGAACTCCGGCAGCCACTTCGAGATCGGATCACGCAGCTGGAAGTGGCCCTCTTCCCACAGGATCATCAGCGCCGCGGAGGCGATCGGCTTGGTCATCGAGGCGATGCGGAAGATGGTGTCGGCCGTCATCTCCTCGCCTCCCTCGGAATAGCGGTTGCCGCGAGCCTCGAGGTGGACCACCTTGCCCTTGCGGGCGATGAGGGTGACCGTGCCGGCGACCTGGTTGCGATCGATATAGGCCTGCATCGCCGAACCCAGCCGATCGAGGCGCTCCGACGACATGCCGACGTCCTCCGGTGCCGCGATCGGCAGGCCGGCAGCCGAGGGGGTCTCGACATCCGCTGCGGCTACCGGTAACGCGGCCCCACTGACAACAGCTATACCCACGAGAATCGACGCTCGGACTCTGGCACTCTCTCGGCACATGGCGGCCTCCTTACTCGCCGCCCGAAGCGGCATCTACGCTGCGATAGGCTGCGATTATAGGCGGCGCCCCTACCGGTGCCGCACCCCCAGCGAAAGAGACCATGATGCGATTGACACGAAGGGACGTTCTTCGCGCGGGACTCGCCGGCACCGCCGCGAGCCTAGCCCCGCTAGGGTGCGCCCCGCGCCCCGCGCCGACACCGGTCGATCCCGGGACCGACTTCGTCGCGGCGCTTTTGACCGATATGCACGTCGACGCGAACAACGACTCCGCGCCCGGCTTCGCGCAGGCCCTGCGCAAGATGATGGACCGGCCGCAACAGCCGGAGATGCTCATCACCGGCGGCGATCTGGCGATGGACATCCTGGCGACGTCCGAGGAGGAGGCCGACGCGCAGTACGCGCTCTTCGAGGATCAGCTGTCGGCGATCGACATCCCGGTCCACCACACGATGGGCAACCACGACATGTTGGGGGTCTTCCCCGATAGCGGCGTCGATCCCGCCGATCCCAAGTACGGCAAGCAGTACTTCCGCGACCGCTTCGGCAACGGCTCGACCTACCAGTCGTTCGACTGGGAAGGTTGGCATTTCGTCATCCTCGACAGCCTCGGGATCCGGGACCGGGCCTACATCGGCCACATCGACGCCGAGCAGCTCGCCTGGCTGGACGACGATCTCGCTGCTTCAGGCAAGCCGACGGTGGTCACCACCCACGTGCCGCTGGTGTCGAACTACATCGAGATGCAGCGTGGCACCGAGGAGGGAATCCCCGGCGGGATCTCGGTCACCAATGTGCACGAGGTGGTGCCGATCCTCGAGAAGCACCCCGTCAAGCTGGTCCTGACCGGGCATCTGCACATCAATGAATCGTTCCGCTACAACGGCATCGAGTACGCCACGGTCGGCGCCGTCTCGGGAAACTGGTGGAAGGGTGCGCGCAACGGCTTCGAAGAAGGGTTCGCGCTGCTCGAATTCCGTGGCCAAGACGTCTCCTGGCGCTACGTCGACTACGGCTGGGAGGTCGAGGAAGAAACACTGACCGAGGCCTCTTGAGGAGAACCGAATGTCGAAGTGGATGATCGTGTCTTGTTTCATCGGCGGCGCAGCGCTGTCCTGGGGTGTCTACGTCCCGATTGTTCATGAAGCCGCGATCAGGCTGGGCTCCAACCTGCGCGCCTTCCTCTTTGTCGGCGTCGCCTACTTCCTGGTCGCGGTACTGATCCCGGTCGTCATCATTTTCGGCCTCCACGCCGATCCGACCGAGAAGGCGAACCAGAACTTCGATTCCGGTCCCATCACCTGGGGCATCGCCGCCGGTATCGCCGGCGCGACAGGGGCTCTTTGCATCATCTTCGCCGCCAACACCGCCGGTCCCGGCGCGGCGCTCTACGTCGCCCCGCTGGTCTTCGCCGCCGCTCCGATCGTGAACACCATCGCCACCATGACCATCTTCCATCCCGTCAAGACGATGCCCGACTGGCGCTTCTTTCTCGGTCTGGCCATGGCCGCGGGAGGGATGGCGATGGTGACGCTCTTCAAGCCCCCGGCCTGATAGAGAGTTTTCTCTCTAGTTCCGGCTCAGTCCGTCTCGGTCGGCTAGGCCCCCTTTTCATAGGGGTTTGCTTTGCTTCTGAGTCGCTCTCGTTCGTCAACCCGGCGAGTGGATCCAGCCCCTTCTGTCAGATGGCTGTTAGATGAGAGAGCGAATCAGGCGAGCCGAAGTCCGCTGGCCGCGACATCCGCCTCACGGTTGATGCCGTCGATCAGGCGGTCGAACTTCTCCATCGCCGAGGCGCTGTTCTCTTTCAGCACGTGGGCGTATACGTCGGCGGTCATCTGAATGCTGGAGTGCCCTAGCTGGGTGGAGACGCACTTGATGTTCTCGCCTTCGCCGATGAGCAGGCTTGCGTAGGTGTGTCGCAGCGAGTGCAGGCCGATACTGCGCCTGAGCCCAGCGCGGGCCCGTATCTTCTTGAAGGCGCTCGCGTACCAGGCCTCCGGGGCGATGGGAGATCCCGAATCCTGGCGAAAGATGAAATCGCGATCTGACGACGGTGGGCCCGCGGACTTGTACTGCTCGAACGCCTTGAGAACGTTCGGGGGGAGGAGGTCGACGGCCCGCCTCGAGTTCTCGGTCTTCGGCCGACCTATGACGCGCTGTCGAACAGAGCGCCGAATGTGGACGCGGGACTTCTCGATGTCGATGTCGCCCCACTTCAGCCCAAAGATCTCCCCTCGGCGCAGGCCGGCGAAAAGTGCCGCATGGATGACGGCGTTCTCATCTGGGCGATCGCGGACGGCGTTCAGCAAGTGGATGACGTCTCCTCGCTCGAGGAAATCCGCCTCTCGTCGGTCCAGCTTCAAACGCTTGACGCCTTCCAATGGATCGTCTGAGACGTAGCCCTGCTTCCGCGACCAGGTGACGATCTGCCGCAGTAGCACCAGGATGTGATTCCGAGTCTTCGCTGCGATGGATCCATCATCGACGGCTGCCGCCATCGTCTTCCTCCACTCCAGCGCGGCACCCCGAAGCTGGTCCGATCGGTGTTCACCGAAAGCCGGAGTGAGGTGGACCTTGACAATGGACCTGTAGGTGGCCGCCGTGCCCGGCGTCATCAAGCCTTCCTTGACTCGGACTTCGAGTTCGTCCTCGAGCCACTGCGCTAGGACCTCCTTCATCGGCTTGGCGTTGACCCGCTGATAGGTCCCAGGGCGGGGCTTCTCAGCCTGCGCCGTCAACTCGTGGTCAGCATCCTTCCACTTCTTGAACGTCTTCCACCGTTGCTTGCCAGTGCCGTCTCGGAAGATGACGTCGTAGCGCTTGGTCTTGCCGTCGCTCAGGACGCGAGTTCGGATGGTGCCGCTCATGACTTGGCCTCCTTCTTCTCCTTCAGTGCATCCCGCCTCTTCTGCTGCTTGTGACGATTCATGCAGCGACTGGCCCCTTTGATGCCCAGCGGATTCGGGCAGTAGAGCGTCTTGTTGTTCTTGGCCACGAAGAAGGCCCCGCATTTCGGGTCACGGCACCGCCGTATCCAGCCGCCAAGCGCCGAGTCCGCTAGGTGCCAGTGGATGCAGTCCATGAGGCTCTGTGGCGCAAAGCCCGCAGTGAGCTGAGGTCCGCCTCGTGTGTGCTCGACCGTCACAA
>JAYZDP010000092.1:0-15632 GCA_036337765.1 Acidobacteriota bacterium
GCCTCGCCGCGGGTGATCGGTGGCAGATAGCGCTGCCGCTGAGCGTCGGTGCCGAAGCGGATGAAAAGCGGCCCGCTCTGACGATCGGCGACCCAATGCGCGCCAGCGGGCGCCCCGGCCGCGAGCAGCTCTTCGGTGTAGACGTAGCGCTCGAGGTAGCTGCGCTCGGCCCCGCCGAACTGCTTCGGCCAGGTCAAGCCGATCCAGCCACGCTCTCCGATCCGGCGGCTCAGCTCTGGGTTGAAGCTGCCCCACGACTTGCCGCCGCCTCGTTCCCAGGTGCCGGCCAGACGCTGCTGTTCGAGAAACTCTCTCACCTCGAAGCGCAGAGACTGGACTTCGGGCGTCAGGCGAACTGGAGGGAAGTTGAGGGTGATCGCCATGGCCGTCGCGGGGCGAGAATCTATCAGGCGCTACTCGGGCGCGATGATCCACACCTTCTCGAGGTGTCGCGGATCAGCGCGGCGCAGCGCATGGCGCAAGAGCTGGAGGAAGCGCGGGCGTCCGAGGCCGCCGTGGACCGCCCCCAGCGTTTCCAGCCCGACATGGCTCAGCTCTCGTCTCTCGGTCTCTCCTACCACCGCCACCAGCGCATCGGTGACCCAACCTTCATTCCAGGTCGGCTCCTCGCCGAGATCGTGGACGATAGCGAGGATCTCGAGCGGCGTGCGTTCGCGCACGACGATGGTTCCTGGGGGCTTGGGCTCGACGTCGAGCAGCGCGGTCATGACCCGGATAGGGTGGTCCGATCCTTGCTCGTTGGCACCCGGCTCGCCCGAGAGCACCAGGTAGGTGTCTTCTTCGCGCACCAGAGCATCGATGGGGAACGGAGGCTCGGCGCGGGGCCCCATCACGATCTGAACACTGTCGCGCGCTTGGGGGTCGTCTTTGAGGCCGCCGCGGATAACGCGGAATCCCTGGCGCTCGCGGTCTCGATCGTCACTCATCCGACACCATCGTGGTTCAGCACCGGCTCGCGGCACCGCCTTCCCCCAGTTTCCAGGCCTCCAACGGCGATTTTCGAATGGTAGGCCCGGTTCCTTCGGAGAGTCAAACATCTCGACACGCGTGGCAACGTGACGCGAGGGGGGCGGCCGGATGGCGATCTCTAAGAGCGGCCAGGTCGAGATCTACTAGGAGGAGGCGGGCTCCGGGTACCCGCTGCTGCTCGCGCCCGGCGGAATGCGCTCGAGATCGACCACTGGAAGTCATCGCCTTTCGATCCGCGCGTCGAACTGGCCGACGATTTCCGTATCGTCTCTATGGATCAGCGCAACGCGGGTCGCTCGACCGCGCCGATTCGGGCTCGTGATGGATGGGACAGCTACACCGCCGACCAGGCGGCGCTGCTCGACCACCTCGGCATCGAGCGCTGCCACGTGCTCGGCGCCTGCATCGGCTGCTCGTACGCCTTCGGGGTTCACGAGAACCGCGATGCTTTCTACCAGATGTTCGACGGCTGGGCGGCGAACATGAAGCAGCGTCAGGACGGCCTCGACGACGACCCCTTGGCGCCCTTTCGCGAGAGCATGTACGGCGGCGAGTTCGTCTTCAACGTCAATCGTGACTTCGTGCGCGGGCTGGACACACCGCTTCTGGTGCTGGCGGGAAACGACCTCTACCACCCGGCTCCGGTTGCGCGGGAGATCGTTCAGTTCGCCCCGAACGCAGAGCTGGTCGAGTCGTGGAAAGACGCCGACGCCGTCGTACCCACGATCGAGCGCGTACGCGGCTTTCTCGCTGCGAATACGCCGGTCGCGGCCTAGAAGGTCACCTTCATCGGTCCGCGCAGCGCGAAGGCGAGTATGACGGTCAAGATGAAGAACTGGAACAGCCAGTGAAGCTCGATCCCCAATAGGTTCACAGTCTGGCCGGGGTAGGGGAGCGAGATCTCCTGGACTCTGCCGTCGGCGGGCAGCGGTGCCTCACCCGGGAAGAGGAGTTGCGTCCAGAAGCGGGTCGTTCGGTAGGGAGATCGCCGCACGATCCCGTCCTGGGAGACGAGGGTCTTGGTAGTGGTCTCGCCGCTCGATTCGACGAGCTTTAGGTCGTAGTCACCCGGCTGGGTGGGAGCGATTCGCCACAGCACCTCGTCTCGAGCCGGTACCCAGATTGCGGGTGTTTGCACGTCGACGCCTGCCGGTGCTTCCAGTCGCAGGCCGGGATCAGGAGCGGTCGGGTCGCCGTCGCCCTTCAGGGTGACCTTGAGCAGCACAGCCTCGCCGACGGGCAGGCCCGAGTAGCTGTACTTGACTTCCATCTGCCCCATAACGATCGCGAACGGAACGGCCATCCATAGGAGCGGCACTACCAGCAAGCTGATCTGTTTCGCGACGTTCAAAAAGATCCTTCCCATGGCACGGAAGATCGCCCCGATGTCATCGTTGAACAATCGGATCTCGAAGATCCCCGACTGCCATTGCTCCTTAGCGCGGTTGACCGCATCCTGGTTGGAGGTCCACTTAACGACCTGCAGCGCGAGGATGGTGAACGCCACCGAGATTGGAACGAGCGTCACCCAGGCCGGAAGTTCGGAAAACGGCGCGAACAGGGCGTCGAAGATCGCTCCGACGATGGCGTAGAGAGTGCTCAACTTCCTCTACGAGATGTAGCCGAGGCCCTTGAGGCGCTTGCGAATCTCTTCCTCGGAGCCGGCGTCCTCGAGCAACGCCAGTTCCTTCTCGAGGGCGTGCGTTATGAACTCCTCGGGTGATGAGTAGCCCGCGATATTCGAGTACTTCTTGACCTTATCCAGAAGGTCCTTGTCGAGCTTGATCTTGGATCCGAACATGGTTACGTTGCCTTTCCGCTAATCGCCTTCGGGGAAGGTCGAGTCGATGCCGAATTCCGCGATGATGGCGGTCGCCAATGATTGGATCGTAGGCGCTTTCTGGGCCAACGGGCGACTGGTGAACAGGACGCCGGGAACGGTCTCGTGATCCATGATGTGGTCGCCTGGCCAGTCGTCGAGGTTGTCGCGCACGAACTCCGGCTCGATGTCGCCCAGCGCGCCCTTGCCGGATCCACGTGTACCCTTCGTGAAGCCGAGCTGGATGTCGGGACCGATCTCGAGCGAGCCACGATTGCGGTAGATCTCCTCGGCCGCGTAGACCTTGGTCACCGCACGCTCGCCGGTCTTGGGGTCGATTGTCTCGAGCAGGGCAGCGGCGATCTCGTCCATGACCGCCCTGCGCTCGGTGGGCTCCACGGCGCCGTTCTTCTCCCGTCCGTGTAGGTTGATGTACAGACCGTTGACGCCCATGCCATAGGCGCGCGTGCGGCTCCAGTCGACGTTCATGAAAAACCCGGGATCCTCCTCTAGGGTGGGATCCTTCAGCGCCATGAAGCCGTTTTCGACTAGCCACGTATTGATGTTGAAGCTTCGATGCCACGAGGCGAAGCCGTGGTCCGACATGACGACGACGGTGGTTTCGTCGCCGACAGCGGCCAGAGTCTGCCCCAGCACTTCGTCGAGGCCCTCGTAGAGCGAGGGGATGAAGTCGGGGTACGAAGCGTAGTCATACAGCTCGTAGGCGGGATGCTTAGGGTCCATCGAAGCCCAGAGAGCGTGAGAGAACTGGTCGACATTGCCCATGTAGTAGAAGAGGAAACCAGCCGAGCTTTCCACCCAGTCGTTCAGGACGTGCGTATACTGCTTGCGGATCTCACCTCCGGCGATCTTGGCCTGTTCGACGAACTGATCGAGCTCGAGAACGCCTTCGGTGAAGGCCTTGGTGTCCTCTGGCATGCCCTGGGTGTAAAACCGTCCGGTCGCTTCGGCGAGCTTGATCGAATAGTCCGGCGGAGTCGAAACCGGTGCGTCCGGTGCCAGGGGATCGAAATTGATCGGGCTGACGTAGACCTCTAGCTCGGGCTCGATCGATTTGAGGTAGAAGATCGCGGCGCCGTGGAGCGTCTGGATCGGCAGTACCTCGAACTCGAGGGGCTGCCACTCGCTCCACTCGCCGACTCCCAACACGAACTCGACCGAGTCGCCAACCTCGAACTTCGCCGCATTTGCGTCGCGATCGATGTAGACGCGCAGGTCGGTGGCCATCCGCTCGGTCTCGATGAGCACTGGGTTCTCGGACGCATAGAGCTTTTGCTCCGCCATGTCGTCGTAGACGTCCCACTCGAAGACCTCGCCGCCCGTGACCCCTTCGGTGGGGTAGAAGAGCTCGGAGGTGTAGTACGAGAAGAAGCTCGCGCCGTTCAGGTCGGGAGTCCCCATGCCGCTGAGCTCACGCGTCGCCAGCTCGGACGTCGGGTAGTTGGCGGGCATCCGTAACACCCAGCTCTCGATGCCGTTCTCTTCGAGCACCTTCCAGAATGGATCGCCCTTGCGCAGGCTCTCGTAGGTCCCGCCGGTGAGCTGGAACTGGTAGTTGCCGAGCTTGAGAGTGAACCCCTCCCCGCTGGTCCCGGAGTCCGAGGCGTAGGGGAACATGGTCTTGGGGTCGCGGTGAACGAAGTCGAAGATGCCGTGCCCACCGGCGTCCATACCGGTGATGAAGTTCGACCAGGCGACCGGACTCTCGGGCGGCACGGCGGTCTCGAGCGGCGCGAAGAAGCCTTCCCTTTCCAGCCGTGCGAAGTTCGGTAGGCGGCCCTCGTCGATGAGCTGACGGGTGAGACCGTAGTCCATACCGTCGAAGCCGAGCACGATGACCCGCTTCTCGGGTGGGGACCCATCTCCGCCACAACCCAGAGTCGCCGCGAGCGAGGCGGCGACGATGAAGAGCCGAGTCCTCACGCGGCCTCGGTGATTGAGTTTGTCTTGATCAGCGGCTCGCCTTCCATGTGGCGTGGTGGAGTCAGACCGAAGAGCGTTAGCACCGTCGGCGCGAGGTCGAGGATCGAGGGGTCGTTCGAGGCAACCTCGCGGTTGCAGAAAAAGATCCCGGGGACCAACCGAGGGTCGATGCCGTGATCGCCGCTCCAGGCCTTGACGTTGTCCTCGAAGACCGCCCCGGCGACGATACCGTTGGCGCAGTCCCACGACGTTCGGTAGCCCTCGTTGAACCCGACGATGAAGTCGGGCGCGTTCGCGGTGTACGGCCCGGAGTAGATCTGCGCGGTGTCGAAGAGCTCGATGACCCCGACTTCGTTCTTGTCGTCGTCGCGCAGGCCCGAGAGCTTCTCGATCAGCTCCGCCTTCAGGGCCTGGGCCTCGCTGCCCGGCTCGACGATCCCCTGCCCTTCGCGCCCCTTGAGGTTGAGATAGATCCCCGAGAGGCCATGGAAGTAGGCCCGGGTGCGCGACCAGTCGACGTCCGACAGCCAGTCACGCTTGCCATCGGCGCTTTCCTTCAGTGCCAGGTAGCCGTTTTCCAGTAGCCACCCGTTGAGGTTGACCCCACGCCGGAACGAGCAGAAGCCGTGGTCTGAGATCACACACAGGACGTCATCGTCCTTGATCTTCTCCAACACCTTGCCGACCAGGGCGTCGTTGTGGATGTAGAGCTCGTCGATGGCGTTGCGGTGGGGCGCGTCGAGTGCCGCGTGGTCGGCAGGGTGACCCTCTTCGTAGTAACGCCAGAACATGTGCTGGATACGGTCCGTTCCGTCGAACACGCACACCAGGCTGCCTTTGTGGAGGCGGTCGAGTGCGGCGAAAAACATCTCCTGGCGTTCTTGATCGATGTCGTAGGCCTGAGCGAGGAAGGTGGCGTCGTCGGTGATGCCCTCTTTGAGCGCCTCGGTGTCTTCGGCGAGACCAAGCGTCGCGAACTTACCGACCTTCTTCGACAGGTAGGTCGAGTAGTAGCCAGGGTGCGAGATCGGCATCGCCGGCTTCTCGGAGTCGAGGTTGATCGGCGACAGATACAGCGAGACGTGCTCGCCCGACTCGAGAAGCTGCAGTCGGGTGATGCCCTGGACCTTAATGCCGGGCATGGGCTGGAAGGTCAGCGTGAACCAGTCGGAGATCTTGCCCTGGACGAGTTCGATCGAGTCCTTGCCAATCGTGACCGTCGCTTTGCCGTCTGCACCAGCCACGACGCGCAACGGCAGCGCCATCGGCGGATCGCCCTCGCGGAAGCTGTTCTCGGGCCCCTCGAGGGTGCCTTCCCAGGCGTCGCCGTCGCGCGCGAGCGGAAAGCTCTGCCCGCCCTCGACGGCGGCGGAGCCCTCCAGGCGCGACGCCGCGTCGCCAGAGCGTGATGAGTAGTGCAGGAACGTACCGAGCGTGCCGAGCAGGTCGGGCACCATCATGGCCGAGAGCTGTGCGCCGTAGAACTTGTCGGGCGGAAACGTGATCGGCACCCGCAGCACCGTCGACCAGATGTTGTGCTCGCCGAGGATGGTCCAGAACGGCTTGGACTTGCGCAACAGTCGCAGCGTTGGCTTGTGAAGCGGGATCTTGAAGGGGCCGACCTTCATCGTCTTCTCGAGCTTGCCGATCTCGACCGACGCCTGCTTCGGCATGTAGTTGCGCGGATCGCGCTCGACGAAGTCGAAAACGTTGTGCCCACCGGGGTTGGTGCCGGTGCTGAAAGACGACCAGGCGACCGGCGAGAGCGACGGATAGACCGTCTGCAGTCGCCGGTAGGAGCCCTGGTCTGCGAGCTTCTGGAAGTTGGGTAGCTTGCCCTCTGCCATCAGCCGATCGGTGATGCGCGGGTCTTGGCCATCGAGACCGACGACGATAAAGCGCTTGATGACCGGCTTGCCGATGGGCTTGCGACGCAGGAAGCGCCAGGCCATGCGAAACGGCCAGACCAAGAGCGACAGGCCCGCCAACACGATGGTGGTGAAGATGACCAGAAAGCCAGAGACCAACGCGAAGCCTGCACCCGGGCCGACATAGCCGAGCACGGGGGTCTCCAGGCTGCCGAGTGCGACGGCGGCCAGAACGATCCCCGGCAGGTGGCGCGTTGCGGTCTGCATGCTCGTCGATGCTCGAGTTCGCTCGAAATGGCCGGCCGATGGGTCACTTCAGTCGGTTCTGCGGTGGGGACGGAGGTCACTTCATCACGAAGCGCCAAGCGAAGTCCACGATCCGATTTCAGGCCGTTCAAGCGGGCCGATTCGATGTAATCTCGCCCCTCAGAGCGACTCCCCGGAGACAACGTAAATGAGTGGTGGACTGTCAGGTTTGCTGCGCCGATTTCGAGTCGGCGAGCCCGTCGTCGTGGTCTCTGGCCTGCCGCGCTCAGGCACCTCGATGGCGATGAAGATGCTCGAGGCGGGCGGCGTCGAAGTCGTCACCGACGGCATCCGCTCGGCCGACACCGACAATCCGAAGGGCTACTACGAGGACGAGAGAGTCAAGGATCTGGCCAAGATGGACGACCGCTCCTGGCTGCGCGGCGCCCGTGGCAAGGCGATCAAGATCATCTCCTTTCTGCTAAAGGACCTGCCCGAGGACAACGACTACAAGGTCGTCTTCATGCAGCGCGAGCTCTCCGAGGTGTTGGCCTCGCAGCAGAAGATGCTCGACCATCGCGAGGAGGACTTAGAGACCGAGGACGACGCGATGGCTGACCTCTACATCGAGCACCTGCGCCAGGTGAAGTTCATGGTCGGCTACCGACGCCACTTCGACACCCTGTTCGTGAAGTACAGCGAAGTGCTGGCCGATCCCGAGCCGCACGCGCGTCTGGTCAACGCCTTCCTCGGCGGCGAGCTCGACGAGCGCGCCATGGTCGAGGTTGTCGACCCGGATCTCTACCGCAACCGAGCCTAGGGCGGTCCGCGGCGCGTGCGTCCGTCGCCGACAGGTCCCGCGATCTTCGAACCGTCGCGCTGGTTACGCTGGCCGCACGGCCAGACCGCATGGAGCCCTCTGTTTCGAAGCCAGACCCCGCCGGAGGCGCGACAGGTTTACTGGCCGACGCCGGACGGCGACCGACTGAGCGTCTGGTTACGCCAGGAGTCCGACTCGGCGCCGTGGGTCTTGCTGCTGCACGGTCTCGAGGGGTGCTCGCGTTCCAACTACATTGTCGGATTGCGCTCGGCGTTCGCGGCGCTGGGTTGGAACGTTGCGGCGTTGGAGTTCCGCTCGTGCGACGGGATGCTCAACTCGGCGCCACGCCTATACCACTCGGGGGAGACGACCGACCTGGCACTCGTGGTTTCCGAGCTCCAGTCGCGACTCGGCGCCCGAGAGCTCTATCTGGTGGGCTTCTCGCTGGGCGGCAACGTGGTGGCCAAGTGGCTCGGTGAGTGCGGCGACGGCGTCGGCGAGATCGTCATTGCAGCCGCGCTGGTCAGTCCCCCGTTTGACCTCACGGTTTCGGGACCAGCCATCGATCGAGCGCTGTCGGGTCTCTACGTCCGACGCTTCTTGCGCACCCTGATTCCGAAGGGGTTAGCGAAGGCGCGCCAGTTTCCCGGGTTGCTCGACGAGCCGAAGATCGCAGCCAGTCGCACGTTCGAGGAGTTCGACACCTGGGCCACCGCCGCACTGCACGGATTCGACGACGCCTGGGACTACTGGGAGAAGGTGGGCTGCGGGCAGTTTCTTGCCGCCGTCCGCGTGCCGACCTTGATCGTGGCGGCCGAAGACGATCCGTTCAATCCTGCTTCGTCCCTGCCGCGGGAGATCTGCAACGATTCTCCGTGGCTCCACCCCCGGTTCAGCGCTCGCGGCGGACACGTGGGCTTTGTGTATGGCGCCCCCTGGGGTACTCGACATTGGGCCGAAGAGCAGGTATTCGCGTTTTTCGAACGCATGCGAACGCTTTCGGGCACGACTGGGAACTCGTGAAACCGCAATCGCGTAGCGGCAGTAGGGTCACCTATGCGCACTCGCGCGAGGTCGAGCTAGGCCAGATCGCCGCGCACCTGGCGCAGACCTACCCCCGACTCGAATGAGGACTTTGGGTTGCGCCTAAAGACGATGCGTGAGGAGCGTCTGGGAGACGCTCGCCGCCGTCCGGGCGGCGACTGATTTCTCCCAGATGATGCAGCTACTCGTTGCCGGTCAGCTAGGTATGGACCTCAGCGTCCCCCGCGGCGCCGGGGCCCCAGCCCGCTGATCGGGCTGGGTGAGCGAATAGATGTTCGCTCCATCCCCGGGCGGTCGGAGGTTCGTCTGTCCGGCCGCCCTGCTCGTGTGTGGCACTGCCTCCGGCCGCCGCCTATAATTCTCGGCCTCAACAACGACGACCTGGGAGATCCCTATCGTGAGCCCCGAAGACGCACGCACCGAGCTCGACGCGCACGTGCGCGAGATGATGCAGTGGCACTTCGACCCCGAGACAGGGTCGCCTTTCTGGCTCGACTTCGCATCGAGTCTCGACTTCGATCCCCGAGCCGATATCGAGACCTTCGCGGATCTGAAGAAGTTTCCGCCGTTCGAGGACGACTCCCTGCGCGGCGGCCCGGTTGAGCGTTGGGTGCCGAAAGGTTTGGCGGGAGAGCCGGTCTACGTTTTCGAGACCGGTGGTACGACCGGGCTGCCGAAGAGCCGGATCGCGATGGACGACTTCCGTACCGACTACGAGATCTTCTCCGACACCCTTCCGGAGGAGCACTTCCCCAGGGGCAAGAACTGGCTGATGCTGGGGCCGTCCGGTCCGCGCCGCCTGCGCCTCGCGGTGGAGCACCTGGCTCACTACCGCGGCGGCATCTGCTTTTGCATCGATCTCGACCCGCGCTGGGTGATCAAGTTGATCAAGAAGGGCTGGACCGAGCATCTCAAGGAGTACCAGGCCCACTGCGTCGAACAGGCAGTGAGCCTCCTGGGTGGTGGACACGACATCCAATGCATGTTCGGCACGCCCAAGCTGATCGAAGCTCTGTGCCTGCGTCTCGAAGAGGACGGCACGACCATCCACGAGAGGGGCATCCAGGGCATCTTCGCTGGCGGCACCGAGTTCACGCCGCAATGGACGCGCTTCGCGGTCGAGGAGCTTCTCGACGGCACCTTCATCACCCCCACCTATGGCAACACCCTGATGGGACTCGCCGCCTCGAGGCCGGTGACCGCCGAGGAGGGGTACAAGATCACCTACTACGCGCCGCAGCCGCGTGCCGTCATCCAGGTCGTCGATCCCGACGATCCGGATACCGTCGTCGACTACGGCGGTACTGGACGCGTGCGGCTGACAACGCTGACCAAGGAGTTCTTCGTTCCCGGATTTCTGGAGCGCGACGAGGGCGAGCGCGAAAAGCCCTACGAGTCGTATCCCTGGGACGGGATCTCCGGTGTGAGACCGTTCGCCAAGCTCTCGTCAGGAACCACCGTTGGCGTCTATTAGAGGAAGACAAGCCATGATCGACATCCCTCTCCTTCGCTGGGGCAAGCCCTACGACAGCCTCGAGAAAGACCCTGTAATCCACTTCGAGACTGGTGAGGAGCTGGCTCGGGTCAGCCGCGCCAATCCGGGCATGGTCGAGCGCGACATGCGTAAGGCCCAGCGGGCGCGCGAGGTGCTGCGCGAGATCCCCATCCCAGAGCTTCTGGAGATGATGAAAAAGGTCGCCGGCATCTACAACAGCGGCGAGGTGGAGCTCGGCAACGGCACGCAGTCGCCCGACGACTTCGCCCGTATGCAGTCGGCGACAACCGGCCTTCCGGAGCACATGTGCAAGGCCAACATGGAGAAGAACTCCTTCGTCCTCAACAACATGCGCGAGATTCTCGACTCGCTGACGCGCGGCCTCCCACTGGACATCCTGAGTGCAGGAGAGGGCGTCGAGGACCGCGGTGTGCCGGTGAGCTACCAGGCGCTGTCGCCGGTGCTCGGACTCGTGCTGCCTTCGAACTCGCCGGGCGTGCACACGTTGTGGCTGCCGATCATTCCGCTGCAGATCGGGCTGGTGTTCAAGCCCGGTCCGCAGGAGCCCTGGACGCCGTTCCGTATGGTGCAGGCCTTTTTTGACGCCGGTGTGTCGCGCGAGGCCATCTCGATCTATCCCGGCCTGGGCGACATTGGCGCCGCGGTGCTCAACACCTGCCCAAAGAGTCTGATCTTCGGCGGCACAGCCACGGTGGAGCAGTACGACGGCAATCCCGGGGTGCAGGTTCACGGCCCCGGGTTTTCGAAGATCCTTCTGGGGGACGATGTTGTCGACCAGTGGGAGGACTACATCGACGTCATGGCCGACTCGATCCTGCTCAACAGTGGCCGTGGTTGCATCAACTGCTCCGGCATATGGGCCTCGCGTCACACCAAGGAGATCGCCGAGGCGTTGGCCGAGCGCATGGCCAAGGTCAAGCCGCTACCGGCAGCCGATCCCGAAGCGGCGCTCGCCGCCTTCACCGTTTCGGGAGTCGCGGAGGCGGTATCGAACCAGATCGACAGCCAGCTCGGCGAGGGCGGAGCCGAGGACATGACCGCCAAGGCACGGGGTGACGAGGGTCGTCACGAGTCCTTCGAGCGCTACGACCACCTGCTGCCGACGATCATCCACTGCCCGTCGCCTGAGGCACCGCTCGCGCACGCCGAGTACATGTTCCCGTTCGCGACGGTGGTCGAATGCCCGCAGGAGCAGATGATCGCAAAGATCGGCCCGACCCTGGTCGGCTCCGGCATCACCAACGACTCCCAGTTTCGCTCGCAACTGATGGACGCCACCAACATCGATCGCCTCAACCTCGGCGCGATCCCGACCATCAAGCTCGACTGGCTGCAGCCCCACGAGGGCAACATCATCGAGTTCCTGTTCCGGCACCGGGCGTTTCAGGCGGCGTAGGCCTGTGCCGCGAGCGGCGGCTTCGATCTGTCGGTCGAGGGCATCGATGCTAGCGTTGTGGTCCGCTACTCGGGTTTCCAGCCATCGCCTTCCGCACCACCCGACAGCGGAGCGGAATGCTGAAGTCTTGTCGCTACCTGGGCCTGTCGACTGTTCTGGCAGTCAGTGTCTGCCACTCGGCGAACGGTCTCGAGACCGACCAGCTCTTGGGCTGGGGCGTCGAGCTCGAGGATTCGGCGACGGCTCTCAACGAGTTCGTCAACGGTGAGATCGACGGCCTGCTCGCGAAGCTCGCGCGGAAGGGCCGCACTCCCGCATGCGAAGACGTCACGAAGAAGGTCTACAAGCGTGTGTTTCCGAGCCTTCTGCGGCCGCGCATCCGTCGGCGTTTGATTCGCGACTACGCCATCGATCGCTACCCAGGCGAGGACGTTGGCTACTTCGAGCATCTGAAGAGCAGCATCTACCGCAAGCCGGCCTTTCCGTTCATCCTTCCTCTGTGCAGAACGATGCGCGTCGGTGATGTCTACCTCGGGACCGACAAGCTCGGGCACTTCTTCGGCCAGGGGCGACGCTACTACAAGCGTTACCTGAAGGAACGGGAGGCCGGGGCGAGTGAACTGGACGCCGTGACCGCCACCGTGCGCAAGGGGGTGAAGCTGGAGGCGACCGTCGTGGGCGGGCTGGTCGATGGAGTCTTCTCGCACGCCGATCTCGAGGCGAACTATCAGGGGATGCTGCTGGCCCGGAGTTTCTGCGAGGGTCCGGATCCCGTACTCGTTCGCACTTCGGCCGGGTGGGCGCGGGGACACGACGTCGACATGCGCGCGTTCGTGAATCCGGCCTTCGACGAGAGCTACAACACCAGTTCCTTCAAGGCCTCGAGATGGAAGCGGGTGCGCCCGGTGATCGAGGCCGAGTACTGCCCGAGGATCGCGGACGACGACGTCCTGCAACGATACCGGCGCTACGACGAGCTGGACGCCGAGAGCTTCTCTCGACGGCTCATTCGAGAGGAGTACCAGAGCCAGGGGAGGCACGTGCAGGCCGAGTACTCCGTCGCCGCGGTCTGCGCCACGACGACCGCAGCTCTACGATAGGAAGACGTCGTAGAGGGTGTAGAGCGCGAACGAGATGTAGGTGGCCGCGCCGATCGCAACCATGGCGATGTTCAGCGGTTTCGGCCGCGCGGAGACGGGTAGGTACTTCAGGTTGCAGTAGAGCGTCAACGGTACATAGACCGCCATCGAGAAGCCGCCGAGAAGCGCCGCGTTGAAGATGAAGCCCAGGGCGGTGATGTTCATCAGCTCGAGAAAGGCGGTGGCGCCGATGCCGAAGCTGATGATGACGATCACGAAGAAGAGGTAGAGCTGGCTCTGGGTGTAGCGCTTGCCGAGCTTGAAGTGCACACCGATCTGGTAGGCCCAGGATCGGGCGCCGCCGTCGACGCCGCCGAGCTGGGAGCTGAAAAGCGCGGCGATGCCGATGATCAGGAAAAGGTAGCGGCCCGGGGTGCCGAGGATGCCCTCGAGCATCACCGACTCGTCCCAGACGAACTGACCTTCCGCCGGCACGATTCCCTGTGGGCGCAGTACGGTCAGCGCGCCGAACATGAAGAGAAACATGGTGAATGTGTTCAGCAGCCAGAAGTAGAGCACCTGATCCTGGACCACGAACCGGAACCAGTCGCGAAACCGGCGCGCGTTCTCCGGCGTGTCCTCGTAGGTGAAGCCGGTCTTCACCTCGACCACCTCCTTCTGACGCAGTGGGTTGGCGAGGGTGGGAATGCGGGCACCCATGCCAATGTTCTTGTCGCGCAGGTAGAAGGCGTAGTAAAGGTTGCCGGCGCCGCCGATGCCGGCGAAGACCACGGCACCGAAGAAGCGGCTGAAGGTGAACTCGTCGTCGAGCTCGATGTGACCGAAGTTGAGCAGCCCCCGGCCCATCTCGGCGACCGCGTCGAAGGTGCCGACCCGGAGCGCAAGATAGACCAGGCCGACGGTGATCACGATCACCATTCCGCCGATCGCCTTCTCGATCGTCGAGTAGATCTCCTTCGGGCCGAAGATGACGACTGCGATGACCGCGAAGGTGCCCGCCGTCCACATCCAGTCCGCACCAGGGCCGTCGGGGCCGAAGATAAGGGCCTTGAAGGCGACACCCGACATACGGGCCCAGCCGGGCAGGAAGAATCCGACGAAGCCGAGCATCATGAAGTAGTAGATGAACTTCAACGACTTGCGGGCATAGCCCGTGTAGGGGTTCTCGCCGGTGACGACTGCCCAACGGCCGATCTCGAAGTTGATCCACAGCTGGAGGAAGACGCCGAGGGCCGCAGCCCAGATCATGACGGCGCCGAACTTGGCGGTGACCCACGGCCAGACGGCGAGCTCTCCCGCGCCGATGGCGAGTCCCAAGGTGATCGCTCCCGGGCCGGTCATCTGCCAGAAGCCGAGCTTGCGCTCGGGCATGTCGGCTTGTCTGAGCGCAGGAATCTCGCTCATCCGTCCTCCTTTGGCGGCGCTGTCTGAAGATTCTCGATTATACGTGTGGCCCTCGGCGGCCCTAGGGTGAAACATTGGGTGACGAAATACGTCGCTTCCAATGACAACGCTGCTCTTGGAGGCCCCCAATGAAGTTGATCAAGACTCTGCTCGTTTTTTCTACGATGGCTTGTGTCGTCGGCGCGGCCACTTTCGCCGGCGCCGCCAAGGACGTCACGCCCGAGATCCCGAAGCAGGTCACCTTTGCCAAGGACGTGGCGCCGATCTTTCACGCCAACTGCGTGAGCGGCCATCGTCCCGGCGATATCGCACCCATGGCGCTGCGCACCTACGACGAGGCTCGTCCCTGGGCCAAGTCGATCGGCAAGGCGCTCCGCGACGGCTCGATGCCGCCGTGGCATGCGGACGCGGCCTACGGCGACTTTTCAAACGATCGCAGCCTCACCGAGGTGGAGCGGCAGATCATAGTGAAGTGGGTGAAGCAGGGATCGCCGGCCGCCGGCTGAAGAAAGGCACACGCATCGTCGCCGACATGCACTATCGCGGTAAGGACTTCACCTACACCGCGGTCTATCCCGACGGGCGCTCCGAGACCCTGCTCAAGCTACCTGCCTACGACTTCAACTGGCAGACGGTCTACGAACTCGCGGTGCCGCTCGAGATGCCGAAGGGCTCGCGCATCGACTGCGTTGCCCACTTCGACAACTCGAAGGACAATCCCTTCAACCCCGATCCCACCCGCGACGTGACGTTCGGCAGCGAGTCATTTGACGAGATGATGATCGGGTTCGTGGACTACACGGTGAAGGACGGCCTGCGGCCGATGACCGCCGAGCAGCGGCTCGAGGTGATCCGTGCGAAGCTCGTCGCCTCGGATTCGAATGCGGTCTTCGCACTTGCGATCACCGCCTCCGAGGGCGACCAGACCGAGACCATCGACACGGTGTTGCGCTTCTCGCCCGAAGAGGGAAGCCAGTGGTTCGTTCCGGTCAACGGCGAGGTATGGGAAGGCACTCTGGTCGACATCGAGGGTGACGCATCCGGCTTCACCGCGACGTTGAAGATCCCCTTCGGCAACATGCAGGTCGAAGGTGCCGGCGCGTTCGGCGGCGCCGACATGTCGGGCACGATCAAGTTCGGCCCTCAGGATCTGACCTTCGTGGCGTCTCTGATCTCGAACTGAACTCGCGCCAGGCGCGCGGTATATTGCGCTTCCGATGACGCTGCCCTACCCGTTGGCGCTGATCGAGAAGCTTAGCGTCTCGTCGGACAAGCGCATTCTGCTGATCGTCCTCGATGGTATCGGCGACGTGCCGGTGGATGGCGAGACACCGTTGTCGGCGGCGTTGACGCCGAATCTCGACTCGCTGGCGAAGCGCGGCTCTCTGGGTTTGTCGACGCCGGTCGCGCCTGGGATCTCGCCGGGCTCCGGCCCCGGGCATCTGTCGCTTTTCGGCTACGACCCCCTGGTGTACGACGTTGGAC
>JAYZDP010000093.1:0-12027 GCA_036337765.1 Acidobacteriota bacterium
AATCTCGAGCACAGTCTCCGACCCGTCGAGCTCGAGCAGTTCGGACATCAAGGCCACGATATACGGCTGCGAGATGGTCTGAGCGTGGCCGATCGAGAGTGGGTGATCGGCGTACGCACTCGACTCGGCCTCGGCGGGAACGAAGCGGTGCCGCGGCACGCGCGACACGGCGTCGAGCACACGCTCGTCGGAGACTCCGCGAGCCTGGATCTGACGCTTCACCATCTCGTCGCGCATCGTTCGGTACCTACCGGGCTCCTGCGCCGAAGTCGGATCCCCGCAGCCCAGAGCGGCGGCCGAAACGGCGAGGGCAGCCGCGAGGCGGTGCCCACCGTGCCTCATGCGCCGCGGCGCATGAGCAGGACAGTCTGGTCGTCCGACTGCGATCGGCCTTCGGAGAACCGCCGCATCTCCTCGTCGATGACCGCGATGACGTTCGGCAGTGGCTCGTTGCTGTGAGCGCGGAGCAGCTCCTCCAACCGCTCCTGGCCGTACTCCTCGTCATCCAGCGCAGCGCACTCGGTGATGCCGTCGCTGTAGAGGCACAGCAGATCACCGGGATCGATGGCCAGGCTGCACCCCTTGTAGGCAGACCCCGCGAGCAGGCCCAGCGGCATGCCGCTCGGACCGAGCTGGGTGATCTCACCGTCAGTACTGACGATAAGGCCCGGGTTGTGGCCGGCGTTGAGCGAGCGCAGCGAGCCATCGCTGGGGTCGAGGCAGGCGAGGATCATGGTGATGAACTTGTTTGGGCTCGACGAATGGACGATGTGCTCGTTCAGCCTCGCGATCAACTGTTCATCAACCAACTCACCGTCGAATAGCAGCTGCAGGGCCGAGTGCAGTGTCGAGACTAGGAGAGCTGCCGCCAAGCCTTTGCCGGTGACGTCCGCGACGACCAGGCCGTAGCGGCCGTCCGCGAGCTCGAGGTAGTCGTAGTAGTCACCACCCACCTGCCACGCCGGGCGATTCCAGCCCGCCAACTCGTAGCCGGCGATCTCTGGCGTCCCCTTCGGCAGCAGGCGACCCTGGATCTCAGCGGCCAGCTCCATCTCTCGTTCGAGGCGCTCCTTTTCGAGCGCCTGCCGATGCAGATAGGCGTTCTCTAAAGCGATGGCCGCCTGGTTGGCGAACAGGCCCAAAGTCCTGCGGTCGGCATCCTCGAACGGGCCGACGCCGGCGCGGCTCTCCTTGTCGCCGATGGCCAGCAGGCCGCGTGAGACCCCGTCGATCTCGATCGGCAGCGCAAGCGTGTAGTCGGCTCCAGGGAGCAGGTCGACCGCCTCGTTCGCGTCACCCGCCAGGCTCGCGAGCTGTGGGTCGGAGGCCGAGATGGATTCGCGCGCGTCGCCGCCAATCGTGCCCTGGAGTCGGTAGTCGTCGCCCTCCCGCAGATAGAGCGCGCCGCGCCTGGCGTCGGACAGCGACACGGCGCGCAACAAGACCCCCTCGGACAGCTCGTCGAGGTTCAGCGTGGAGGCGATCGCGAGGCCGACCTCGTACACCGCCTCGAGCTCCACGAGGCGGTAGCCCTCCTGGAAGTTCTGCCGTCTCACCTGGTCTCGCAGCCGGTGCACCTCGCCGGCCTCGGCGAGGAGAAGATCGACTCCGGCGATCTCCGACACCTCGTCGCCCCGAGCCTCTGTGTGGAGCAGCGAGGCGTTCAGGCCGAGATCGAGTCGAGACAACCCTCGATCGTCGTCGCCAAGCTCCCCGGGAAAATCGGATTCGCCCCAGCTCGCCAACAACGGTCGCTCGCCGTCCTCCCCCCCATACAAGGCCGCCGCGGCGACACCCCGGGTCGTGCACCACAACTCGAGCATGCGCCCCAGCGAGCCACCGTTGCCGCGCTGGCCCACCTCTGCGAGCAGATCGCGCCAGGGGACGGCTACCGGCGAGCCCAGAGTCGTGTCGGGCACCTCACCCTGCCGCCTGAGCCTGCTCGACGGCGGATGCTTCGTCGGGGGAGATGCTCGTGTACTGAGCCAGGCCCATGATGTGGAAGGTCTTGTCGATCGTCGGTGTCAGGTTGCAGAAGCCGAGGCGACCCTCGATCTCGATCATCCGCTCGATAATCTCGATCAGGATGGAGATTCCGATCGAGTTGACGATCTTGGTCTTCTCCAGGTTCAGGAGCAAGCTCTTGTAGCCCTCTTCCAGGAGCTCGTAGGCAACCCGGGCGATCTCCTCGCCGCCCTGGTTGTTGATGTAGCCGTCGGTGTAGATGACCGCGATCCCCTCGCGCCGATCTACGTTGACTTTCATGCTCTCCGTCATCGCAGTACCACCTCAGCGCGTCTTGCACATCACGACGGTCGTTCCCGTTGAACCCGACTCGATGCGAACCTCGTCCATCAGCCCTTCGATGATCTGCAGCCCCCAGCCGCGCCGACTCAGCGGCGCCTTGTCCGGCGAGGATGCGTTCTCAGGCGGACTGAACCCCACACCCTTATCCCGTACTGTGATCTGCAACGCCTCGGGCTCGGCCGACCCGAGAACCGAGAAGATCACCTGGAATCTACGACGCTTCGCTTGGCTGTGCTCGAGCGCATTGAGACACGCCTCGATCACCGCCATCTTCACCTCGTCGATCTTGTCCTGCGCCATCCCCATGGACTCGGCCACCGCCGACGCCTTCTCGCACGCAGCCAGCTCCATTTCTGGTTCCATGGGGAGGTTCACGATGACCTCCTTGAGAACGGCAGGCTTCGCCATAGAAGGCCCCCAAATCTAGGGGTTAGAACGAGAGGTAGACCTGCGCGAGGTAGATCACGAAGGGATGGATCTGGTCGTGGATCAAGAGCCAAAAGAAAGCGAAGACAACACCTACTGACGCGATGGGCAGGATGGATACCCGGGGAATCGCGGCGTGTCTTCGGATGGATTCTAGCATCGTAGGCCCCTTTCTGGCTCCATAAGAGAAGCAAGGCCACTGCCACATTCACCGGGAAGTCGTAAGTCTTTGTGTTGTAAAGACTTAAGGGACCAACCGGCAACCGTAGTCGAAAGCGCTTGAGATCTTCCCGGGACATTTCGTCGCAGTTTCGAAGCCCTGGACGCGCTCACCCCGAGGGGATACGCCCATTCTGGCCTCCCAATATTCCCCTGACGCCATCTTGCCGCGGATGCGGAAATACGCCGCACGGATTCCGTCGAGCCGTCAGAAGCCCTTGCGTTGGAGCGTCCGGCGGTCAACACCGAGAAGGCGAGCCGCTGCGCTCTTATTCCCTCCACTGAGGCGCAGCACGCGCTGGATGTGCCGGCCGACCACCGAGTCGAGATCGAGCGGCTCGGGACCGGCGCTGACCGCAGTGCCAAGAAGGGAGTGGACCAGGTCTCCGTCGACGTCGGGATCGGCGAGCGACACCGCCCCCTCGACCAGATTTTGGAGCTCGCGAACGTTACCCGGATAGTCGTGGCCTAAGAGCAGACCTAGTGCCTCGCGCCGCATACGCGGCACCGGGATCCCCTCACGCTCGCAGAACTCGTCGGCGAAGTGGCGAACCAGGTGCGGGATGTCTTGCCGGCGCTCCCGTAGCGGCGGCAGCTCGACCTCGACCACGCGCAGCCGGTAGTAGAGGTCCTCGCGAAACTCGCCGGCTGCAACCAGATCTTCGACGTCGCGATGGGTCGCGGCGACCACCCGGACGTCGACCGGTATCGGTGCCGCACCTCCGACGCGGACCACCTCACGCTCCTGCAGCGCGCGCAGCAGCTTCGCCTGCAGCATCTGGTCCATGTCGCCGATCTCGTCGAGAAACAGGGTGCCACCATTGGCGAGCTCGAACTTGCCAGCTCGCGCGCGCACTCCTGTCGCCACGCCGCCCTCGATGCCGAAGAGCTCGCTCTCGAGCAGGCTGTCCGGCAGCGCGGCGCAATTGACGGCGACCAGCGCGCCGGAGCGCTCGGACAGCAGGTGCAGCAACTTGGCGATGAGCTCCTTGCCGGTTCCGCTCTCCCCGCGGACCAGCACACTCACGGTGCGCGGCGCGATGCGCTCGACGCGCTCGAGCAGCTGCCGCATGGCCGGGTCGTAGGCGACGATGCGGCGCCCATCGGCCTCGCTGACCAGTCGGCCGCGCAGGGCCTTATTCTCTTCGGCGAGACGCTCGCTCTCAGTGACCAGATCGGCGACCTGGCGCAGGCCGTCGACGATGACGCCGGTCAGCGCAGCGACGGCGGCGAGAAATCGCCGATCCTCCTCGGCGAAGGAAGCGTCGCCTTCGTGCCCTCGGCGAGTCTCCTTGTCGAGGATGGCGAGATAGCCCATGAAGACCGAGCGATACTGGATCGGCACGGCGAGTAGATGGCGAAACGGTCGACCGGAGAACGAACCGTCGCGCCGCTCGAGATCGACGCCCTGCGACAAGAGCTCCCGCCACAGTGGGTCCTCGAGCAGGTCCTGTCCGCCGGGTGGGCGGGCAGGCCAGCCCACGGTTGCGGCGGCGCGAGCTGCCTCGCCGTCGCGGGTGACAACGGCGGCCGCTCCGGGGTCGAGCACGGCGCAGACGCGATGCAGCAGGTCCTCGACGAGCTCGTCTTCCGAATGGTGCCCGTGCAGCGCGACCAACAGGTCGTAGAGCGTCTCGAGCTTGAGGATGCGACGGCCGACAGAGAGATCGAGCGGCTGGCTCACCCCTCTAGTCTAGCGCCGCCAGTCGGGCGGTCTTTCTTCGAGACTTGCGACGCGGCGGGGGCAGGATCTTTTTCAGATAGGCCCCGGTATAGCTCTTCTTCGAGCGCGCCACCTTCTCGGGGCTCCCCGCCACGACGACTCTTCCTCCGGACGAGCCGCCTTCGGGACCTAGATCGAGGAGCCAGTCGGCGGTCTTGATGACGTCGAGGTTGTGCTCGACGACGATCACGGTGTTGCCGAGATCGACTAGCTTGTGGAGCAGATCCAGGAGCCGGCGCACATCGTCGAAATGCAGCCCCGTGGTCGGCTCGTCGAGCAGGTAGAGCGTCTGCCCGGTCGAGCGTTTACAGAGCTCGGTGGCGAGCTTCACCCGCTGTGCCTCGCCGCCCGACAGCGTCGTCGCCGGCTGGCCGAGATGCAGATAACCGAGGCCCACCTCATCGAGAGTACGCAGAATGCGCTCGATCCGGGGCACGTGCTGGAACACCTCGCGTGCCTCCTCGACGCTCTTGGCGAGGATGTCGGCGATGTTGAGTCCCTTGAAGCGCACCTCGAGCGTCTCGCGGTCGTAGCGCCGGCCGCCGCACACCTCGCACTCGACGTAGACGTCGGGCAGGAAGTGCATCTCGATCTTGATCTGCCCGTCGCCAGAGCAAGCCTCGCAGCGACCGCCCTTGACGTTGAACGAAAAGCGGCCGGGACCATAGCCGCGTGCCTGGGCCTCGGGGGTTTTCGCCATCAGGCTGCGGATCTGGGTGAAGACGTTGGTGTAGGTGGCTGGGTTCGAGCGCGGTGTACGGCCGATCGGGCTTTGGTCGATCGCAATCACCTTGTCGACCAGATCGAGCCCCTCGAGCGCGTCGTGTGACCCGGGCTCCTCCTCGGCGCGGTAGAAGTGCTTGGCGAGCGCGCGGTAAAGAATGTCGTGCACCAAGCTGCTCTTGCCCGAGCCTGACACTCCGGTGACCACGCAGAACGTGCCGAGCGGAAACTCGACGTCGACCTTGCGAAGGTTGTTGTGCCGCGCCCCTAAGATGCGAAGACTCTCACCCGTGCCCTGGCGCCGCGCCTCCGGCACCGATATGTTCTCGCCCCCGCCGAGGTACCGTGCCGTCAGCGATCCTTTCTGCTTCATCAGCCGATCCAGCGGCCCCTCGCCTACTACGTAGCCGCCATGCGCCCCTGCGCCCGGACCCAGATCGACGACCCAGTCGGCCTCGCGAATCGTCTCCTCATCGTGCTCTACGACGAGGATCGAGTTGCCGAGATCGCGCATGCCCTTCAAGGTCGCCAAGAGACGAGCGTTGTCGCGCTGGTGGAGCCCTATCGAGGGCTCGTCGAGAACGTAGAGCACGCCCATCAACTTCGAACCGATCTGGGTGGCGAGCCGGATCCGCTGGCTCTCCCCGCCCGACAGGGTCGCCGATGCGCGGTCGAGAGTGAGGTAGCCGACCCCCACGTCTTCGAGAAAACCGAGGCGATCGAGGACTTCCTGCAGGATCTTCTCCGAGATCTGCCGCTCTTTGTCGGTGAGCTCGAGGCTGTCGACCATGCCGCGAAGCTCGCCGACCGAGATCGAGGTCAGCCGATCGATCGGCAGATCGCCCACCCTGACCGACAACGCCTCCCTGCGCAGCCGCCGCCCCTTGCAGCTCGGACATCGCCGGATCGACATGTACTTCTCGATCTCGGTGCGCACCGCGGCCGATTGCGTGTCGTGGTAGCGACGCTCAAGCATCGGCACTACGCCCTCGTAGGCTCCCTTCCAGGTGTAGCTCGAGCGCTTCCCCGCTATCGAAAACTCGAGCTCCTTGCCCTCATTGCCGCCCAGAATGATGTTCCGCGCAGACTTTGGCAGGTCCTTCCACGGCGTCTTGAGAGAAAAGCCCATCGCCTTGCCGACCGTCGATATCATTCTCAGCCGCCAGGAGGTCTTAGAGCCGCTCTTCCAAGGACCCAAGGCTCCGCCCTCGATCGAGAGCGCCTCGTCGGCGATCACCTTCGCCTCATCGACCCGGCGCAGCGAGCCCAGCCCCGAGCAGGTCTGGCAAGCGCCGTACGGACTATTGAAGGAGAACAGCCGCGGCGTGATCTCGGTCAGGCCGGCACCGCAGTCGACGCACGAGTAGTTCTGCGACAGCGTCTCCTCTGGCATGCCTCCGATCGCAACAACGACCAGCCCCTTGCCGACGCGCAAAGCCGTCTCTAGTGAGTCGGACAGCCGTTTGTGGATCTCCTCACGGATGACGAGCCGGTCGACAACGATCTCGATGTCGTGCTTCTCCTGCTTCTCGAGCGTCGGCAGGTCGCCCGACAAGTCGACGACCTTGCCGTCGATGCGAGCGCGCAAGAAGCCCTCGCGCGCCATCTGGGCCAGCTGCCGGCGGTACTCGCCCTTGCGCCCGCGCACGTAGGGCGCCATCAGCGTCACGCGGCTGCCCTTCGGCAGAGCGGCGATGCGATCGACCATCTGCTGCACCGTCTGGGGCCGGATCGGCTTGTCGCACTCCGGGCAGTACGGCCGACCCACGGAGGCGTACAGCAGGCGCAGGTAGTCGTGAATCTCGGTGACCGTCCCGACGGTCGATCGAGGGTTGCGCGACACCGACTTCTGCTCGATCGAGATCGCCGGTGACAGCCCTTCGATCGAGTCGACATCGGGCTTGTCGACCTGGGTCAGGAACTGCCGCGCATAGGCCGACAGCGACTCGACGTAGCGCCGTTGCCCCTCGGCGAACAGAGTGTCGAACGCGAGCGACGACTTGCCCGACCCCGATACGCCGGTGATGACCACCAGCCGATCGCGGGGAATCCGGAGTGAGATGTTCTTGAGGTTGTGCTGCCGGGCGCCGCGGACGTGGATCCAGTCCATGGAGGCCGGCGACTCTACCACCGCCCCTTGCGCGCCTCGGCGACCTCGCGATCCAGCTCGCGCTCACGCTCGCGCTGCCGCTTGTCGTGCAGTTTCTTGCCCTGCGCGACGGCGATCTCGACCTTGATCCATGCCCCGGAGGCGAACACCTTCAGCGGCACGATGGTCAGGCCCGTCTGCTGCACACGGCCCACGAGCTTGTCGATCTCTCGACGATGCAGCAGCAGCTTGCGCGGCCGCTCCGGGTCATGGTTATGGATGTTGCCGTGGCTATACGGGCTGATATGGGCGTTGAGCAGCCAAGGCTCGCCGTGGCGCAGCTCGACGAAGGCGTCTTTCAGCTGGACCTGCCCGCGCCGCGCCGCCTTGACCTCCGTGCCGGTCAGCATGATCCCCGCCTCCATCGTTTCGAGCAGGTCGTAGTTGCGATGGGCCCGTTTGTTCTGGGCCAACGGGCCGCGATTCTTGTCGTTCTTCTTCATGTGCCAGCCCGAATGAGTGGAAAACCGTTGCAGGAAAGCCTCAACACTGTCTCTTTTGCGCACTCGAACAAGGGTCCAGATCGTGTCCGCCTTCGAGGACATCCCTGTAAACATCTCATTTTAAAGTATTTTACTTCTCTCGATGTGTCCTCATCAGGCTGGCACAGACTGTGCTAATCATTGCTACTGATGGCGAAGCATCCAGACTCTTTCTTTATCCAGCGCACGATCTCTCGCCCCGTTGGCATCAGCGGGGTGGGCATCCACAGCGGCGCCGACGTCCATCTTGAGCTGCACCCTGCGCCGCCGGACGCCGGCATCTGCTTTCGGCGCGTCGACTGTGGCATCGAGATCCAGGCCCTTTCCAATCATGTGAGCTCGCTGGAGCTGGCGACGACGCTGGGAAAGGACGACGTCCAGATCTCCACGGTCGAGCATCTCATGGCTGCCGTAGCGATGTGCGGCGTCGACAATCTGTTCGTCGACCTGGATGGCCCCGAGGTTCCGATCCTCGACGGCTCGGCGCTGCCCTACTGCCGACTGTTGGCGGCCGCGGGCTTTCGCCGCCAGGACGCGCTACGAAAGATCATGGCGATCACGTCACCGATCGAGGTCGACAAGGGCGACGGTCGCGCAATCCGCCTGAGCCCCTATCCCGGCCTGCGCGTGACCTACGGCATCGACTACGGTGACTTCGAGCCCATCGGCCACCAGACCATCGACGTCGAGGTCAAGCCGGTCAGCTTCGAGCGCGATCTCGCGCCTGCACGCACCTTCGGCCTCCTGCGAGACGTCGAGCGCATGCACGAGGCGGGTCTCGGGTTGGGTGGCAACGAGAACAACTGCATCGTCTACGACGATCAGGGACCGATCAACACCCAGCTGCGCTTCGACGACGAACCGGTGCGTCACAAGGCTCTCGATGCACTCGGCGACCTCGCACTGACGGGCTCGCCGATCTGGGGCCATCTCGAGGTCGAGCGCGGCGGGCACGCCCTGCACTTCTCCATGCTCGAGGCGCTCGAGGACAACCGCGACTGCTGGACCTGGATGGGGGGAGAGACCACACCGCTCCGCCAGCCGGTCATCCAGCGCGCCCCGCTACGCATCGCCGCCTCGGGCCTGCAGTAGCGCGCGCCGCGGACGGCGCGTTGCACTTCGCGCACGAAGTGTAGCGGTACACTCTGGCCATGAGCGCGCGCGCGCTGCTACTGGCTGGCCTGCTAGCACCCTCGACTGTCACGGGCGCACAGGAGGCCCGCATCGAGCAGCTCCACGTGCAACGTGACGGCCAACGTCTCCTAGTCAGCTTCGAGCTGGTCGACGGCGTTGACGAGCCCATGCTGAACAAGATTCAGAGCGGGCTCCCCACCGAGCTCGAGTACACGTTCCGGCTGCACCGGCCACGAACCTGGTGGTTCGACAAGACCTATTCGCGGTCGACGCTGCAGATCATCGCGATGTACAACGCCGTGACCCAGGAGTATCTGATCAACTACAAACAAGACGGTCGCTTGATCGAGTCGCGAGTGGTCACGGATCTTCAAGCGTTGCACCAGGCGATGGCGTTGATCAACGCACTCCCGGTGTTCGGGGACATCGAAGACGAGCCGCCTCAGCGCACTCAGCTACAGGTGCGGGCCGACTTCGGTCAGCGCCACGTGCTGCTGCTCTTTCCCACCCGCATCAACACTTCTTGGGCTCGCTTCCGGATCGTCGACGCCGCACTGGCGCCCAGCGAATAGAACCCCGCGATGGACCTCCGCGACCAGATCTACCGCCACCGCAAGAACAACCGGCTCATCTTCGGGGTGTTGGCGGGAGCGATCGGCGTCTTCACGGCCGTCTACTACTTCATCCTGCGCAGCCAGGAGCTGCCGCCGAATCTGGTCACGAACAACATTCTTCTCTTCGTGCTGCGCAACATCAATGTGCTGCTGATTCTCGCGGTGCTCTTCGTCCTAGTGCGAGACCTGGTCAAGCTGTGGGTGGAGCGCCGGCAGCGCATCCTGGGATCGAAATTCAAGACCAAGCTGGTCTCCACCTACATCGCTCTGTCACTGCTACCCGTACTGCTGCTCTTCGCGTACGCCAATGAGCTCATCCAGGGATCGATCGAGAACCTGTTCCGCACCCCGGTGCGCAAGGTCCTCGAAGAGGGCTACGCGGTGTCGCAGGAGCTCACGGAGCGCATCTACGCCGCCAACCAACGGGGTGCGAACAGCGTTGCGGGCGACATCGCTTCGATCGACCTGATCGACCCCGAGGCGCGGCCGCGGCTCGGCGAGATCCTCACCGCCGGCCTGCGCAAGGAGGCGCTCGACATCTTGCTGGTCTACAGCGAGACCGAGTTCATCCACGCGGTGCTCGATCCCCAGGCAGGCCCGGTTCAACTCCCTGATCCGGGCAGCACCTTCCTTCTCACCGCCGTGCGGGAGGGCCAGGCGCGGCGAATCCTCGCCCCACCAGGGCAGGACCTGCGCTTTATCCTGGTCGCGAGCTCGTTCGTGACAGCCGCCGAAACCACCGGGGTCCTGGTCGCCGGCACCGTGCTCGATCCCGAGATCGCGGGCAAGAGCGAGAGCCTCGCCAGGGCCTTCCAAGACTACCGGCAGCTCGAGATCCAAAAACCCGATCTGAAGGCCAGCTACCTGCTGCTCATCCTGATGGTCACACTCGTCATCCTTCTGACCTCGTCCTGGGTGGGTCTGTATCTCGCCCGGCGAGTCACGGTGCCGATCCAGGCACTCGCCGAAGGCACCCGCCGGGTCGCCGAGGGCGATCTGGAGCACCAGGTCGACGTCGAGGCTGACGACGAGCTCGGCGTACTGGTCACCTCGTTCAACCGCATGACCGGTGAGCTGCACCAGAACCGAGAGCTCTTGGAGACCAAGAACGAGGAGCTGACCGAGGCCAACGAGCGCCTGGACGAGGAGCGCAGCCTGATCTCCACGGTCCTGCGCAATGTCGCCGCAGGCGTCATCTCGGTCGACGGCGACGGCACCGTCTCGACCTGCAACGACGCCGCCCTGTCCATGCTTCAGCAAACCGAGGCGGATCTGCTCGGGTTGCCTCTGTCGGAGGCGTGGAGCTCAGGCGAACGCCGTAAGCTGCTGTCGCTGGTCGAGAACGCGGAGCCGCCCGCCCACCACGAGATCCAGCTTTTGCTCGGCGGGGACTGGAAGACCCTCGAGGTCGGAATCAGCCCGATGGTCGACCCGGCCGGGCAGCGCACCGGGCACGTCGTCGTGCTCGAAGACCTGACGCAGCTCATCCAGGCTCAGAAGCTGGCGACCTGGAACGAGGCCGCACGGCGGATCGCGCACGAGATCAAGAATCCATTGACTCCGATCAAGCTCTCCGCCGAGCGGCTGCGCAAGAAGTACCGCGAAAACGACGAAGGACTCGGCACGGCGCTTGAGGAGGGCGTCGACACGATCGTGCGCGAAGTCGGGTCGATGAAAGAAATGGTCGACGAGTTCTCGCGCTTCGCGCGCATGCCGCGGCCGAAGCCGACAACGGTCGACCTCGAGGAGCTCTTCGCCGAGACCTGCCAGCTCTATCGCGACATCAAGCCGGGTCTCGAGCTCGGTTTCAAAGTCGCCCCCGACGCACGCTCCGCGAACGTCGACAAGGAGCAGATGAAGGGCGTGCTGGTAAACCTGCTCGACAACGCGATCGAGGCGACGCCCTCACCCGGCCGGGTCGAGCTGCGCTCGGAGGCGCACAACGGCACGATCTCGCTGCGCGTGGTCGACACCGGCCCCGGCATTCCAGCGGAAACCCGTGAGAAGCTCTTCCTGCCCTACTACTCCACGAAGGGGCGCGGCACCGGGCTCGGACTCTCGATCGTGCACCGCGTCGTCACCGACCACAACGGATCGATCCGCGTAGAGGACAACTCACCCACCGGCACCGTCTTCACGATCGACCTGCCGCAGGAGTGACCTGCCCCCGCTGACGGCCCGAGGCCCCAAACACTAGGCGCGGGACAAACGATACATGCCGAAGAACAGATCCCGTATCGACACCCCGCG
>JAYZDP010000094.1:0-34802 GCA_036337765.1 Acidobacteriota bacterium
TGGCAGGGTCCTCATCTTTCGTTCGGAGGATGTCCTGCCGAGCATAGGCTGGCTCGAGAACCTCTCAACCAGTGGAGTCTTGATCAGGACCGACGAGTTGTAGTTTCGGGGTACGAGAGTTCGTCTCGTGTTCGGCGCCGACGGTAGCTATGACTTGGACGCAGAGGTCGTTCGAACGACGAGGCGAGCTCTCCCTGGACTGACGAGGTAGGAGTGGCTCTCGAATTCGCTTCCGAGCTCTCTTCGAACTAGGTCCGTGTGGAACCAGATGCCCGCTAAGAGTCCGTCCACTGGAGGCATGGCTCAGCTTCCGCAAGCGTTACGCGCTGCGCGCCGGCCGAGGCCGCTATCAGGCGTCGGCTTCGCTCCAGATGCGATCGGCGACGCGGGCCACGAGGCCGAGTTTGGCCTCCTGCACCTCGAAGGTGATGTCGTTACCCTTGTCGACCGAGGCGAAGCCGCATTGGGGCGAGAGGGCAAGCCTCTCGAGCGGCTGGTAGGCGGAGGCCTCGCGGACCCGTTCTTCGAGCTCTTCCACAGTCTCCGCCCGTGCCCACTTGGTCGTCACCAGACCCAGCACCACGGTCTTGTCGTCTGGCACGTTGCGAAGCGGCGAGAAGTCTCCTGAGCGCTCATCGTCGTACTCCAGAAGCAGCCGGTCGACGGCGACGTGCGGAAAAGTCTGCTCGGCGATCGAGGCGTAACCGCCGCGGGCAACGTACATGCTGCGGTTGTTGCCGCGGCAGATGTGAAGCGCCGTGGTGAGCTCGCTGTGGCCCGAGATGATCCCGTTGATCATCTCGACGCAGGCCGGAACGACGCTTTCCGGGTCGATGCCTCTGGCCGCGAGCCACTGGCGGTGGTCGGCATCGAGCAGCATTGCCAACTCGGGCGCGTCGAACTGCACGTAGGTCGCACCGAGGCGGACCAGTTCGGTGACCTCGTCGCGCAGGATGTCGGCAACGTCGGCGAGATAGGCCTCGGGATTCGGGTAGGCCGCCTCGGAGGCGCCGGCGAGCCAGTAGTAGGTGTACATCGTCGGGCTGGGAAGCGTGATCTTGGTCGGCCGATCTGTGCGAGCGCGCAGGTAGACCAGCTCCTCGGCCGACAGGTGACGGCGGCGTCGCAGTTTCGACGTCACGGCGATCGCCACCGCACCATCTTCGCTGTCGCCATCGCGGCGCTTCCACTCGATCGCACTGTTGGCGAGCGGCTCGAAGCCCTCGGTTGCCTGGGCGAGTTGGCTGGCGAACATGTGTCTGCGCATCTCGCCGTCGGTGACCACGTCGACGCCGGCACGCTCCTGGATGGCCACACACTCGTCGACGGCGGCGTCTTCGATCGCCTTGAACTCGGCCGCGGTCAGATCTCCGCGCCGCCGCTCGCGCTTCGCATCGAGCAGCCGCTGCGGCCGCAGCATGCTGCCCACTACGTCGGCTCTGAAACCCCTCACTCCCTATCCGTAGCGCTCGTCTAGGAAATTACCCAGCTCGTCGGTGTCGAAGCGGAACGGTCCCATGCCGCCCTTGTAGACGATGGTGCCGCCCTTGTCGATGACGTAGATCCGCTCCGGCCACGCCGAGTAACAGGCGTTGGCGGTGTTGGTGATGTCGTCGACCAGGGTACGCGTGCCGACGTCCATCTTGTCGACGAAGAGCTTGGCCAGATCGAGGCGGTCGTCGAAGGTCTTCGGCTGTTCGTAGACCACGGCGTCCTCGATGTTGACGCCCATCTGCCACTCGTCGTCCGGGTGAGCCTCCTTGATGTAGACGTAGGTGAACTCCACCTTCGGCGCCCACTCTTCCCGCATCGCCTCGAGCCGGTCCACACGGGACCGGAAAGGCGGTCACGTGTAGGAGCCGAAGACCAGGACCAGGGGTTTGAGCGCGTACAAGTCCGAGATGCGGACCGGCGTTTCGGTGGCGAGCGACGCGAGCTCGATGTCGGGAGCGAGGTCCCCTACTTGAAGGATGCCCTCGGAGCGGATGTCGTACTCGTTGTACCGGATCAGGCCGTAGACCATGCCCTGTCGGTATCCCCAGCCACCGGCGGCGAGGATGCCAACCGTGGGGATGGCGATCTTCAACGCAAGCTTCAGCTTCGAGCTCATGGTGAGTCCCTCCCTTCGGCGGCAGTATAGCCACCGTCGGGCGCCGTTTCTCCGCCCGCGCCGATCGAGCCGAGGTCGCGCGCGAGGACGTCGAAGCGATGATCGAAGATGCGTCGCAGTGAGGTGCGCACCTCGTCACGCATGCGGACGCCTCGGTCGAGCTTTTGGAAAGAGTGGGTATGCAACCACGTCTTGCAGGGCCCCTCCTCCTGGGTGTCGACGAAGCGGTGGGGCGGGTCCCATTCCAGGATGTGGGTTCGCCACTGGATCGGGATTTCGGCGAGCACGATGGGGCACTCCAGAAGCGCTCCGGCCTGCATCTCGATCGGCATCGGCGTCAGGATGCACAGGCGCAGCTTCGCCGGTGTGATGCGGGCGAGGTTGGCGGCGTCGGCGAAGTACGGGAACAGCGACTCGGGTGTGCCGGGAAATCCTGCTCGCGGATCAGGAGGTGGCCGTCTTCTCGATCCATCGATCGACCTCCTGCCAACGTTGTGCCAGCCAGGCTCGGCGCTCTTCGGGAGTGTCGGGCAACGAGTCTCTCGAGAAGCGCTCGATCTTCACTCGCAGGGTGCGCCCCACCAGCCGGCCGCGCCATACGTCTGCGAGCCTGGCCGCGTTCTCCAGCCCGCTGTGGCTGAGGATCAGTACGTCTGCACGCGGAGCCGTGTCGAGCAGCGCCATCACCCCTCCGGGGCGCGGCGGCAGTGTGTGTGTGAGGGCCTCGGCTTCAGCCCGCCGTTGCGCGTCGCCGGACGCCACCAGCCGCTCCAGCAGGTGGGCTCGCCTCTCCGGCGTGAAGCGCGTTCCTTCGGGGAAGATGCCGACTGCCTCGTTGTGTCCCAGATCGGGTCCGAGCCGGGCGACCCTGGCGATCTCTGCGGTGTTGTTCTGGCCAAGGCCGCGGCGGACGAAAGCCGTTGGCAATCGCTGCCCGACGATGTCGAGGCATGGGTGCAATAGCAGCTCCCGCTTGAGGACGTAGCGCCAGTCGAAGTAAGGGAGCAGGGCGATTGGCAGGATCGTGTCGGCGAGGCTGCAGTGGCGCGCCAGAACGAGGACGTGGCCGCGCTCGGAGGGTGGATCGCCGTCGAGCTCGAGTTTCATCGACAAGGTGAGTCTGCCGCCCGCGAAGAGGGTCTTTGCCCACCAGACCTGCAGTGCGCGGTTGGCGCGCGTCGCTCGTTCCGGGGCGACGAGACCGGTCAGCCAGTTGACGAGCGCGCCGCCGAGGCCGACCATGTCGCATGTAGTGACCCAGAAGAGGCAGGCCACGAACCTGGCGCGGGGTAGTGGTGCGCGGAGCGCGAGATCGACAAGCGCGGTCACCGCCATCAGTGGCAGAAGCAGCACCGCGAAGAGCAGCCAGACGAGGATGTAGCCCGGCACCGTGACGGCCCTTCGCAGCCATCGTCCAAGGGCGGGGTCGTCGGCGATCTGATACTCGGGACGTGCCATGCGATGAGCTCGCGCTGCATCATAGCCACTCCGTCTGGGACCTGAGCTCGCCGCTACGCTGGGGTAGATTGTCGGTGCAGTCCCGCAAACGTGTCCGATCCGGACCTGGAGGGGTGATGACCGTCCAAGCATCCACGCAATCCGCCGTGACCACGATCGAGCAGCTCTACCGCGAGCGCACTCCGGAGTCGGCCAGGTTATTCGCGAGCGCCTCGCGGTCGATTCCCGGCGGCAACTCCCGCCAAGCCGGGTACTGGAAGCCGTACCCGCTCTGCATCGACCGTGCTGCGGGTGTGTACTTCTACGACGTCGACGGGTACGACTACATCGACCTGACGTTCAACTACACGGCAATGGTCCATGGCCACGCCTACCCTCCGATTGTCGAAGCTGTGGACCTGGCGAAGGGCACTGGGTGGGCGGCAAACAACCGTCACATGATCGATGTCGCCGAGCAGCTGGTGGATCGCGTCGCCTCGGTAGATCAGGTGCGCTTCACGAACTCGGGTACCGAGGCCGGCCTTTTGGCCCTGACCATCGCCAGACTCGTGACCGGCCGTTACAAGGTGTTGATGAACCGGTTCGGGTACCACGGCTCCTTAATGGAGTTCGAGACCGGAACCTTCGACCATCCGGGCCCGGCTACGCTGCTTGGCGAGTACAACAATCTCGCCTCGTTCGAGGCCGTGCTCGACGAGCACGGCTCGGATATCGCGGCGGTTTTCACCGAGCCGGTGATGGGAGCTGGCGGCGGTGTTCCGGCGGAGGTCGACTTTCTGCGCGGGCTCGCCGCCGCCGCACGCGACGCCGGCGCCCTGTTCGTGGCCGACGAGGTGATCACCTTCCGCCTGGGACTCGGGGGTTGGCAGGGAGAGGTGGGTCTCGATCCGGACCTGACCATGTTCGGCAAGCTCATCGGCGGCGGCTTCCCGGTCGGCGCAGTCGGTGGCAGCAAGGAGCTGATGAAGGTGCTCGAGCCCGGGGGCGGGGTCTTCCACTCCGGCACCTACAACGCCAACCCGGTCACCATGGCCGCCGGAGCGGTGTCCGTACGCGAGCTGACAGCGGCGCGGATCGAAGAGATGCACCGGCTTGCCGAGCGGATGGAAGTCGGCCTACGCAACGCGGCAGAGGAGGCCGGCATCGCGTTCTCGATGCGTAGAGTGGGGTCGATGATGTCGGTCTACTTCAGTGCCGAGCCACCGTCTTCGAGCATGGTGCGCGAAGACGGAGAGATCATGTCGCGCTTCCACCTCGCCGCACTCAATCGGGGCCTGAACATCGCGCCGAGGGGCATGGTGGTTTTGGCTACGGTGGTCGACGACGCCGTCGTCGACGAGGCGGTCGCCCGAGCCAGCGCCGCCATGCGCGATGTCGTTGCCGAGAACCGCTAGGGAAACGGGCAGTCGGGCAGTTGGGTCTTGATCCGGTGCCCGGTCTCTTCGGCCCACAGCCGCAGCAGGAAGCTGCCGACTCCGGCCGCGCCCTGCATGTATCCAGTCTGGGCTTCGAGCAGGTCGGGCTGGACGCGATGTTCCGCCTGCACCCATGACGCGCCATCGGTGTTGCGCCGGGCCCCTGTCCCCAGGTGTGTGGCGATGGCCCGGGCCTGTGCGAGGAAGCGAGGATCGCCCGTCGCGCCGAAGAGGCTGAGGGCGAGCTCGCCGATCGCGGCGTCGCCGCAGCACTGACCGACGTTGTTCCAGTAGCCGCGGCTGCGCGTGGCCGGCGCTCCCCGGGACAGCAGCGCCTCGCCGCCGCCGACCCACCACTCTCTCCACGCATCGCCGCCGAGGGCGGCATCGAGCTCGTAGAACAGTCGCGCCGTGCCCGGTGGTCCGTGGCACCAGCCGAGGTAGAAGAGCGCCTCGCTCCGACCCTCACTGTGCAAGATCGAGCGGGCCTGTCCGTCGATGGTCGCGATCGCGGCCAGGTGTTTCGCCGCGGCCTCGGCGGCGTCGACGAAGCGCGAGTCACCGCTGACTCGCCCGAGCTGCGCCAGGAAGGCGGCGATTCCAGCCGTGCCGTGGCTGAAGTTCGGCGCCCACCAACCGACGTCATGCAGCATCATCGGCCACTTGAGGCCGGCGTCGGTGGGTGTGGCGACCTCCACCAGGCGCCGTCCTATCGCGCTCGCCGCGTCCAGGCAGCGCCTGTCGAGCGCGTGGTCATGGGCCCACAGCAGGGCCATGCCGACGCCCGCGCTACCGCGCGAGACGTCCCAGATCTCGGTCTCGCCGTGCGCGTCGAAAGAATCGGCGAACGGGATCGGCTCGAGCCAACCGATCCCGCTACCGCACGTCTGTGCGGTGTCGATCACTCCGGCGATCTCGTCTCGTGCGGCGACCGAGTAGCGCTGCGCGCCCGTCGCCTCGTGCAGCGTCTGGCACACGAAGGCCAGCGCGCTCTTGCCGCGATACATGCCGGCCGCCTGGAGCGGGTTCGTAGTGACGTGGTCCAAGACGGCGTCGGTCGCCTCGCGGGCGCGGGTGAGGTGCGAGGAATCGCCGGTGGCCGCCGCCAGCTCGATGAGAAAGAGCACGACCCCGCCGGCGCCGCGGTAGAGCGATACGTCCGCGTCGCCGCTGGCGCCTTCGGCGGTCGCCCAGATGCGGCCGTTGCCGAGCGGTACGGACTGGGCTTCGATCCAGCACGCCGCGTCTACGGCCAGAGCGAGGGCTTCGGCGGGAGAAGGCGAACAGAGGGCCACTCCTCGATGCTATTCGAACAGCGGCGCCTGGCCGCCGTGACGACGCTCCAAGGCAAGCAGCGCTTCCTTGATGTGCAGGCCGCCGCCGTAACCGGTAAGGCTGCCGTTGGCGCCGATCACACGATGACACGGCAGCACGATTGGCAGAGGGTTCTGTCCGTTTGCGGCACCCACGGCGCGAGAGGCGCTGGGCCGCTCGATGCGTTTCGCGACGGTGGCGTAGGAAACTGTCTCCGCGTACGGAATATCGGCTAGGGCCCACCACACGCGGCACTGGAAATCGGTGCCGGCAGGCGCCAGCTTGAGCTCGAAGTCGCGCAGCTCGCCGCCGAAGTACGCCTCGATCTGACGCTGAGGCTCCGCGAGCGCGGTGTCGTCTCGCGTCCATTCGGGCTCAGGCAATTCCGACGGCCTGCCGTCGACGAACCTGATATGCCGGAGGCCGGTGTCGTCTGCAGCCAGGACCAGCCTTCCGATCGGGGACTGCATCTCGGTATACCTCATGGGGTCTCTCCAGTGGCGTGCCAAAGCAGCACGGCGGCATAGGCGCGCCAGGGGCGCCATGCTTCCGCCTGCTCCAGTAGTTGTTTAGGGGTCGGTCGCTGCGCTAGGGCTGGGGACTTGAGCAGTCCGAGGTCGCTCGCCGGGAAGGCGTCGGGCTCGCCGAGCCGCATGGCGACGTACTGGGCCGTCCACTCCCCGATACCGGCGATGGCTAGCATCCGCGAGCGTAGGACGTCCGGTCTGGCGCTGTCGAAGACGAGCGTTCCGTCGAGCACGGCCTCGGCGACCCGTTTCAGGGTGTCAGCGCGGGATCCGGGCATGTCGATCTTGGCGAGGTTCGTGGATAGCAACTGCTCCGGTGTGGGCGACAGACGTCCGATCGCACCGCAGCAAAAGGGGAGGGCCTCTCCGCATCTCTCGGCGATGCGACCGGCGAGGGTCGTTGCTCCCTTGACCGAAACCTGTTGTCCGAGGATGGCGCGGATGGTGACCTCGAAGCCGTCCCACGCCCCGGGAACCCTCAGGCCCGGCATTCGGCGCGCGGCGTGACCGAGGGTGGGGTCGGCGCTGAGGTGGTCGGCGATGGGAGCCGGATCGGCACTGAGGTCGAACAGGCGCCGCGCCTTGTCGACCACCCGCAGCAGTGCCGCGGGCTCGCTCGAATGGATCTCGAGTTCCAGTGCGTCGCCTGAGCTGGCGTGGCGCACGGTCAGAATGCCCGCCTGGCCGTCGCCGAGTCGGAAGCTACGGCGGTAGGAGCACTCACGCACCTCTTCGATGCCCGGTGTCGCCCGCAGCGCGAAGAAGTCGAGCATTCTGTGCCAATCGAGCGGCGGGCGGTAGGAGAGGCGAAAGACGAACGGATCTTCGTCCGCCCGGACTCGCCCGTGTCTGCGCGCGCGCCTGAGCTCGCCTGGGGTACGCCCGTAGAGATCCTGGAACGTGGCGTTGAAGCGCCGCACGCTGCCGAAGCCGGCGGCGTAGGCGACGTCGGCGAGGCGCAGGTCGGTGTCGTCGATCAGTCGTTTCGCGAGGTGCAGGCGTCGCGTGCGGATGACCGTCACCGGCGTGGCTCCAAGGTGTTCAATGAACAGACGGTGCAGGTGGCGCGCGGAGATGTCGAGGGCTTCGGCCAGCACCGCGACGCCCCCCTCCTCAGCGACGCCTTCTCCGATCAGACGCAGCGCCCGATTGACCTTCGACGATGCAGCGCTCCAATCCGGGGTCCCGGCTCCGGTCTCTGGACGACAGCGCAGACAGGGCCGGAGGCCGGCCTCGGCCGCCGCAGCTGCGGTGGGGTAAAAGACGATGTTCTCGGGCTTTGGTGGCTTTACCGGACAGACCGGCCTGCAGTAGATGCCGGTGGTCCCCACGCCGATGAAGAACCGCCCGTCGAAGCGTGAGTCGCGCGAGCGATACGCACGTTGGCAGAGCGTAGGGTCGAGGGCTTTCGAGGTGGCAACTGGACTCATCGGGGGTGAGTGTAGAGAGCCAAGCGGTCGTGTCTGGCCGTTTCGAACATCATCCCAGAATTCGCCAGGGCCGGCGATCGCAGCCAATTTGGGGCGTCGTACGATAGGTCGACTGACGAGGAGCTCAGCAGGTGGAGACCTTTAGGGAGATCTACGGACGTGCGGCGGCGCGCCACAGGGGCGACGAGGGCATTGGCGAGCGCCTGCCGGACCTCAAGGCGGCCCGTCAGCTACGAGCCCAGAAAGACGACCGCTACCTCGCCACCATGACCAAGTGCGTCTTCCGGTCGGGCTTCGTGTGGCGCGTGGTGCAGGCGAAGTGGTCTGGGTTCGAAGAGGCTTTCAGCGCCTTCGATCCGGAGACGGTCGCGGCACTGTCGATCGACGACGTCGATCGCCTTGCCGAGGACACCCGCATCATCCGCCACCGCAAGAAGATCGAGAGCGCGGTCTCGAACGCCGAGATGGTGCTCGATGTGGTGCGCGAACACGGCTCGTTCGGGCGCTTCCTGTCCGACTGGCCGGCGCAGGACACCACCGGGCTGTGGGCGGTTCTCAAGCAGGACGGCCAGCGCCTCGGCGCCACACCGAACCGATGTTTCTGCGCGAGTCCGGGCGCGACACCTTCATGCTGTCGCGCGACGTCGTCGGCTATCTAGTGGGCCAGGGCGTCGTGGAGAAGAAGCCGACCGGAAAACGGGATCTGCAGGCGGTGCAGGAGACTTTCAACGGCTGGGCCCAGCAGAGCGGTTGGCCGCTCGCCGAGATCAGCCGCATCGTGGCGATGAGCCACGGCGACGTCTACGACATGTAGGAGAACGTGATGAAGCAACGGGGCACACGGTGGGGTCGGATGTCGGCGATTCTGGGTATCGCAGTGATCGGGAACCTGGTCGCGGCACCGACGTTCGGGGCCGACGCTGCCGAGGCTCGCCAGCGCCTGAGCACGCTCGACGAGTTGGTCGTCGAGGCGGTCGAGTCCTGGCAGGTGCCTGGGCTCGCGATCGCGATCGTTGCCGACGGAGAAGTTGTCCACGCCCAGGGCTATGGCTTTCGGGATGTCGCCGAGCGCCGACCGATGACACCCGACACGCTGTTCGCCATCGGCTCCACGACCAAGGCGATGACCTCGACGCTTCTCGGTCAGCTGGTAGACGACGGCAAGCTCGCTTGGCATGAGCCCGTGACGACATACCTGCCCGGCTTTCGGCTGAGCGACCGGTCGATCTCCGATCGTCTCACGCCCGTCGACCTGGTCACCCATCGATCGGGCCTGCCGCGTCACGACGCGCTCTGGTACAACAACAACGAGAACACCCGCGCTGAGCTGGTCGCGCGTCTGGCGCACCTCGAGCTCACTGCCGACCTTCGCCAGCGCTTCCAGTACAACAACCTCATGTACATGACGGCCGGGCATCTCATCGAGATGCTGACCGGCGAGACCTGGGAGGCGAACATGCGGACGCGGCTGTTCGAGCCGCTCGGCATGGAGCGCTCGAACCTGTCGGTCCTCACCTCGCAGCAGGACGACAACCACGCTTTGCCGTACCGGCAGGACGACGACAACCGCCCGGAGCTCATCGACTTTCGCCGCATCGATCTGATCGGCCCCGCCGGCTCGGTCAACTCGTCGGTGCGCGAGATGGCGAAGTGGCTACTCTTCAATCTCAACGAGGGCAAGGTGGCGGACCGCCAGGTCGTCCAGTCGGCCACGCTCGCTGAGATCCACTCGCCGCAGATGACGATCGAGGGTCGCCCGGAGCGCGCCGACATCTCCTCGGCGACCTACGGCATGGGTTGGCGCATCGACAACTACCGTGGGCACCGCCGGCTCGCGCACGGCGGCGGCATCGACGGTTTCATCACGTCGGTCATGTTCTTCCCCGACCAAGACATGGGGGTCGTGTCGTTCACCAACACCCGTTCGAACCTAGGGCAGCTCGTCAACCAGCACGCGGCCGATCGGATCCTCGGCCTCGATCTCGTCGATTGGAGTGGCGAGGCGCTGGAGAACCAGAACAAGGCCGCGGCGGCGGCCGACGTGGCAGAGGCGGCCAAGGACAGCCAGCGCCGAGCCGGCACCCGCCCTTCCCACGGCCTCGCGGACTACCCGGGAGCGTACGAGCACGCCGGCTATGGAGTGATGCGGATCGGAGCCGGCGAGGGCGGCGGTCTGCTGCTGGCCTACAACGGCATGGAGTCGCCGCTCGAGCACTGGCACTTCGACGTCTGGAACGCGACCGGCGACGATTTCGAGGACCAGAAGTTCCTCTTCCGCACCGATGTCGAGGGCAACGTATCTGCCGTCGAAGCGCTCATGGAGCCGAGAGCGTCTCCCGTGGTCTTCGCCCGCCAGGTCGACGCGCGGCTCTACGACGAGGCGCATCTCGGTCACTTCGTCGGTACCTACAAGCTGGCGTCCGGGCGCTCCGTCCGCATCGAGCTCTCCGGAGGCTCTCTCGCCGCGGTCCTCGGCGCGACCCGATACACGCTCGATCCGGCCCTCGACGGCCGCTTCGTTCTGCGCGAGGCAAAAACGATTCGCATCGGCTTCGAGGCTGACGGCTCAGGCCGGGCCACGAAGGCGCTCGTGCACCAGCCCGATGGGGTCTACGAGGCCCCCCGCGCTGACTAGCCAAGCGTCGCCCGGCCCCTCTAGTCGAGGTGCTCTCTGTAAAAGGCGATCATCCTCTCCCACGACTCCTCGGCGAAGTGCTCGTCATAGGCGTCGGGGCGGCTGTCGTTGAAGAATGCGTGTCCCGCAGGGTAGACGTGGATCTCCACGCGCTTGTCGGCGGCCACGAGGTCGGCCTCGAGCTGTTGCGCGGCCTCCGGAGTGACGAAGGCATCGGTCTCGCCGAAAAACCCGAGCACCGGGGCCTCGAGTCCCACGAAGTCGAGGCTGACCGCGGGGTGGATGCCGTAGTAGTCGACACAGGCGCCGACCGCGGGATTCTTGCAGGCGGCGTAGAGCGACAGCTGGCCGCCCATGCAGAAGCCGACCGTGCCGACCTTTGTGCCACGGGTCTCGTCTCGTGCCGCGAGGGCCTCGATCGCGCCCCGCAGGTCCTTCTCGGTGCGTTCGATGTTCAGCGCCATCATCATCCGACCGGCGTCGTCGGGGTGGTCGGTCGACTCGCCATGGTAGAGGTCCGGCGCCAGCGCCACGAAGCCCTGCTGCGCGAATCGATCGGCGATCTCCTTGATGTGCTCGACGAGCCCCCACCACTCTTGCAGCACGATGACGCCGGGCCCGCTCGCCGACTCCGGCGTCGCGAGGTAGGCGTGGGCGGAATCGCCGTTCGAGGCGTACTCGATCATCTCGCCAGGCATGGTCTCTCCCTCAGGCAGAATCCGAATCTACCGACCCGAGAAGGTCGGCTTGCGCTTCTCGACGAAGGCCTTGGCGGCCTCCTTGTGATCGTCGGTCTGGCCGGTGCGTGTCATGTTCCAGGCCTCGAGATCGAAGACGTCGCCGATCGAGGAACCGGCGAGAGCCGCGTTGAGGTTCTTCTTGATGTAGCGGTACGCGACGGTGGGACCGCCCGCGAGCTGGTCGGCGAAGGCGCGGGTCTCGGACTCGAGCTGGTCGTCGGCGACGATGCGGTTGACGATTCCCAGGCGCAGTGCCTCGTCGGCCTCGATGACGTCGGCGGTGAAGAAGAGCTCTTTCGCCTTCGCGGCTCCGACCAGCTGCGGAAGAAAGTAGCTCGATCCGTAGTCGCCGGAAAACCCGACCTTGGCGAAGGCGGTCGTGAATCGTGCGCTCTCTGAGACGATGCGCATGTCGCAGGCGAGCGCCAGCGAAAGGCCGGCTCCGGCGGCCGGGCCGCGCATCATGGCGATCGTCGGCTTCGGCATCTCGTGCAGGATGCGCGAGACCTCCATGCCTTCGCGCAGGCCATGGGCGCGCTCCTCCATGCTGGGGGCGGGACCGGTAGCGTCGGCGCGGCTCGCCATGCCCTTGACGTCGCCGCCGGCGCAGAAGCCGCGACCAGCGCCTGTCAGCACGACTACCTTGCACTCGGCGTCTGTGGCGAGCCGTGGCACGGTCTCGGTCAGGGCGGCCATCATCGAGGGTGAGAGCGCGTTGAGGCTCTCGGGGCGGTTCATGGTGAGGGTGACGACGCCGTTGTCGGCGCTCTCCAAGAGGTGCTTGTCGCTCATCGGGTTCTCCTGTCTCGCTCGCTCGTGTGAGGCGCGCGCAATTGGGGGGAGAAGATACCTCACCTGGACGGGGTGGAGTCGATCGGCCACAATCGCGCCTACCGATGGACACGCTACGCGATCTGTTCGCCGGGGCCGACGCGGCTTCGCCGGCGATTCTCACTCTCGACCGCCCGGTCCTCGACTACGGGGGGCTCGAAGAGGTCGTGGCCGACACCGCTTTGGCCCTGCAGTCGTTCGGCATTGCTTCGCAAGACAGGGTGGCGATGGTGCTCCCCAACGGTCCGGAGATGGCGAGCTGTTTCGTGGCGGTCGCCTCGTATTGCGCCAGCGCCCCGTTAAACCCGGCCTACAAGGCGGAGGAGCTCGACTTCTACCTCGACGACCTCGACGCTCGGTTGCTGATCGTGGCCGAGGGAATCGACGGCCCGGCCCGTGGGGTCGCCGAGCGCAGAGGCATCGCGGTCGCGGAGCTTGTCACCGATGTGTCGGCCCCGGCGGGTGCCTTCTCGCTGCGGGGTCCGGAGGGCACAAGTGTCGACGCCGCGACCGCCCGCGGTGACGACGTCTGCTCAGAAGCCGCAGATGTCGGCCTCATTCTCCACACGTCCGGCACCACGTCGCGACCGAAGATGGTGCCTCTGACACAGCGCAACCTGTACGCATCGGCCGGTCACATTGCGGCCTCGCTCGCGCTCGAGCCCGGCGATCGGTGCCTGAACGTGATGCCGCTGTTTCACATCCACGGGTTGATGGCGGCCGTGCTGGCGACCTTGTCGTCGGGGGCCTCGGTCTTCTGCTCGCCGGGCTTCAACGCGTTGCGATTCTTTTCCTGGCTCGACGCCTCCGAGGCCACCTGGTACACGGCGGTGCCCACCATGCACCAGTCGATCCTCGACCGCGCGGCCCGCAACCCCGACGTACTCGAGCGCCATCGCCTGCGCTTCCTACGCTCGTCTTCGGCCTCGCTCCCGCCCCAGGTCATGCAACGGCTGGAGGAGACCTTCCGTGCTCCGGTGATCGAGGCCTACGGCATGACCGAGGCGGCCCACCAGATGGCTTCGAACCCACTGCCGCCTCTGCTACGCAAGCCCGGCTCGGTCGGCCCGTCCGCCGGCCCCGAGATGGCGATCATGAACGAGGCCGGTGACCTGCTCCCGCGCGGCGAGATCGGAGAAGTCGTGATCCGCGGCCCGAACGTCACTGCGGGCTACCTCGCCAATCCCGAGGCCAACGCCGCGGGGTTCTCCGACGGCTGGTTTCGCACTGGCGACCAGGGCCGCATCGACGAGGAGGGCTACCTCACGCTCACCGGCAGGCTGAAGGAGATCATCAACCGGGGTGGCGAGAAGATCTCGCCGCGCGAGGTCGACGAGATCCTCATGGACCATGAGGCCGTAGCGCAGGTGGTGACGTTCGCCTTGCCCCACCCGCGGCTCGGCGAGGAGGTCGCCGCGGCGGTGGTCCTCGAAGACGGTGCGGAGATCGACGAGAAGACTCTGCGCGGCTTTGCGGGCGAGCGGTTGGCACCGTTCAAGGTGCCGGCGAAGGTCGTCTTTCTCGACGAGATCCCGAAGGGGGCGACGGGCAAACTCCAGCGCATTGGCCTGGCGACGAAGCTGGGCCTCGATTCCGGCGAGTGAGGCCGTGAGGATCTGTGTCTTCGGCGCTGGCGCGATCGGCGGGCTTCTGGCGGCACGGCTCGCCGATTCCGGTGCCGAGGTCAGCGTTGTGGCGCGCGGCGCCCACCTCGAAGCCATCCGCCAGAACGGGTTGACCCTGCTCTCGGCCGATGGAGAAGGTCGTGAACGGCCATTGGTCGTGACGATCGAGGCGTCTGATCGCGCAAGCGAGTTCGGCCCCCAGGATGCCGTCATCGTTGCCGTCAAGGGGCAGGGGATCGCTGGCGCGACGCCGGCCATCCAGCCCGTTCTCGGCCCGGAGACAGCGGTCGTGACCGCCCAGAACGGCGTCCCGTGGTGGTACTTCCACGGCGTCGGTGGCGAGCTCGAGGGCGCCCATCTGGAGTCGATCGATCCGGGTGGCGAGATCTGGCGTGCGATCGGGCCACGACGCGCCATCGGTTGCGTGGTGTATCCCTCTGGCGAGATCGTGCAGCCTGGAGTGGTGCGTCACATCGATGGGCGTCGATTCATGATCGGCGAGCCCGACGGCTCGATCTCGTCGCGGGTGACGGCGCTGGGCCAACTGCTCAGCCAAGCGGGCTTTCGTGCCCCGGTGCGCCGTCGCGTGCGCGACGACATCTGGGGCAAGTTGTGGGGGAACCTCGCCTTCAACCCGTTGAGCGTCGTCTCGGGAGCGACACTGGGGGAGATCGGAGCGGATCCCCACCTACGCGGCCGAGCGTCGCGACTGATGGAGGAGGGCCGCGATGTGGCCGAGGCGCTCGGGATCCGGTTGCGCGTCGATCTCGCCAAACGGTTGCAGTGGGCGGTCGACGTCGGCGATCACCGCACGTCGATGCTGCAGGACTTTGAGGCCGGGCGACCACTTGAGCTCGCTGGGGTGGTCGCGGCGGTCGCCGATATCGGCTCGCGCGTCGGCGTTGCGACGCCTACAATCGATGCGGTGCTGGCGGAGGTACGCTCCCTCGTCGAGCGCCGCGATCGCGAGAGCTCATGACTCGAATTCGTGCCCGCCTGATCGCGCTACTGGCCGCAGCGAGCGTTGTCTCGATGCCGCTGCTCGCTGAGAAGCGCAGTGCCATCTCTCATCCCCGTACGCCGTTTCGGCTCGCCTTCTACAAGCGGCACGAACCGACCTACCAGGTCGCCGGCGCGCTGCACTTCGCGCACGGCAAGCTGCACGACGTGCTGTTGCTGCACCCCTTCGCAGCGCACGCCGAGGCCGATGCCGAGTTCTATGGCGAGATCATGGCCATGATGGCGCGTCCGCCGCGGGTCGAGCCGACTCAGGAGTACTACGCCTCCTACATGGCGCGCGTGGCATGGCGCTTGTTTCGCACCATCGATTGGACCCACGCCCTGCACGAGATGACGTATGACGCCATAGCTGATCCGTCGATCGCGTGGCCCGACAAATCGGCCGCTCTCGACCGCGCGTGGGAGATCTACGCGCGCCAGCGCGACCAGGGCATCGTCATGAGTCCTGCACCTCTCGATCTCACCATGCGCCGTGCCGCGGTGATGATGAAGCCCTACTTCAGCCTGACGCGCAACTACTACCCGCAGTCGAACAACTTCTTCTATGCCGCCCACTGGTGGCACCCGGCCACCTACGAGGCGATGATGACTGGCGGCAACGGTGCGGGCCAGGACCGCAACCTCGCTCGCATCGACGAGGTATTGCGCGAACAGGTGATCCCGAACCCGCCGCTACGCATGATCCTCTCGCGCGAGGGGATGCCACGCTACTCGCGGCTTTCGCCCCGTACCGCGAACGCCTTCGACAATCTCCACATGCTCCACGGCATCGCTTACGACATCGCGGCCTACGACGCCTGGACGCCGGCGGAGAAGCGCGCCGAGCTCTATCGGGTCATCGACGCCATGTCTTACCACCCGGGCGACGAGGCGCTCGCGCGGCGTTTCTCGGTACCGAGGCCGGACCTCGACCCGCTCGACTACGACGGGTGGCTCGCGTCGGGCGAGGGCTCGATGAACTCGATCATGGGTGAGATGCTGACCGAGATGATGGCGGAGCACGGCGGTGAGCATGGGGATCAGGGATCGCTACACGCCGAGCACGCCGAGCACGCCGGGGGCGGCGAGTCGGAGGATCCAATGGCTGCGCTGCGCGCACAGCTGCTACTCAAGCTGACACCGGATCTGCAGCCGTGGGAGATCGAGGGGTCCTTTCTCGACGCGATGCGCCAGCTCATGCCGGCTATGGCCGTGGCGCCCGAGACCGAGGCCGCCGGTCAGGTTGCGCCCGGCATGGTCGCCGCGATGCTGCGCGGCTGGGAAGAAAAGGTCACGCACGTCGAGGAGCTCGCGCCGTGGCCGATGGAATCCGATCCTGGGCTGCCGACCGAGTGAGACTGCCGGTTCTGGCGCTGGGCGTCGGGTTGGTGAGCTTGATCGCTCGGCCCAGTGGCGGCGCCGATCATCTGAATCTCGAGTCGGGGCTCCCGGTTGCGATCGAGGATGCCTACCCGATCCCTCGTGGAGGCTTCGAGCTGCTGACCCTGCTGCGCGCCGGGCGCTTCGAGAGTCGCAACGAGAGCCTCCTGTCACCGATCCTGGAGTGGGGCTTCGCCGACGGCTGGGAGGCGAAGCTGACCGTTCCCTGGCACCTGGGTGGAACCGAAGAGGGAGTCGAGGAGGTCGGTGTCGAGGTGCTCTATAACTTCAACGCCGAAACCCTGAAGATGCCCGCCTTCGCGCTCACCCTGGGCGGTGACGTTGCGACGAAGGGCAGCGCGGTCGATCCCGCTCTCGGACTCATCGTGACGCGGACCCTGGGCCGGGCCTGGCACTTGGATCGGCTCCACCTCAACCTCGGTGCCCGGCACAACTCGGATCGTCGCCGTCGCGAGCGCAACGAACTGCTCCGCGCCGCGCTCGGCTACAGCCGTCGCCTCGATGCGGTGTCGATGCTCGTGACCGACGTCGTGTTCGAGCAACGTGAGCGGGAGGGCCGAGAGAGCCTGCTTCTCGAGGCGGGCGTGCGCCACCAACTCAGCCCGCTGACCGTGTTCAGCGTCGGCGTCGGCCTCAGCCGGGATTCGCCGGACTTTCGGATCGCCGTTGGCTTTCAACGCGCCATGTAGGCTCCACCTCCCGATGGATATCGAACAGTTCGATCTCGAGCGCGGCCAGTCGCTATGGGAGAACGTCGTCGAGCTCAACCTGAGCGAGAGCGGGGTGCATCCCCTGTCCTTGCGCGAGCTCGGGGAGATGGGCCTCGATCTCGAGGCGGTGCTCGACCAGCCGCTGGTGTATGTGCAGACCAACGGCACGCCGGAGCTGCGCGCCGGTATCGCGCAGCACTATCCGGGCGCCGGTACCGATGACATCGAGGTCACCAACGGCACCGCGGAAGCCAACTTCCTGGTCTGCCATGCGCTCCTTCAGCCCGGCGATCGGGTGCTCTTCGAGGCACCGAACTACCTCCAGGTGGCCGGACTGGCGCGCAGCCTGGGGGCCGAAGTCAACACTTTCTCGCTGCGCCACGAGGCCGATTGGGAGCCCGACTGGGACGCCTTCGAGCGCGGTCTCGCCGCCGGCCCGAAGCTCGTGTACCTCAGCCACCCCAACAATCCGTGTGGCAAGGTCCTAGGCGAGGAGGCCATCGCTCGGGTCGCCGAGCAGGTCGATGCGGCAGGTGCCTGGCTGGTGGCCGACGAGGTCTATCGCGGAGCCGAACACGACGGCTCGCCGGCGCCTAGTTTCTGGGGGCGCGGCGAGCGCGTCGTCGTCACCAGCGGCCTGAGTAAGTCCTATGGACTGCCGGGGGCCCGGATCGGCTGGTTGGTCGGTCCGCGCCAGCTCGTCGACGACTGCTGGCTGCGCCACGACTACTCGACGATCGCTCCCGGGGCCCTGAGCGACCGGATTGCGCGCTTTGCGGTAGTGCGCGAGAACCAGGCGCGATTGCAGGCCCGGGCGAGGTCCTACATGGTGCCCAACCGTGACCGGGTCGACGCCTGGGCCGGCGACCTGGACGGCCTGGTTCGCTACCGCGAGCCGCAGGCGGGTGCGTATGCGTTCGTGGAGCTGGCCTTTCCCTGCGACACGGTCGCCTTTTGCAACGAGCTGCGCGAGCGGCACGGCGTGCTGGTGGTGCCGGGGGCGTGGATGGGGATGGAGGGCTACCTGCGTTTGGGGCTCGGATCGCCCGCGGCAGAGCTCGAGGCGGGTCTCGATCACATCTCCTCCGAGATTCGTCGGGTAGCCGAAGAAACTGCGCGGGCCATCGGCTCCGAGTCGCGATAGCCGGCGGGGTCCGCGGCCCGCTGCACGACGACGTCGCGATGCAGCTGGAGGAACCATTCCGGTAGCGGGGTAGCTCCGCATTGGCGTGCCAGCTGGTCGTGGTACGCGAACTGGGCCTCGCCGTGCAGCATCCGGTGGTGTCGGGGAGTACCGTTGGCCGCCTGCCGAGATCGCTGGGTGACGATCCACGCCGCGCGTTCCTCGGCAGGCGGAAGCTCGAACTTCGATGCCAGCGCTCGAGCCAGCCATCGAGCTTGGATCTGGAACTGGGGAAACGGGATCACCCGAAACGGCAAGCCGATGAAGGCCAGGGTCGGGTCAGCCGGCGACAGCAGGTCGAAGTAGAGCTCGGCGCCGTCCTCGTCCCAGGTCACGAGCTCGGGCCGCTGTCGCAGGAATGGGAAGTCGTAGCGATAGCCGGTGCAGAAAAGCAGATTATCGATGTCGTCGACAGTGCTGCCGTCGGCGAAACGCAGACGATGTCCTTCGACACCTACCAGCCGAGGGTGCAGCGCGGCGCCTGGAAAGCGCGCGACGTCGGCGAGCCCCGCACGGGTCGCGACATGGACCGTCGCGCCGCTCGCGACGAGGTCCAAACTGATATCGACGGCCGATGCGCCAGCACCGACTAGGAGCACCCGGCGTTCCGCGAGCCCTCCGGGGCGGCGGTAGGTGTGGCTGTGCAGGGTCCGGCCTGCGAAAGAAGCAAGGCCCTGGATCAGGGGCGTGCGTGGCGAGCGGTAGTGGCCGTTCGCGATCACGAGCACTTCCGCTTCGACAGGTTCTTGGCGTCCGTGGATGCCGATCTCCCAATGCTCCGACCGGCGATTCACCGCTTCGACGCGATATTCGAACCGGACGTGGCGCAGAAGGTTGTGATCGGCGACGAAACGTTGCAGGTAGGCGAGGACGTCGGCGTGGTCCACGAACGCGCGCTCACCCTCGAAGGGGTAGTCGCGCAGCGCCATCAGCTGTGTTGGCAGATTCGTCCGCAGCGATCCGTAGAGGGGCCGCCCCGGATGGTGGCCGGTGGCATCGAAGTTCCACAGGCCACCACTCTCGCTCTCAGCTTCGAGAAGCATGACCTCGTGACCCTCGCGCAGCAGCTCGCATGCCGTCACCAGCCCCGCCGCACCCGCACCGACGACGGCTACTCGCCGTCGTGCGGTGTCGGAGCGGCGGTCTCCGACGACGTTGGTCATGAGTGGCAGTGTAGGGAAGCGAGCGCCGCCGTGCTCAGGATGACTAGAACAGTCGTCTCGGATTCCTGCCGGCTTGAGAAGGTAGGTGATGACAGTGTGCTCCTCGACTTCCGTTTTCTGACAGCGGAGCGTTCCTCGCACTCGGGAAGTCGAGACCTCAGCACAGGATCTCGTCGAGAAACTCTTCCCCAAAGCCAAAGCCACGCTCCGTCGGTTCCGCCTCCCGCCCGAGGACGCGCAAGACGTGTTAAGGACACTTTCGTAACATTCCTGCAGAAGCAGGACGAGATCTACAACCCTGAGGCTTGGCTGACCGGTACTTTGCGCAAGCGAAGCCTGATGTACTGGCGCAAGCGCCGGCGCAGCCTGCTCACGGCGGTAGATGGCTCGATCCTCGAGGCCCTTGCGAAGCCCGAAACTCCAGATCAGGAAGGTGACGACCTCAACCGCGACATCGAGCGTGCGTTGTGCGGAATCCCGCCGCGCTGCCGTCTGCGGAGGGCAGGTACAGCTCCAGTAGCGTCGGGCCGGCGCGACGCCGGTCGGTACCGGCGATCCAGATGCGGAGCATGTGGCGTCGACGATCCGGCGTGTCCTCGTAGGCGGTTCGCGAGTGCAGGGTGACGAAGTTGTTAAGAAACTGCATGTCGCCGCGCTGGAGGTCCATCTCGAGCTGATTCTCGGGGCGCTCGATCACCCCATCGAGGTAGTCGAGAGCCTCGCGCTCGGCTGGCTCGAGCCCGCCGCGGGCGTCGGCGGCCCATTCGATCGGGTTGCGGTTGTACATGCAGTGGAAGAGGTTGTCGTGGAAGCCGAAGACCGCAACGCGGGCGGAGATCGGCTCCTCGCCGGGCGGCTCTTCCCCGCGACGGTGGTGGCGGAATCCGCGATTCAGCACCCGCCACAGGTCCGGTCTTTCCGCGAGGATGGCGTTGTGAACGGCGCTGGCGCTGGCGATGAGGCTCGTCCCACCCTGCATGGCCGTTTCCAGGCAGAGCAGGCCTACACAGTCGGCACCGTCGGTATGGAACGGCAGCCGGTGTGGACTGTGATAGCCGCGCGAAGTGTGGTCGTAGGGCCTGTCGCGGTCGACGACGTCGATGATCTTCTCGCCCGTGTGACCCTGTACCGACACCTGGCCGAGATGCGAGCAGATACCGGCGAAGGCCACCCGGCACTCGTCGGTGGAGAAGTCCTCGAGTGGGAATCCCTCGATCACGGCGAAGCCGGGACCGGTTTCTAGATCCTTGCGCGAGGCTCGCAACAGATCGGCCGCAGTCGGCAGCGGAAAGGCGTCGCTACCGATCTCTTCGGCACGCAGACCGGCGCGGCGAGCAGCTCTGACCGCGGCCGCGATCTCGGTGATGTGGCGCTGCTCGAGCGGTCGCGCCCACTCCCTGCGCTCCGGAAAGTCTGCCCGTGTCCAAGCGCAGGCAGCGTCTACCGGGTGCATCGACTCATCCTACCCCCGCGCTCTGCGCGGGCCGGTCAGAAGAACGCCTTGATCGCGAACCAGCCGTTGAGCGGCACGGCTCCGTACTCGCTCGGTACCGGGCCGAGGGATGGGTCGTCGTCGCCGAAACCGACACTGGCACCGAATTGGATGTTCGTGCCGGTCGAGATGGCCCAGTCGACGAAGGTCTGGGCGAGCGTCGAGCCGTCGGTACCGTTGTGGAGAACCGCCTCCGACAGGGTCCAGAGTGGGTGGATCTGCCAGCCGAGCGACAGGCCGGCATAGGTGCGGCCGAGCGACGAGATCTCTCCGCGCATCACCCTGTCGGCCTGAGCGATTCGCACGTAGCCCAACGGATCCTCGGCGCCGAAGCCGTTGTAGGACATCTCTGCGATCAGCGTCACGTAGGGGCTGAGCTGACGGTCGAAGCCGAGGCTGGCCCGCGTGAACTGCTCCCGGTCGATCAGCTTGTCGAGGGGATCGCCGGAGTCCGTGTAGGCGATCTCAGCACGAATACCCGTGCCGCCTGCCCCGGCGGTGACGAAGGTCCCGATCACGGTGTCGCCGTGGAAGCTGCCCGCCATGAACCCGAAGTCGGTCGTTCCCGAATGAGCCCGGCCGAGCGTCGCAAAGCTCAGATCGTCGACTTCCCTGCCCTGCGCGGCGCCGATCATCTCCACCTGCGAGAAGGAACCTGTTGGCACGGTGAGCCGAACTGCGTCGACGCCAGCCTTGTAGTCGCGGTCCACCTGTTGCGGTGCAAATGGGGCGAAGAGGTCGAGAACAGGCCAGAAGTAGTTCACACCCCAGGTCACAGCCTGTCTGCCCGCTACCAAATCGAAGCCAGGATGTGCCCACCGCAGGTTCAGCCGGTCGATGTCGGCCATGGCGCCGACCTGGCCTTTGTTGTGGCTCTCCACCGACAGGTCGAAGAACCGGCGGGTGGACCCGGCGAGGATCGAAGCGTTGTTGGCGACGGTCGGCGGCCGGTTGAGCGAGAAGACCGCATGGGTCTCGAACTCGAGCTGGTCCGCAAGGTCGGTCTTGATCTTGGCGCGAATGATCGCGATCTGGGCGTCCTTCTGGGCAACGACGGTGTCGTCGAGGATGCTGAAGTGGTAGACGCGCACGTCCGCGCCACCCTCGGTCTCGGCATGGACTGCGACGTTCGCCACGTGTGCGGCGACGCCGAGAGACAGGGCCGCGACGAAGCGGCGGCACGCGGGCAGTCTGCTCAAGCCTTGGTTTCGTCGCTCTCGACGGCCCCGTCGACGATGCGCACCACGCGCCGCGCCCGGTCCATGACGCGTGAGTCGTGGGTGGAGAAGAGAAACGTGATGCCCGCCTCGCGATTGAGGGTCTCCATCATGTCGAGCAGTCGGTCGGCGGTCTCCGAGTCGACGTTGGCTGTGGGCTCGTCCGCTAAAACAATCGCTGGGTTGGAGGCGATGGCGCGGGCCACCGCGACGCGCTGCTGCTGGCCTCCAGAGAGCTCCATGGGTTTGCGGTCTTCCATGCCCTCCAGGCCGACGTCGGCGAGCAGCTTCATGACCTTCCCATGGCGCTCCTCGTAGGGAACTCCCTGCACCGCGAGCACGATCTCGGCGTTCTCGTAGGCCGTCAGCACGGGCATCAGGTTGTAGGCCTGAAAGACGAAGCCAATGCGATCGCGGCGTAGCTGGCTGAGCTGCTTGCGGCTCTTGCCTAGCAGGCTCTCGCCCTCGATGGTGATGTCGCCGGAGGTCGGGGCGTCGAGCGCTCCGATGAGGTTGAGCGTCGTTGTCTTGCCCGAGCCCGAGGGGCCACAGATCGCGGTGAACTCGCCCTTCTGGATCGTCAGATCGATCCCGCGCAGCGCATGGACCTCGATCGAGCCCTGCTCATAGACCTTCTTGACGTCCCGCATCGAGACGATGGTGCCGTTGGATTCGCTCATGGATCTCCGTTCTCAGACCATCCGAATACTTTCGACCGGCTCGACCCGTCCGGCCCGCCACGCCGGGTAAAGACCGGCGAGAAGGGTAGCTGCCATTGCAGCTGTGGCGATCAGCAGTGCGCTAGCGGGGAACAACCCCACCTTAAGGTGGGTGGGCATCCCGACACCCGCGATGTCCATCTCCCCGCCAAGGAGCCCGCTGGTGTCGAGGCCGTTCGTCACCAGGTAGAGATAGGGGCCCGCAGTGACCGCGACCGACATCACGAGGCCCGCCACGCCGAGCCAGAAGCTCTCCAGAATCACCAGGCGGAAGAGCCGGCTGGGGCTGAACCCGATCGCGAGCAGAATGCCGAACTCGCGTAGGCGCTCCATGACGCTGACGAAAAGCGTATTGAAGATGCCCGCGGAGATAAGGATCGCGAGCACGACCTGCATGAAGGTCGCGCCACCGGTGTCCATTGCGATGAAGGCCGAGAGCTCGCGCTGGAGCTCGTGCCAGGCCAAGGCTGTGGCCCCCTCGGGGAGTTGAGATCGAAGACCTCGGGCGACCTCTCCGGATCGGCGTTGGTCGTCGATGAAGATTGCCAGCTGGGTGGCTTCATCGGGGCCGTAGCCGAGAGCCTCACGCAGTGCCCCGATCGCCAGCATGCTCAGGCTGCCGTCGATCGAAGGTGAGCCGGTCGCGACCCGCGCGCGAAGCCGTGCCACGCCGCTCGTCATCTCGCCGCCCCTGTCGGTTAGCGTGTAGACGACTCGATCCCCGATCTGGGCTCCGAGGTTGTCCGCCAGCTTCGCGCCCAGGATGATGCCCTTGTCGTCGGCCGAGGTGAACATCTCGCCGCCTTCGACCGCGTCGAGAATCGACAGCGTGTCGGCGCTCTCGTGCTCGGGGTCAATAGCGATCAGCATGCCGCCGAAGCTGTCGTTGGCGGTCGCGATCATCGCCGGGCCTAAGATGCGCGGGGCACTCGTGACCACCTGCGGGTTGGCTGCTGCAGTGGCTGCCAGAGCTTCCATACCGTTGACGCTTCGCGACATCGTCGGGGTGTCGAGATACTCCGGGTGCTGGATTGTGACGTGGCCAGAGCCGACCTTGGCGGCAAGATCGATCATGTCGGAGTAGTGACGATCGGTTATTCCGGTCATCAGCACTGCGAGGAACACCCCGAACGAGATCGAGGCCAGGGTCAATAGCGTGCGCCGCCGATTGCGCCACAGGTTGCGCCAGGCGAAGACCGTGAGACTCGTTCCCTGCACTACGCCGCCTTGATGCTCTCGGCCGGCTCGACGTGCCCGGCTCGCCACGCCGGGTAGAGGCCGGCGAGGAGGGTGGCCGCCATGGCCCCGAGGGTGATGAGGACGGCGCTCTTGGCGAAGAGGCCCACTTTCATTACCGGCGGCATCCCGACTCCGGCGATCTCCATGCCCTCACCGATCAGCGCCGCGGCGTCGAGGCCCTGAGACGACAGGTAATAGTACGGACCGGCGGTGATCAGGGCGGCGGCGACTAGGCCGACGCCGCCGAGCCAGAAGCTCTCGAGCATGACGAGGCGAAACAGCCGACTCGGGGTGAACCCGAGAGCCATCAGAATGCCGAACTCGCGCAGCCGTTCCATGACGCTGACGAAGAGGGTGTTGAAGATGCCGGCGGCAATCAATATTGCGAGTACGGCCTCGATGAAGACCGAACCACCGACCTTCATCGCGATGAATGCCGAGAGCTCGGGCTGCTGCCGGTGCCAGGGCACGGCCGCCGCATCGTCGTCGAGGGTGGCCTGGAGCTCGGCAGCGACCATGTCGGAGCGGCGTTGGTCGTCAATGAAGACGGCCAACTGAGTCGCCTCGTCGACGTTATAGCCGAGCACGCCGCGCAGCGCCCCGATCGGCAGCAGGCTCAGCCCACCGTCGAGCGTTGGGGCTCCAGTACGGACCAAGGCGCGCAGACGGGCGACACCCGAGATCATCTCGCCCTCTTTGTCGGTCATCGTGTAGACCACCCGGTCGCCAATCTCAGCGCCGAGATTCGACGCCAACCGCGCGCCGAGGATGATGCCTTTGTCGTCGGCCGACGAGAACATCTCGCCGTCGACGATGGCCTCGAGCACCGACAGCGTCTCGGGTGTCTCCTGTGCCGGGTCGACGGCGATAAACGCGGCGCCGAAGCTGTCCTGGGCCGTCGCCAGCATGGTCGGGCCCGAGATCCGCGGCACGGCTCTGACCACTGTCGGGATCGACGAAGCGCTGGCGGCGATTCCCTCGAGACCGGTGACGGTACGCGTGAGCGTGGGTGTCTCCAGGTAGTCGGGATGCTGCACGGTGACGTGCCCGGCACCGATCTTGGCCGCCAGATCGATCATGTCGGCCCAGTTGCGGTCCTGCATCGCGGTCATCAGCACGGCCAGGAAGACCCCGAACGAGATCGAGGCCAGGGTCAGGAGCGTTCGACGTCGGTTGCGCCAAAGGTTGCGCCAAGCGAAGACGGTCAGACTGGTGCCCTTCACGATCCTCTCCTCGCTACTGGTAGCGCATCGCTTCCACTGGCTGGATCCTTGCGGCCTTGAGTGCCGGGTAGAGCACCGCCAGTGCCACCATGAAGATCAGCAGAACCACCGGTATGACGAAGGTCGCCGGCGTCACCACACCGAGCCAGATGGGGTCCATCGCCATGCCCGCCATCGAGGCGCCGCCGAGGCGACCGACATCGATGCCGACCGTCGACACGTACCAGAGAAGCGGCAGGCTCAACGTCAAGCCGATGACGATGGCGAGGCCGCATTGCATGGCACTTTCGATCAGGATTATGCGAAACACGCGGCCCGGCTCCACGCCGATCGCCTTGAGTACGCCGAACTCGCGCACCCGTTCGAAGACCGCCATCAGCATGGCGTTGATGACCGTGATCGCGATCGCGATGTAGATGATGACCATGAAGACCGCCAGTGCCGCGGCTGCAGAATCGAGCATCTGCGACATGGTCGGCAGCAGATCGCGCCAGCTCTGGATGTCGAGATCGGCCCACAGGCCACGCAGATACTCGACCGCGGTGCCGAGATCGACGTCGCCGGGGGTACGGATCAGGAGCTGGTGGGCGCCGCCATCGAAGTAGAAAAGGTTGCGGAAGGCCTCGTCGAGCATGAAGACCCCGGCGCGGTCGGTGCCGTCGGAGATTACTCCGAGCACTCCGCGGACCTCGTAGAGGTCGTTTGCGATCGAGCCATCGGTCGACTGGCTGAGGAGGATCACCTCGTCGCCGGGGGCGACGGCCAGACTCTTCGCCAGCTTGGCGCCGAGCACGATGCCACGGGGATCCTCCGGGTCGAGCCACGAGCCCTGAACGACGTGATCGTGAATCAGGGTCGCTTCCGCTTCACGGCCGGGTTCGAGGCCACGTACCATCGCCCCGGCCGAGGTCTCGTCGGACGCGGCGAGCCCGCCCGCCAGGAGCCGAGTCGTGACCCGGTAGCCGTCCGCCTCCAGCGTCTCGAGCATCGGGTCGACTTCGTCGACACTCGAGTAGATCGAGGGCCGGTCGCGGTAGTCGGGTGCGAACACCTGAATGTCGCCCATCTCGAGGTCGAGGATGTTGCCTTCGAGGCTCGACAACAGGCCGGTCATGATCGCCTGATAATTCACGGTGACCATGAGTGCAAGGCTCATCGCCGCCACCGTCACCAACGTCCGTCGCGAGTTGCGCCAGATGTTGCGCCAGGCCATCTTGAAGGTCGTCATCGGCCTACTTCTTCAGAGAGCGAAGAGTGAACGTGTCTTCGGGGAGGCGGACGTCGAACTCCATCTCGTCGTAGATCATTTCGGTGTATTCGCCCGGCTTGTCGTTCGGAACCATGCGTATGTGGCGTGGGTAGAGCCTCCCGGAGATCTCGTCGATCTCGGACAGCATCATGGTGCGAACCGGGTTGCCGCGCTCGTCGTAGTCCGTGACCTCGGTCGCGATCTCGTTGTTGGCACGGATCTTCAGGGTGGTCTTCGAGTACACGACCACCGCGTCCTCGTTGGGCACGCACTCAAGTAGCCAGAAGCCCTGCTTCGACTCGGACTTCTGCACCGCGTGGCACTGGAAGTCCTCTGAGAAGCGCGACGAGTCGACCAGGTCGTCGTTCGAGAGGTGGCTGCCCATCCAAGAGCCGGACATCATGGCGACCGGGACCTTGATGGTGCGGTCGACCTTGGGCAGGTAGTTCCAGATGTTCTGGTCGGCTTTCAGCGTCGCGGTTCCGCGATCGCGCGCCGGGCCGAGAATACGGATCAGTGACTTCTCGGCCCCCTCGGACCACATCTCCATCGATATCTCGCGCTGGAAGCGGTTGGTCTTGACCCGCATGGTCATCTTGCCGTGGCTCGAGGCGGTTCCACGGTACAGATCGTCCATGCGAACCAGGAGCGCCTGGACCTCCGGGTCGTCGGCGGCACTCGCCCCGCCGGCTGCGAGGATCGTGAGCAGTACTACGGTGATCGATTTCATCTCAGGCACTCTCCCTGGTTGCGGATCGCGATTCTTCGACAGGGTTGACCAGACCGTCTACCACCACGTCGGCAAGGACCTCGGCGAAACGCTCGATCGAGAGACCGTGGCGAATGCGATCGTCGAAGAAAGCGCCACCTGAGTAGATCAGCGACGATAGCAGCCGAGCCCGGTCGACCTCGTCCTCTTCGCTGAGGGCTCCAGGGCCTGCAGCGGCGTGGATCAGGTGGCGGAAGAAGTCCTGGCGCTTCTCGATGATCTCGTCTCGCAGCGTCGCGTCCATCTCCTCGAGAACGAGGAGCACCTCACGGTCACCCTGCAACAGCTTGGACAGAATCGGCATTTCGTTGGCGAGGGTCAGGGTGAGTCGGATGAAGCCCTTGATGCGGTCGTGAGGCTCCAACTCCTTGTCCAAGACCGGTTTGAGGTGGAGGAGATAGCGCATCTTCTCTTCGGCGATCGCGTGCACTAGAATCTCTGCCTTGTTCTTGTAGTAGAGGTAGACCGTGCCTTTCGCGACGTGGGCTCTGCGAGCGATCTCGTCCACCGATACCTTTCGATAGCCGTGGATCGAGATCAGCTCCGTGGCCGCAGCGAGAATGCGGCGCCGCTTCGCCTGGCGAGCCTCGTCTTCGTCTGGCGACAGGAACTTCTCACCCTGCTCGAGAAGCGAGGAGTAGGTCCAGTCGTTGCTCCGAGTGGTCACGGTGACCATTTTGGTCGAGTTGGTCATTTTGTCAAGTCCGGAGCGCTGGTATCTTTTGGTCTCGCCATGAGAAATATCATCAGTGTCGCCGTGGTCTTACTGTTCGCGGGCTCTGCCCTCGCGCAGTCGGGCCAACCTATCTACCCGTCCTATGAGGGCTTCGCACCGAACGAGGACGGCACCTTCACTCTGGCATTCGGCTACTACAACCCGAACACGGTGCCGGTCGAGATCGCCGCGGGCGAGGCCAACGGCTTCGACCCTGGACCCGACGACCGTGGGCAGACGACCCTGTTCCTGCCCGGCAGACACCGGAACGTCTGTTTCGTCGTCCTCGGTGAGGACTCTGCCGGCAAGAACCTTCGCTGGCGAGTGGAGTCGGCCGGGGAGATCGTTGCCACAACCGAGCGCGGCGGGCCGGATCCGCTCTATCTTCTCGAAGAGATCGGCGCGGCCTATCGATTGGCGCAGACCATCGACACGGCTTCAGCGCCCCGGGGTGTGTGTGTCAATACTCCTCCATCCGTGTTCGCATCCTCTTCGGTGTCGGCACAAGTTGGCGAACCGCTCCTGCTGCGGGCCCGCGTCGGCGACGACGGTCTACCTCGTGGCTCGTCGCTACGGATCGGCTGGTCGAAGGTCTCAGGACCGGGCGAGGTGACGTTCGACTCGCGCCAGGCCGCCAGCACGAGCGCCACTTTCGCCGCGCCCGGCCAGTACGAGCTGCAGATCGAGGCCACGGACGGGGCCGCATCCCAGGAGCGGACCGTGGTCGTGACCGTCACCTCGCCCTAGGGCACTAGAATCTTGGTCTCAAACGGAGGGAACTGTATGGCCGCGAAGATCGACTGGTACTACTACCGCAACGGCTGAACGAGCTGTACCCGAGCGTCCAAGTTCCTGGACGCACACGGCCTCGAGCCCGCCGACCGCACCCCCGCTTCGCGCAAGCTCGGCCACGACGATGCGGCCCAGCTGATCGCGGGGGCGCACCGCCTGGTGGTGGCGAAGGGCAAGAAGATCACCGAGTTCGAGTCGCCCTCCCCCGAGGACGAGGCAGCAGTGACCGCGATGCTCGGACCAACCGGCAACCTGCGTGCGCCCACCCTACGGGTCGGAAAGACCCTTCTTGTCGGTTTCAACGAAGAGCGATACGCAGAGACGCTCCGAGTCTTGGGGCGCTAGCTATCGTTAACCGCGGAGCTTTTGGAAGAGGCCGAGGTGTGCTTGCATCGGACAGGTGGCTCTATGCAGACAGTCACCGAACGTTACAACGGCCCGGAGACGGGCGCGGTACACTCGGCGGAAGAGAGTGAGGTTCATGATGAGCAACGGGTCGAAGCGAGTACTGACGTTTGCCGTCGCGCTACTGCTGACGCGGCCCGCGTTCTCGGCCGAGGATGCCGAGCAGGTCACCTTCGCGGAGGACGTGGCTCCGATCTTCATGGAGCGCTGTGTCGACTGCCACCGACCCGGAGAGGCCGCTCCGATGTCGCTGCTGGGCTACAAAGACGCCAGGCCCTGGGCCAAGTCGATCAAGAAGGCGGTTTCGAGCCGCGAGATGCCGCCGTGGTTCGCCGATCCCGAGCACGGGGAATGGGCCAACGACACGTCACTCTCCGACCACGAGATCGCCACCATCGTGCGCTGGGTCGACCAGGGAGCTCCGAAGGGGGACCTGGCGAAGATGCCCCAGGCACCGACCTTCACGGTGGGCTGGCAGCTAGGCGAGCCGGACTACATCATCGAGCTGCCGGAGGTCTCGGTGCCCGCCGAGGGGCCGGACGTGTTCCCGACGCCGATGCTGCCGCTCGACATTTCCGAGCGCCGATGGATCCGTGCCGTGGAAGTTCGGCCGGAGGATCGTTCGGTCAACCATCACGTCGTCCTCTTCATGACCCCTGGCCAGGCGACGGACCAAGAGGGCCGTTTCGACGTGCTTTCGGTGTGGGCGGCCGGTACGCAGCCGACCGTGTTTCCTGACGGTACCGGGCGCTGGGTCTCACCGGGGCAGATCCTGGTGGGCAACCAGCACTACCATCCGAGCGGCGTCGCGGCCACCGACAAGACCCGGGTCGGCCTCTTCTTCGGAGAGGGGGAGCCGGAGTCGGAGATCAGCGCCATCATTGCCGGTGTTACCGACTTCTCGATTCCGGCGAACGCCTCGAACCATCTCTTGACTGCGACACACACGATCGAGCGCAGCGCCAACGTCGTCTCCTACTTTCCCCACATGCACATGCGGGGCAGGGACATGGCCTTCGTTGCGACCTACCCCGATGGACGCAAGGAGACGCTCCTCGACGTGCCGGCCTACGATTTCGACTGGCAGCTCTTCTACTACCCGGAAGAGCCGAAGTACCTACCGGTGGGGACGGAGGTCGAGATCATCGCGCACTACGACAACTCGGTCGACAATCCCGACAACCCCGATCCGAATCGCGACGTCGGCTTCGGTCTGCAGTCGACCGACGAGATGATGTTCGGCGTTTTCGAGCTCATCGAGGTCGAGTCGGCCGGCGCGGGAGGCGCGGAGTAGGTCAGTCCTCGTACGAGTCGTGCCTGCGGACCCAGGCCATGGGATGGGGGAGGTCTCCCTCGTCGCGGCCCTTGGGCACCATATCGAGTAGGTGATAGGCGGCGTTGAGCCGATCCAGGCCACGGGCGTAGGTCGAGTAGGTGTGGAAGATCGCGCCATCTTCGTTCCTGTAGAAGACGCTCATGCCAGGAGACTCGAGGCCGTAGGGCCGGGTCTGGCGGTAGTTGTAGTAGGTCTTGCCCTGCTCCAGCTCTTCCGGGGTCGTGGTGACGTTGAAATCGCGGTTGAAATCGTTGTTCGCCGACGACACCCAGCGGAAGGTCCAGTTCATACGCTCGGAGTAGGCGCCGAGCTTGTCGATCGGCGCGATCGAGACCGCGGCCATCGACACGTCACGGTGATTGAGGTGAACGACCATCGGGTCCCAGCCGTCGGCCCAGAACGAGCAGTTGGGGCAGCCCTCGGTCCAGTCAGCCTGAAACATGAAGTGCTGAACGATGAGTTGGCTGTGCCCTTCGAAGAGCTCGCAGAGCCGGACCTCGCCGTCCGGTCCGTCGAAGACGTAGTCCTCGTCGACCTCCACGCAGGGCAACTCGCGTAGGTTGGCGGCGATCGCGTCGCGTTGGCGCTGGAACTCCTTCTCCTGGTCCAGCAGCGCCTTGCGCGCTTCGATCCACTCTTGCTTGGATACGACGTTCGCTGTCGGCATGGCGATCTCCTTCGTTGAAACCCGGTCGAGGGCTTGCGCCGGGCCGATTCCCTGCCTGTTAGACGAATCAGCGCGCTCTGTATCGACCCGTGCCGCGACTATGAGCTAGCGGCCGCCGGTGGCGGGCGTGGCGCTCGCAGCGAGGTGATCCTCGTACTGCTCGTCGGTAAGGTAGACGTAGTTCGTCCAGCCGATCGCCATATCGTCGATAGTGCGAGCTCCCCAACCGACCCAGGCCGATGGATCCGGATTGTGGCGATTGTCAACCGAGTTGTCGTGCCAGGAGGTGACGTGGAGGACCGTGCCGGCGGGGAAGACCGGCGGGACTTTGTAGGGGTAGGCGACCTGCCAATTGAAGTCGTAGTTGCTGATCAGGGTCAGCGCCTCGCGGCGGCCGTCGAGATGGATCGCCTCGAACGCCATCGCCTTGCCCCGGTAGTGCATATGGGCCTGGAAGCTGATGAGCTTGGTCGGCTTGGGCAGCACCCGGTAGCCGTCGTGACGCGCGTTGGGCTCGTGTGGCGGGATGTTCAGCTCGTTCTGCCTGCCGTCCATAGAGGGGAGCCCGGCGAAGATGCGCGTCGAGATGATGCGGCTTGGCGGCACGTAGCCTTTGGGGTAGAAGCCGAATCCTACTCGCAGCCGGTCCCGGATCTCGTCGCCGACGGAGTGATAGTGGGGGCTGAAACGGATCTTGGCGCCCGCCATCAAAATCTTGCCGGTGCCGTCGCGGTATACGTCGCCGGTGTTGCCGACGGCATACTCGATGAGCAGCGACCCGAGCTTGTTGCCCTCGCGATCCACCCGGTTCGGGTCGTCGTCGCCCTCGACGCGGTCCTCGCCGATGTAATCGGCGTCATCCTGGATGGCGTAGACAATAACGTGGTGCACGCTTCGCCGACCTGCCACTGAGGGCTTGACTTCGATCCAGCGGATGTAGCGCTGTTCTTCGAGCCCGCTGTCCGCAACGAAGCTGGTGAAGAGGTCTGGGCCGGTGGCCGGAACGACCATTTCCTCTTCCATCTCGACTACGAGGTCCGGCTCGCCGTACTCCCAGTCCTCGGTGTCGGGCCAGTGGATCGGTTCGGGCAGACGGGCGCGGTCTCCCATAGGTGCACCGGAGTCCACCCAGTCGACAACGGTTGCGATCTCGGCATCCGAGAGCGACGGATCGGGATCGTACTCGCCGATCGTGCGGTCGATGTGCCAGGGCGGCATCTCGCGGCTGGCGACGCGCTTTTTGATCGCGCGCGCCCAGGGTCGTGACTGCTCCCAGGTCAGAAGGGACATCGGAGCCGCGGTGCCGGGTCGGTGGCAGCGCTCGCAGGAGCGCTGGAAGATCGGTGCTACGTCGGTGGCGTAGGTGACCTCCTCGGTCCGGTCGTCGGCTGCCGTTGCAGGTACGGCCACGCCAATGGCAAGAAGGCCGGCGCAGAGGATCGATAGGGCTCGCATATGCACCTCCCGGGCGGTTTTGACCGCAGCGAATCTGGACCGGATCAGCCTAGCACCCCCGGTCAGTCGGACGTCAGCCGGGCGCCGTGCCGAGCTCCGCGCGCAGCCGCACGGCTAGCGACGCTACCTCTTCGGCCCGCAGGCAGGTTGGGTCGACGAGCAGCCTTCCCTCATGCAGCTCGCCGTGGCCGACGTGAAAGGAGGGGCTGTTTCGCCGCAGATCGGCGCACGCCGCGAAGGCCCGCTCCGCGCTCGAGAGCTGGATGGAGAGTAGAGGTGCGACCTCCAGACCGCGCTGGCGTATCTACGCGGCCCCGTGCGGCAGGCCAAGTGTCTCGGAGATCTCGTCGAGCCAACGAGTCTGTCCGACGATCTCGGCTTGCCAGTCGGCTTCCAAGAACAACTCGAGCGCTTTGAGCAGTGCCGCGACGTTCTCCTTCGCTACCTTGAACCCCCGGCCGAGCCCCTGACGCGGAATTCCGGCAAGGCTCTCGGCTTCTGGAAGGCTGGCCGGCGGCTCCCACAGCCGCAGGTGATCGTCCATATCGAGCATCCGCAACGCCGCCGCGCCGACCAGGTCGCGCCGCCCGCAGAGAATGCCCGTCGACTGCGGTCCGCCGATCGCCTTGCCGCCGCTGAAACAGACCAGGTCGGCTCCAGTCGCGGGCACATCATGTAGGTTGGCGCGCGGGGCAGCTGAGCCGAGGCGTCTAGCAGCACCGGCAGATTGCGGGCCTGGGCTACCTCGACCACATCCCGAAGTGCCGGCCGCGCGGATGCAGTGGTTGTAGCCGCTGCGCTGCTCTCGGCGATGCGCTCTTCGGCCGCTGCCTGCAGCTCCTGCAGGTAGACCGCGTCGTCGACGGCCTCGAGCCAGGCCTGTCGGCCACGCGCGGCCGGATCCGATACACGCAGCGATCGTCGCGGAGAGAAGGTGTGCCACTCGCTCGACCTCCAGGTCGTCCCCGACCGAGTGGGTTTCAACCACTTCGGTGTTGTTGTCGACGACCTCGACGAAGCGAAGCGCCGTCTTGCCGAGCTTGGAGCCACGGTTCACTTCGAGCCCGACTAGGAGCCGGGGCGGCGGGCCTACTTCTGAGATCCGGACAGGTACGAGGTCGAGTTGGTCGAGTATCCTCGACCGTCATGAGTAGCCACCTGGTCGTCTCCTGCAGCCTGCGGGAGGCTTCGCGCAGTGCGATTCTGGCCCGGCGGCTGGTGGACGAGCTGCGCCAGGACGGCCGTCAGGTCGAGGAGATTGACCTGCGACGGCTCGAGCTGCCGATGTGCGACGACGGCGAGTGCTACCACCACCCGAACGTTGTAGAGCTTCGAGCAGCGATCGAAAGCGCGGCGACGGTCACCATCGCGACCCCGATCTACAACTTCGAGGTCGGCGGTGCGACTCGTAACCTGGTCGCCGTCAGCGGCAACGTTTGGAACGGGAAGATCGTCGGCCTTCTCTGCGCCGCGGGGGGTGCCGCGTCGTACATGGCGGTCATGGGCCTCGCCAACTCTTTGATGCTCGACTTTTGCTGCCTGATCGTGCCCCGTTTCGTCTATGGAACCCGCAACTCGTTCGACGGCGACGAGATCACCGACGATCGGCTGAGCCAGCGCCTGGTGGAGCTCGCAGGCGAGCTCGAGCGGCTCGCCACGGCACTGGCCACCTAGCGAGCCGCCGTCTAGCCATGCGACGCCGCGACATGATGCACCGCCTGCAGCGCGGGGAGGCGTGGGACTTCGTCGTCATCGGCGGCGGCGCCACCGGGCTCGGCGTGGCCGTCGACGCTGCCGCCCGTGGCTACCGGACCCTGCTGACAGAACAGAGCGACTTCGCCAAGGGCACCTCCAGCCGCTCGACCAAGCTGGTTCACGGTGGCGTGCGCTATCTGCAGCAGGGCAATGTGGCGCTGGTGCTCGAGGCACTTCACGAGCGTGGACTGCTGCGCCAAAACGCTCCCCACCTCGTTTCGGACATAC
>JAYZDP010000095.1:0-5920 GCA_036337765.1 Acidobacteriota bacterium
ATCACGCTTCACTCGGCCACCTACTCGGCCGAGGCGGAGCCTTCTCGGCCGCTGCGGACGCTTTCGGCCGAGCGCTGAAGCTGGTGCGAGCGCAGGCTTCCGACGGGCGGGTCGATTCCGAGTTGGTGCTGGGCCACGCGACGGCATTGATCCTGAGTGAACGGTATGGGGAGGCACGTGCGGTGCTGGAACAGGCGTCCTCGGCTTTCGGAGACTTGGCATTCAAGCACGCCCTGGCTCGCCTTCTCGCGACCTGCCCAGACCATTCGGTTCGGGATGGTGAGCGAGCGACCCGATTGGCGGAGCAGGTGATGAACCGTCAGCTCACTCTCCAGCACGCAGAAACCATGGCCATGGCCCTGGCCGAGGTGGGACGCTTTGACGAGGCCCTTGCCCTACAGAATCGGGTCCTGGATCAGGCACGTCGCGGCGGTCATGACTCGGGAAGCGAGCACTCCGAGCGGCTGTCCAGGGCACGCGCCTACCAGGAACACCGGCCGATCCGAGCGCCCTGGAGTCAGGAGTGACCTCGCCTCGAACCGGCTCGAGAATCCACACTCGTCCGAGATTTCCAAGCCTCTTCAGAAGCACCGGCTGTGGGCTCCTCCTCGTTGGCGGCGTGGCCATGGGTCAACCGTCACCACAACCGGCGTTTGCCGAGAGGTCCGAGGAGTGGGGGTTGCTGTTTCGGCATCGCCACGGCGGATCGGGCGAACGCTACATGGTGGAGACGATGGTCGGAGGAGTCGTCCTGCTCGACTTTGATGGCGACGGCGACACGGACGTCGTATTCGTCGACGGAGGCCGCCTTCCGCACTACGGCGGACCCACTCCCCGTACTCGACTGTTTCGGAATGACAACGGTCTGTTCGTCGACTGGACCGAACGTTCGGGCCTCGATTTCTCGGGCTACGGCTGTGGCGGCGTCGCAGCGGACGTCGACGGTGACGGCGATGAGGACCTCTATCTCACGGCCTTCGGGCAGGATGCACTGTTCTTGAACATGGGCGATGGCAGCTTTTCACGAGCTGTCGACTCGGGTGGTCTATCGAGTGCGTCGTGGAGCTCGTCCGCCGCCTTTGCGGATGCGGATCGCGATGGTGATCTCGATCTCTACGTTGCAAGCTACGTGCAGTACTCTTTGTCGAAACGCGCGTTCTGCGGCAACGAGCAGAGGGGCATTCGCGGCTATTGCCACCCGGACGTCTACCCCGGCGCTGCCGACCGCTTCTATCGCAATGACGGTTCGGGTCGGTTCGAAGACGCAACGCAGGCAGCGGGCCTGGGACAACCGTCAGAGGCCGGACTGGGTGTCGTTTTCGGAGACCTGAACGGCGATCTAGCCCCGGATCTCTTCGTGGCGAACGACCTCGATCCGAATCTGCTCTTCCTCAACCGCGGCGATGGCACGTTCGAGAACTGGTCGCTGCTGTCGGGTACGGCCTACGGTGACCGAGGCAAGGCGGAAGCTGGCATGGGCGTCGAAATGGCCGACTTCGACGCTGATGGACGACTCGATCTGTTCGTCACCAACTTCGCGTTGGAGACCAATGCCCTCTACCGCAATCTTGGAGACGGGCTGTTTACAGACGCCCGTTTCGTATCGCGTCTGGCCGAGCCTTCACACCGGCTGTTGGGCTTCGGGACCGGCGCCTTGGACGTCGATCACGACGGCGATCTAGACCTGGTGATCGCCAACGGGCACATTCTCGACAATCCCGAGGAGCTTCAAAGCGAGACGAATAGCTATTCCATGCCTAATCAGCTCTTCGTCAACGATGGCAGCGGAGTGTTTGCCGAAGTCCAGCAATCGGGTCTCGATCGAGTTCGACCCAGTCGAGGGCTCGCCCTGGGCGATCTGGATCTGGACGGGGACCAGGACTTGGTGATCGTGAATTCGAACGATCGAGCCGAGGTATACGAAAACCGATGGGGCAGCGCCCGTGGCGCCTGGCTGCGCGTCACTCTGGCCGGACGAGGCGGCAACACGGCCGGCATCGGCGCGCGACTCACTCTACGTCCGTCCGACAAGCGGTTTGGCTCGAGAACTCAGACGTTCGAAGTGCGCAGCGGCTCGTCCTACCTGTCCAGGAACGAGCTGGCGATTCAATTCGGCGTCGGGTCTGCGGACACCGCCCAGCTGACCGTGGTCTGGCCCACCGCGGTGACGTGGCTTTTTGAAGGGTTGCCGACTCGCCGTAGCGTCCGGCTCACCGAGAGTACCGTTCGCTGAGGGCGGCCATGCTCCGGTTGGTATCCTCCGCGGGGAGTGAGAACCGCGGAAGGAGCACGATGAGCAGCTACCGCACTGGGGAGTCTTGGCGCACCGACTGCACGTCACGTTCTCGGAAACCGAAGCTCGTTCAGGGTCTCACTACGACCGGACGTCTGTGCGCGACTCTGGTCATGCTGCTGCTGAGCGCTTCGCGCTCAGCACAGACCGCACAGACTCCGGAGGTGTCCTTGGAGCAGGCGATGGATGTGCTGCGGGGAGGAGAGATCGCCCGCGCCATCGAACTGTTCGAAGAATTGGCCCAGCAGCCCCAGCCGCCACTCCCAGCTCTTGGCATTCTCGGCGGCCTCTATGTCGAGCGCGGCGACGGTGAATTGGCGATGCCCTTGCTCCAACGCGTCATCGAGGCAGACGCGGCCAACCCCGCCGTTCTGTTCAACGCCGGCCGCGCAGCCCTTCTGACCGGCGATCCAAGGGCAGGCGCCCGCTATCTAGAGCAGGCCGCTGCTATGGCTCCCGGTTCTCCCGCAGCCCGCGCACTGGGCCTGCTTCGGGGGCAACAAGGCCTTCCGGAAGAAGCCTACGTTCTGTTGCGCCCTTGGGTCCGTGACAATCCTGACGACCATGAGGCAAGACTCGCAGCGGCTCTCGGAGCCGTGGAACTGCGGCGCGTGCCTGAGGCGGAAGAACTGCTGGCGGGCCTCTCGCAGCAAGACCCAGGAGTTCAGCTGTTGTGGGGACGCCTTCTCTTGCTCAAGGGAGAGCCTTGGGGGGCGATCGGCTTTCTGCGACCACTCGTGGACAGCCCGCCTGAGACGGTCGCCCGCGACAGTCGGCGGTTGCTCGCGGACGCCTTCCTGACGGTAGGCGACTCCGCCGAGGCGATCGCGGTGCTCGAGGCCGGGCATCTGCAAGGCCCTCGATCCTTTCTTCTCTTGAGCCAGGCCTACTACAGGAACGGCAACCCCGAGCAGGCGGTCGCGACGCTTCAAGAACTGGCCGATGCGGCCCTCCCGCGCGAGTCGGAAATGGCGGACGAAGTGCGTGCCAAGCTGCTCCTCACGCACGGCCTACACCTGATCGGCGTATCGAAGCACGCGCAGGCGCTGCTCTACCTCGAGAGGGCCGTTGCTCTCGATCCAACCAACAAGGTCGGTTGGCAGAACCTCGGTCAGGCGCTATCGGCCGGGGGGCGCCGCGACGAGGCGAAGCTCGCGGCCGAGCGCTTTCACGAGATCGCAGACGCGGAGCAAGAACCCTCGATCAATCAAGCGCAACGCGACCTGGAGGATCCCACGGGGCGGGAGTTACGTGAGGCGATGCAAATGCTCTATGCGGGAGACGCCGAAGGTGCTCAGGCGCGACTTCTAAGAGAAGTCAAGCTGGCTCCTGGAGATCCGCGGCCGCTCCTGTACCTGAGCCGCGTGTATCTGCTTGATGGGCGCGCAAGTGAAGCTCTCGAAGCAGCCGACTCCGCGCTTGCCGCGGCCCCCGAGAATCCGGACGCGCTGTATAGCGTGGCCACAGCACAGATGGGACTCGGACAGATCGCAGCCGCGGAGGCCGGACTCGCCTCCCTGCTCGCGAAGACACCGGACTACACTCCGGCGATGAACGATCTCGCGGTGCTCCTGATCCAGAGTGGTCGTGGCAATGAGGCTCGCCCATTGCTGGAACGGGTCCTGCAAATTCGCCCAGAGGACCCACTGGCGGCACGCAACCTCGAGCTCCTGGCCGGGGATCACTAGTGCCGCTCTCTGCCCGATGGCTCGGCCCGCCAGTCAGGCTCTTGGATGCGAATCCGCCGATTCCCAGCAAGCCCGTGATACCTGGACGTCCGGCCCCCCGACCACCGTATCTGCAGAGTGTCGATCTGCTCCCGGTCACCAAGGCCGAAACTGGCCACCGACTGGCTCTGTGACAGATACGAGCTCGCCGAGCGAGTTTCCTTCATCCAGCTCACTGAGCCTCGACTGACCGTGACCCGGGCACCCACATCGTAACGGCCCGAGCCACGTGGCTCGACGTGGAGCCAGCCGGCGCCCGCCTGAAGATTGCGGTAGACCTCGGCACGAGCATTGGAGTTGTTGATGACGACGTCCAAGTCCCCGTCGCCGTCCAGGTCTCCAAGCGCGGAACCTCGGCTCGATTCGACCACCAAGAGGCCGGCGCCGGTCTCTTCTTCGAACACTCCCTGGCCCAGGTTGCGGAAGACCTGGTTCTGCTGGCGGAAGGTCGTGCCACGGTTGTACTTCCCGACGTTGTGGATGATGTGTCCGTTGGCGACCAGGACATCGTTGAAGCCGTCGAGATCCAGGTCCGCGATCGACACGCCGAATCCGACCTTCGGGAGAGAGGGCTCGGCCAGCCTCGAAACGAATCGCCGATCGACAAAGACACCAGCCGGCGTGTTGCCGTAGACCGCATTGGTCTGTCCATCAAGGTGGGTCGTGATGAGATCCTCTAGGCCGTCACCGTCCAAGTCACCCATGTCGACACCCATGCCGGCTTCGGGTGTGCCGTCGTTCGACAGCGCCGCTCCCGAGAGCAGCGCCAGTTCTTCGAAGGTCGCAGGCTGATCCCGAGTGCTTCGGAACAGGAAATTCGGGCCCATGTCATTGGCGACGTAGACGTCTCGAAGACCGTCACCGTCGGTATCGCCAAAGATCACCCCGAGGCCGTTGCCACGTGCTCCAGTAAAGCCAAAATGCTCGCTACGATCGGCGAACACACCCTGTCCCAAGTTCTCGAAGAACGTGTCCGCTATGCCTCGATAGACGTGCGGATGGCAATAGGAGCGCAGGCCACGCTCCTTGATGCCGCAAATCTGGTTATCGTCTAGTGCAAAGTCGACGTAACGGGTGACATAGAGATCTAGATCGCCGTCGAGGTCGAGATCATCGAAGCTAGCCGAGGCGCTCCACGAAGACTCGACCGTGTGGGCGAAGTTCCTCTCCTCGAACGACCCGTTCCCGGTGCCAACAAAGAGCTGATTGCGGCCAAACGCAGTGATGTACAGATCCGGATTGCCATCGTTGTCGACGTCGCCAGCGGTAACGCCCATCGCATAGTCCGCGATGTCGAGACCTGCCGTAACGGCAATGAATCCACTTCGGTCGTTGCGAAAGAGGGTCGAGGCAACCGGGCTGCCGTTGAAACCAGGCATCGGACCGCTGCTCAGTAACAGAACGTCCTGATCGCCGTCGCTGTCATAGTCGAAAATCGCCACACCCGAGCCCATGGTCTCCGGCATGTAGAAGGCACCGCTGGCCCCGTTCTGGTGAGTAAAGTCGATTCCCCAGTCGGCGGCGACTTCGAACCGAATCTGGCCACTCCCGGGATCGGCGATCAGAGTCAGCGCGAGTGCCCAAAGCACTCTTTCAACGGACGGCGTCATGGGCAGGTGGCTCGGAGACGAGTGCACACAGCGTCCCAAGAGACCTGACAGATCCTACAGGCTGGGCACGCGACGCGCCCCCTGTTAGTGTTTCGACGTGCCGATCTCGCAGGCAGCCAGGCCGATCCGGCACCCCGGGGGCCGACGCGACAGGGTGGACTCCAAGAGTCGGGATGCAAGCCGCCGAGGGTGGCATCGCGGCCCGGCTCAGCTGGCGATCGCCTGGTTTCTCTTGCATGGCCACTCAGACCCCGCACAGGGGCAGGTCGAGCTTCTAGCACGCGGGCAGG
>JAYZDP010000096.1:0-14171 GCA_036337765.1 Acidobacteriota bacterium
TCATAGACCTGGCACCGTCGGAGGCGATGCGTCTGTCCCAGTGTGTCGAGGCGCTCGCGAGCTGTGGCTTCGACGTGATTTCGCTGTCGGGCTCTAGCGTCGGTGTGCGTAGCGTCCCGGGGAGCCTTGTGCCGTCTGGCGTAGAGCCATTGCTGCGGGGGGTGGCATCGTCTGAGGACAGCGACGCGGATCTGCGTTCGCGCCTGTTGGACGAGCTGGCGGCCAGCATGTCGTGCCGAGCTGCAGTGAAGATGCATCACCCGCTCACGCAGCGCGAGATGGAGGAGCTGGTAGCCGAGCTGTTTCGGTCCGAGCAACCCTACGCCTGTCCGCACGGCCGGCCCATCGTGCTGAAGATGGAGGATCGTGATCTCGAGCGCCGCTTCGGCCGGAGCGGGTAGTGACGGTCTCACCGACCCGTTCCGACTTCGAAGTGCGCCTCGGCCATCGCTTCACCGATCCCGAGCGCCTCCAGGCGGCCCTGACCCATCGGTCGGCGGCCCATGAGCAGCGCCTGGAGCGTGACTACGAGCGGCTCGAGTTTTTGGGCGACGCGGTGCTCGGCCTGGTCACTGCGGACTTGCTGTACCGCAGCATGCCGGACCAGCAAGAGGGCGAGCTCACGCGCCTGAAGAGCCGACTGGTTTCGGCTACGGCGCTGGTCGAGTATGCCCGCTATCTCGGGCTCGGGGGGTATCTGATCCTTGGTCAGGGTGAGGAGCGCTCAGGCGGGCGCGAGAAGGAGTCGCTGTTAGCGGACTCCATGGAGGCAGTGTTCGGCGCTGTTTTCGTCGATGGCGGGTTGGAGGACGCCAGACCCGTGATCGAGGCGTTCCTAGAGTTTCACCTGGTCGGCGCGGAATCTGTCGAGGAAGAGGACGCAAAGAGCGCGCTGCAGGAGGCACTGCAGGCCGAGGGTCGGCCGGTACCGATCTACCGGGTAGAACGCGAGAGCGGGCCGGACCACGCCAAGACGTTCGAGGTCGAGGCGGTAGTCGAGGGAGTCGTCGTCGGTCGAGGCCGAGGCTCCAGCAAGAAGGTGGCTGAGCGCAGCGCCGCCGCGGAGGCCCTCGAGGAGAGGCATCGGGAACAGTCGTAGAATCGCCGCCCATGAGCGCACCACCCACGGTCTCCGTCTCCCATCTCGCAACCCATGCTGGGGAGCTCGTCACAGTCCGCGGCTGGGTCGATAAGAAGCGCTCGAGCGGCAAGATCGCCTTCGTTCAGGTTCGCGACGGGAGTGGCGTCGTTCAAGCGGTCGCGTCGCGCGCCGACGTTGGTGAAGAGTCGTGGGAGGAGGTGCAACGGGCCAGTCAGGAGTCGGTGGTCTCGGTCGTCGGCCTTGTCAACGAGGACGCGCGCGCTCCGGGAGGAGTCGAGCTGCACGCTCGCCAGCTCGACGTCCGCTCTGTTGCGGAGGAGTACCCGATCACCCCCAAGGAGCACGGCGTCAGCTTCCTTATGGAACACCGGCACCTGTGGCTGCGATCCAGTCAACAGCGTGCAGCGCTGAAGGTCCGCGCCGAGGTCTGTCAGGGGATTCGCGACTTCTTCTACGACCGAGACTTCGTACTGATCGACTCTCCGATCCTCACCCCTGCCGCCTGTGAGGGAACCTCCACCCTGTTCGAGACCGACTACTTCGGCGATCCCGCCTTTCTCAGCCAGTCCGGTCAGCTGTATCTCGAGCCTGCCGCAGCCGCCTTCGGCAAGGTCTACTGCTTCGGTCCAACCTTCCGGGCCGAGAAGTCGAAGACGCGTCGCCACCTGACGGAGTTCTGGATGGTCGAGCCAGAGGTCGCCTTCCTGGAGTTCGCCGGCCTGTGTGATCTGGCCGAAGAGTTCCTGTGCTCGCTGGTGGCGCGGGTGCTGGATCGTTGCGAGGGTGAGCTCGAAGTTCTCGAGCGCGATACGGCAACGCTAGAGGCCGTAGTGGCGCCGTTCCCGCGGATCCACTACTCCGAGGCGCTCAAACTACTGGCCGAGAAGGGCCTTACGGTCGAGCCGGGCGACGACTTCGGCGCCGAGGAGGAGACCCTGCTGGCGGAGCAGTGGGATCGGCCGGTCATGGTGACCCACTATCCGATCGAAACCAAGGCCTTCTACATGCAGCCGGCCGATGACGAGGCAGGGACTGCACTGGCACTGGATGTGCTCGCGCCGGAAGGCTACGGTGAGATCATCGGCGGAAGCCAGAGGATCCACGATCCGGAGTTGCTGCGCCAGCGCATCGAGGAGCACGACCTGCGGATGGAGGCGTTCCAGTGGTACCTGGACGTGCGCCGCTACGGCACCTTTCCGCACAGCGGGTTCGGGATGGGCATCGAACGCTTCGTAGCATGGGTAGCCGGTATCCGGCACCTCCGAGAGACGATCCCCTACCCTCGGATGCTTTACAAAATCTACCCCTGAGGACGACCCGCACGGGTAGGGATCGAGCCCTTCCTTGCTACAATTCGCCTTCCGCCTCCGACTCCGGGGCCCCGGCGGGGCCTTCGCAAACGAGATTTTTTGAAGAACGGGCCAAACATCAAAGAGTGGCGCATCCGGGCCTGGGTGGCGAGCGCCTCCCGGAGGGAAGCAATGCTAGCGGGGGTCGCGCTATGAGCGCGATGTATCCTCGACACCATGCCAGCCATGACTACCGCGGCCGCCGCTAGCCCCAGCGAGGAGCAGTCTCGCACGGTCGCCGAGGCGGCTCGAGAGACCGAGTGGAAGCAGCCGAGCTTCATGCGCGAGATGTTTCTCGGCAACTTCCGCTTCGATCTGATTCACCCCTACCCCGAGCGTCAGCTGGATCGGCCGGAGTTCGTAGAGTTCTACGCGCGCTTCGAGACGTTTCTACGCGACGAGGTCGATCCCGCGGAGATCGACGAAGGCGAGGACTATCCTCCCGAGGTCATCGATGGCCTACGCCGCCTGGGTGCTTTCGGCCTGAAGATCCCCGCCGAGTACGGCGGCATGGGCTTCGACCAGAACGAGTACGCCCAGGTCATGGAGCTCGTAGGCAGTGTCGACGCCAATCTCATGGCGTTGCTCTCGGCCCACCAGTCGATCGGCGTTCCCCAGCCACTGAAGCTGTTCGGTAGCGACACCCTGAAGGAGAAGTACCTGCCGCGCTGCGCCAAGGGAGGGATCTCCGCCTTCGCGCTCACCGAGTCGCAAGTGGGCTCCGATCCAGCACGGCTTGCGACGACGGTGGTTTCAGACGGTGACGACTACCTCCTCAACGGCCAGAAGCTGTGGTGTACCAACGGCACCATCGCCGAGCTTCTCGTGGTCATGGCCATGCACCCGGAGACCGAGAAGATAAGCGCCTTCGTCGTCGAGACCGAGTGGCCTGGTGTCGAAGTGCAGCATCGCTGCCACTTCATGGGTCTGAAGGCACTCGCCAACGGAGTCATCAACTTCGACAACGTGCGCATCCCGCGCGAGAACCTGATTGGCAAAGAGGGCAAGGGGCTGAAGATCGCGCTCACCACGCTGAACGATGGCCGGCTCTCGATCCCTAACGGCTGCGTCGGCACGGCCAAGGTTTGCCTGAAGATCGTCCGCAAGTGGGCGAGCGATCGCGTGCAGTGGGGCCATCCCATCGGGCGCCACGAGGCGATCGCTCAGAAGATCTCCGATATCGCGGCCACCACCTTCGCCATGGAGTCGATCGTCAAGCTGGCCAGCGACATGGCAAACCGTGGCGACCGGGACCTACGCCTGGAAGCGGCGGCCTGCAAGGAGTGGAATACCGACCGTGGCTGGCAAATCATCGACGAGACGATGCAGATCCGCGGCGGGCGCGGCTACGAGACGGAGAGCTCTCTGGTCGCACGCGGCGAAGAGGCTTGGGGCGTCGAGAGGATGATGCGGGATTTTCGCATCAACCGGATCTTCGAGGGCTCGAGCGAGATCATGCACCTGATCATGGCGCGCGAAGCTGTCGACAAGCATCTTCAGGTGGCTGGAGAGCTGGTGGATCCGCGCGTGCCTGTCGGCAAGAAGCTCTTGGCCCTGCCGAGCGTCGCGATGTTCTATGCCTTCTGGTATCCGACTCGCTGGCTCGGCTGGGGGCGCTGGCCGCGCTTCGCGAGCTTCGGCGAGCTGGCCGGGCACTTGCGCTACGTCGAGCGGCGCTGCCGCAAGCTGGCGCGGGAGAGCTTCCACGGCATGTTGGTTTACAAGGCCGCGCTCGACCGCAAGCAGGCCTTCCTCTTTCGCCTCGTCGACATCGTCAACGAGCTCTTTGCGATGTCGGCCTCGGTGTCGAGGGCGAGCGCCATGAAGGCGGGGGGCGGTGACAACGCTGGGGAAGCGATCCGCCTTGCGGATGTATTCTGCCGCAGCTCGCGGCGGCGCATCGACCAGCTGTTCCGCGACCTGTGGCGCAACGAGGACCCGATCAAGTACACGACGGCTCGGAGTGTCATGGATGGTGAGTTCTTGTGGATGGAAGACCTGCTGACGGGTCTAGAGCCGCTGGCGAAGACTGCTGACGGTGATGGGCCCACCACCGTCCTGGAAGAGCCGCTCGTCGCCACGTAGTCCAGTCCTCATGTCCAAGTCTCCGCCCAAGCCCGCGCGGGTCGCGATCGGCGCGGTCTCGTCATCGGGCGGCCGCCGCGTCGGCCTGATCAGCCTCGGCTGTCCGAAGAACCACGTCGACAGCGAAGTCATGCTCGGGCGCCTCGAGGCCGAGGGGCACGTCGTGACCGACGATCTCGCCAACGCCGACACGGTGATCGTGAATACGTGCGGCTTTATCGAAGAGGCCAAACAGGAGTCGATCGACACCATCCTTGAAGTAGCTGAGAATCGCGGCGCCCGGGGTGCCGAGCTGCTTGTGGCCGGCTGCATGGTGAATCGCTATGGGGCCGAGCTCGCGAGCGCGATCCCGGAGATCGACGGTTTCATTTCGCTGGACGATCTGCGGGAGGTGGACGGCCTGGTCGGGCTCGGGGGCGACATCGGCCCACCTGCGGCCACCCGCTCTCAGCGCCTGTTCGACCATCGCGATCCCCGGCGGCTGACGACGAGCGGATACGGCTACCTGAAGGTCGCCGAGGGCTGCAACAACCCCTGCACGTTCTGTGCAATCCCGCTTTGGCGAGGGCGCTTCCGCAGCCGCACGATCGAGAGCCTGGTGACCGAGGCGCGCGAGCTAGTTGCCGCGGGTGCCGGGGAGCTGGTCCTGGTCGCCCAGGACACGACTCGCTACGGGGAGGATCTGGGCCTCGGCCGCCATGGCCTGTTGCGCCTCGTCGAGGCCCTGCTCGCCGGTACGACTGCGCGCTGGATTCGCTTTCTGTACGCCTACCCGACGACACTCGATCCAGAGCTCCTGTCGCTGATGGCCGCCGAGGAGCGCTTCTGCTCCTACCTCGACATGCCCCTTCAGCACAGCCACCCTGACATCCTACGCGCCATGCGCCGCGGCGGTAGCGACCGGCGCTATCTCCAGCAGCTCGAAACGGCTCGTGAGACCGTGCCTGGGATTTGGCTACGGAGCACCTTCATCGTCGGTTTCCCGGGCGAGGACGACGAGCACTTCAGGCACCTGGAGAGCTTTGTCGATCAAGCTGGGCTGGACCACTGCGGTGGCTTCACATTCAGCCCTGAGGACGGCACACCCGCTGCCGATCTGGTTGGGCGCGTGGGGCGCGAGGTAGCCGCGCAGCGCCACCACCGCCTTCTCGAGGTTCAAAGACCGCATTCCCTCGCGCGGCGAAAGAGACTCGTCGGGTCCACCCTGTTGACACTCGTAGAGGGCGTGTCCAGCGAGACTGAGCACCTGCTCGAAGGCCGCCACGAGGGCCTTGCGCCAGGGATCGACGGTCGCCTTCTCCTCGCCGATGGAACGGCGCAGCCGGGGACTTTCGCCCAGGTAGAGGTCGTCGATGCCTATGCCGACGACATCATCGGGCACATCGTCTCCAGTGCCGAGCACGCGGAAGAAGGGACAGCCCAATGCTTGTGATTCACGACGCAGTGCACGCGCCAGAGCTGCCGCGAGGTGTAGTGGCCACCATCGGGAACTACGACGGCATCCATCTGGGCCAGCGCAGTGTCCTGGAGTTGCTGAGGGGCCGCGCCCGGGAAACGGGTCTGCTGGCGGCGGTCGTGACCTTTGATCCACATCCGCTCTGCGTGCTTCGACCCGAGGTCCCGATTCGCCGCCTGACGACGGCGGCGCAGAAGGTCGCGCTACTCGAAGACGCGGGCATGGATGCGCTGGTCCTCATCCGCTTCACGCCGGAGTTCTCGCGCCTACCGGCCCGCTCCTTCGTGCGGGACTTCCTGCACGAGCGTCTCGATGCGAAGGAGATCTACGTTGGCTCGCGCTTCGCGTTCGGACATCGCCGCGGCGGGGATCTGTCCTTGCTGCGCCAGATGGGGGAGAGCTTCGGGTTCTCGGCCTTCGCAGTCGAGGAGGTCAGCTATCTCCAAGAAGCGGTGTCGAGCACGCGGATTCGTACCGCTCTGAGCTCAGGGGATGTGGAGCTGGCGCGCCGGCTCCTCGGGCGCCCATACGAGATCACAGGGCTTGTCGCCCGGGGCGAGCAGGTGGGTCGCAAGCTCGGCTGGCCCACCCTGAATGTCGCCACCGACAACGCTCTCGTTCCGCTGTCGGGGGTCTACGCCTGCCGCGCCCGCCTGGCAGCCGAACCGCAGGTCTTCGACGCGGTGACCAACATCGGTGTGCGGCCCACGGTGCAAGCTCGCAGCGCGCTCGTCGTCGAGAGTCATCTGCTCGATTTCGACGCCGATGCGTACGGCCAGCGGGTGGAGTTGCACTTCTACGAGCGGCTCCGTGAAGAGCAGCGATTCCCGAGTATGATGGAGCTCTCGGAGCAGATCGGACGCGACGCCGCCGTCGCCAGGCGCTACTTCGCGGGACAGCAGGCGATGTCGCTGTCCGAATCCAAGGCCGACAACTGACCGTTTCAGAATCACTATTTCAGTAGCTTCGGATCGCGGGGCTAGGAGGAGCTCGCTACATGGCCAGTGAGAAGATCGTCAACGTGGACACGGAGAACTTCGGCGCCCAGGTGCTCGGCTCGGAAGTGCCGGTTCTGGTCGACTTCTGGGCGAGCTGGTGCGGGCCTTGCCGGCAGGTCGCTCCGGTCCTCGAAGAGCTCGCAGAAGAGCTCGACGGTGCGGTCCGTGTCGCCAAGTTGGACGTCGACCAGAGCCAGCAGTTGGCCATCGACTATCAGGTCTCGAGCATCCCGACATTCATCCTCTTCAAGGACGGACAGGTCGCTGATCGGATGATGGGGGCCATGCCGAAGCCGGCTTTCGAGGATCTCATCCGCCGTAACACCTGAGGCGGCAGGGTCTGGAGCCGTAGAGCCTTGGCGGAGCGTCACGGACCAACGCGTCGGATCGCCGAGCTGCTGCGCCCGCTCGGAGCGTCCACGTTGTTAGTCGTCGCCGAGAGTTCGGCAGACCCGGACGTCGCCCCCTTCGTCGGCGACGTGAGGGTTGGCGAGTGTCTTGTCCTGGTGTGCGAGGACGGGGTGCGACTGGGATTTCTCTCGCCCATCGAGCGCGAAGAGGCCGCGGCTTCTGGGCTCGAGCTGTTGTCGCCCGAGGATCTCGAGGTACCACGTGCCGCGCGGGAGTCCTCGAGTCGAGGAGACTTCTGGTCTTGGGTGCTGGGTCGTGCGTTTCTAGCTACGGGCCTCTCGCCGAGCCGGGTCGCTGTGGCAGGCCACCAGGCGGTCGGCGTGATGGAAGAGGCCCTGGCCCGACTGCGCACTGACGGCTGGAGCTTCACCGATGGCCAGGAGGTGGTCCGACGCCTCCGAAAGTTGAAATCGGCGGCCGAAATAGAGGAGATGCGCGCGGTCGCGGGGATCACTGGAGATGCGTTCCGGCGCCTAGCTGCAATCCTCAGGGCGGCTGAGGTGCGCGGCGACGAGCTGTGGTCCGAGGGCTCACGGCTCCGTGTCGGGCATCTGCGCCGGGAGGTCGGCGTGGTGATGGCGGCCAACGGTCTCGGACAACCGGAGGGTAGCCTCATCGCGCCGGGCGCGCAGGGAGCGGTGCCTCACAACACAGGTGACGACGAAACCGTGCTGTCTGCCAGAGAGTCACTGATCGTCGATCTCTTTCCCGCGCGCCGACTGTTTGCCGACTGCACTCGCACGTTCTGCGTCGGAACGCCGCCGCGGGAGCTTGCAACCGCGTGGGGCGCGGTCCGGGAGGCGTTGGATCTCGCCTACGCTCGAACTGTTGCTGGTACCCGCGGCTGGGATGTCCAGAGGGCGGTCTGTCGTCATTTCGAGGACCTCGGCTATCCCACCGTCCTGACCGACGAATCGACCACCAGGGGCTACGTCCATGGACTGGCGCACGGTGTGGGCTACGAGGTGCACGAGTATCCCGAGTTTCGCCGCGAGTCGTCGCCGGAGGCCGGACGCATCGAGGAAGGAGACTTGGTCACCCTCGAGCCTGGGCTGTACGATCCCGAGGCCGGATGGGCTGTGCGCTTGGAGGACATGGTGCGGATCGGTCCCGACGGCCCTGAGAACCTGACCTCTTTGCCCTACGAGATGGATCCCAGGGCTTGGAACCGGGCGTAGCGATGGCGGGCGGCCGCGCCCGGGCGATCGAGAGCTTTCTCCGCAGCCAGGTCGACGCCGGCACGGTCAGCACGGCCGCCGCCGCGGTAGCGAGAGTCGGCGTCCGAGCCGCGGCGGCCTCGTGGCCGCGCCACGTCGGGCACCGACAGCTCCTGTTCGACGCGGCCTCGCTGACGAAACCGTTCGTCGCGACCTTGGCCTTACAGCTGCATCGAGCGCAGCTGCTTTCGCTCGACACTCGAGTGGGTGAGTTGTGGGAGCGCTGTTCGCCGGATCTCGCCCGACACCGGCTGGAGGACCTGCTTCGGCACCGGTCGGGACTCGCGGCGTGGGCGCCGCTCTATCGGCGCTGCCGGCGGCGTTCTCGGGTGACGAGGCTGCTGCAGGGCGGCAGCCTATCCTCGGCTGGGGCGGCCGAGCTCTATAGCGACCTCGGCTATATCGCCTGGGGGCTGCTGGCCGAGACCGCGACAGGTCAATCACTGTCGAGGCTGTTCGATCGGTTCGTTGCTCAGCCCCTATGCCTCGGCCCGTTGGAGCTAACCCCAGGCCGCCGTAGCGACGTCGCGGCCTGCGCTTGTGACAACGGTCAAGAAGTGGCTATCGCCAGGGCCATGGGAATCCGCGTCGCGGCGGGGCCGCCGGTGCGATGGGGAGAGCCGCAGGATGGCAATGCCCGCTTTCTCGGCGACCTTCCCGGGCACGCCGGCCTGTTCGTGAGCCTGGACGCCGCGCTGGGCCTGGGCCGCGCTTGGCTGCGCTCGCTGTCAGGCCGGGGACCCCTGGATCGCGACCTGACGCGGCGGGCGCTGGCCGGGCGCGGGGAGTACGCGCTCGGGTGGGCACGGCGGCGAGGGCGGGGATCGGCCGGGCCGGGTCTATCGACATCTGCATTCGGTCACATTGGTTTTACAGGGACGAGCCTCTGGATGGATCCCGCTAACCGAGCCGTGCTCGTGCTGCTCGCTCACCGCACCGATCCGCTCTACGATCTGTTGCCGATGCGGCGGAGATTCCACCAGCTTGGGAACTCCCTTCTGGCATCGTGACCCACGCTTTTCGACGCTCTGGTGACTGCTAGACTTTCGCGGGCCCGACTTTGGTCGGCGGAGCCCAGGATCGCCATCGCCACCGTCGACGCGCACCCCGCGGCGTCGCGCGCCCAGAGGAGAATCGGATGCTGCAGAGCCTCTCGACCTGGATCGCGGACACCGTCAGCACGGTTCTCGATCCGATCAACTCGTTCCTGAACACCTACATCCTGAACTGGCCCCCGCAGGCGCCACTGTTCGCGATCGTTCTGTTGGGAACCGGGCTGTTCGTCACGCTGCGCTTCGGTTTCATTCAGGTCCGTGGCTTCAAGCACGCGATCGACATCGCACAGGGTCGCTACGACGATCCGAACGACGAGGGGGATCTCAAGCACTACCAGGCCCTGACCACGGCGCTGTCGGCGACGGTCGGCATCGGCAACATCGCCGGAGTGGCCATCGCCATCCGCCTCGGCGGGCCTGGTGCACTGTTCTGGATGTGGGTGACGGCCTTCTTCGGCATGGCGCTGAAGTACGCGGAGTGCACGCTCGCCCTGGCGTACCGCAAGGTGAACGCCGACGGCTCGGTCTCCGGGGGGCCGATGTACTACATGGAGATGGGTCTGGGCTCGTGGGCGAAGTGGATGGCTGGGGCCTTTGCAATGTTCACGGTGATCTGCTCTTTCGCGACCGGGAACATGAACCAGGCCAACACCATGGCAGTGCAGGTCGAGAGCCAGTTTGGCATTCCTCCAGTGGTGACGGCGGCCGTTTTCGCCTCGATCGTCGGCATGGTGATCATCGGCGGGATCCAGCGGATCGGGCGAGTGACCGCCATCCTCGCTCCTTTCATGGCGCTGCTCTACGTCGGCGCTGCATTGATCATTCTGATGATCCACATCCGGCAGGTGCCTACCGCCTTCGCCCTCATCTTTCAGCAGGCCTTCGCCCCGGAGCCGCTGGTCGGCGGTGCCGCGGGCTCGTTTCTGATCACGCTGATGTGGGGAATCCGGCGCGGGCTGTTCTCCAACGAGGCGGGGCAAGGTAGTGCGCCCATCGCGCACGCCGCGGCCAAGACCTCTGAGCCCGTGCGTGAGGGCCTGGTGGCGTCGCTGGGTCCGTTTATCGACACGCTGGTGATCTGCTCGATGACCGGCCTCGTGATCCTCGTCTCAGGCGTGTGGAAAGACAAGGAGACGCAGACGCTCGGTCTCGGTGCTGTCGAAGCGGTCTTCGCCGAGAGCCCGGCGGACTCGGAGCTGCAGTCGCTTTGGGAAGAACGGGGTGCTCGCAGCGGTGCGACCGAAGTGACCGTCGAGAACGGCAGGGCCGCTGGCGCGGGCTTTGTCTACCTCCAGGCGGCGATCGACGACGCGAAGTTGGTCGATGCGGCCGGTGAACCGTGGAGCGGTACGATCGAGATCACGGCTGATGGAGCTGTGTCGGCGGCCGACTCGGGCCTGCGCGTCACGGGCAAGGCGCTTCTGACCAGCTCGCCGCTGACGGCCAGTGGCTTTCGTGCTGGACTCCCCGGAGACGGCGGAGATCTGATCGTCACCTTCGCCGTCTTGCTCTTCGCCGTGTCGACGGCCATCTCGTGGTCGTACTACGGCGATCGGGCGACGGAGTATCTGTTCGGTTCAGGGGCGGTACGGGGGTATCGCTGGGCGTACATTGGCTTCTTCTTCCTAGGCTCGCTGCTTCCACTGCAGACGGTATGGGACTTCGGTGACGTGGCGCTCGGGTTGATGGCTCTTCCGAACCTGCTCGCCCTGCTGTTGTTGGCGGGCACCGTCGCTGGGATGAGCCGCGAGTACTTCTCGCGAGAACACAAGCCCAACCGGTAGTTGTCCGCGGCGATCGAGGGGACCTGGATTCAATGCAGTTCCGCGTCCTGACGTACAACATCCATCGTGCGATCGGCGTCGACCGGTTGTTCCGACCCGATCGTGTGGCGGGAATCATCGACCATTACGCTCCCGACGTCGCGCTGCTGCAGGAGGTCGACGATGGAGTGCCTCGTTCTCGCGAGCTCAACCTTGCGGCCGAGCTTGCCGAGCGGCTGCACTTCGAGCACTACGTCCTGGGTCGAAACGTGACCCTGCGCAAGGGGATGTACGGCAATGCGACCCTGAGCCGCTTTCCCATCACGCGCGAGCGCAACATCGACCTCACGATAGGCGGTCGCAAGCGCCGCGGCTGCCAGCACACGACCCTCGACGTGCCGCTCGGTGACGGCACCTGTCGCGACGTCGAGGTGTTCAATCTTCACCTCGGTCTGTCGGCGCGTGAGCGTGACAAGCAGGCGGGAATCCTGGTGCGCTCGAACGAGTTCCCGGGGCTGGGCGTCGGACCCCCCTGCGTCGTCGGTGGCGACTTCAACGATTGGCGCTCGCGCCTGCAGCCGATCTTTGTGCAGGTGTTCCGCTTCGAGAGCGCAACCGAAGGGCGGAGCCGCTGGAGTCGCCCGATCAAGACCTACCCGTCGCTGTCGCCGCGCGGGCCACTGGACCGGATCTACTACCGCGGGCTGGGTCTGGTACGTGCTCGGCGGTGTCGACTGGCTCTGTCGAAGATGGCCAGCGACCACCTGCCGATCATCGCCGACTTTCAGCTCAGCTGAGCGCGGCCCGGGCGCGCTGCTTCGCGCTGATGAACTCTTTGTGGGAGACGTGAAGTAGGTTCGCCACCTTGCGCACCAAGTGCTCCTCGTGCGTGTCGATGCGCGCATCGGAGAAGGCCAACCGCCACAGACGCTCGACGAGTTCCACCTTCTGCTGCGGGTCGTAGTCAGCGTCGATCAGCCGGGTGAACTGAAAGAGCTCGATCGACTCGCCAGCCTCCTTCTCGGCCAGCTCGATCAGCTCGCGGGCCTCCTGAGCGTCGAGCTCGAGTGCCTCCCGCACCTCGCTCTCGAGGCTGGCGCGCTCAGTGCCGGTGACCTCGAAGTCGGCACGAATCATCTCGACGAAAAGCGCGGCCGTGGCGAGGCGCAGTCGGCGCTCGGGGAACTCGGGCTCAAGGTTGTCGGCGTCAGAGAGATGGCGATCGAAGAAGCTCTGGAGAGACTTGATCATCCACTCAGACCTCGGAAAAGCGCAGGACCGCAGCCGCCCAGTGAAAGCCCGCACCGAACGCGGTCAGCAGAACGACCGAGCCTGGGGCGATGCGGCCTCCACTGTGCGCCTCGTAGAGTGCGAGTGGCACCGAGGCCGATCCGGTGTTGCCGTACTGCTCGACGTTGGTGTAGACCTTTTCCATCGGTACGCCGACGGATCGGGCCACGCTGCGGATGATGCGCAGATTGGCTTGGTGGGGGATCACAAGGTCAACGTCATCGACCTGCAGATCCAGCGCCTCTAGAACCTCGGAGCACGCTTGGGACATGCGAGATACGGCGTGTCGGAAAACCTCGGTCCCCTTCATGACGATGTTGCGATGCTGCCGAGCCTGCACTAGGTCCATGGTTACCGGAGTACGGGTTCCACCGACCTCGAGTTTCAGGATGTCGATCTGCTCGCCGTCGGTTCCGCAGGTGCCCGCCATCAGCTCGCAGATCGGTCGCTCGGTACCGAGGATGGCCGCAGCCGCGGCGTCACCGAAGAGCACGCAGGTGTTGCGATCGCGCCAGTCCATGATCCTTGACAGGAGTTCCACCCCGACAACAAGGACACGCCCCCCGCGGTCTCGGATCCGAGACGTTGCGATGTCCAGTGCCTGGATGAAGCCGGCGCATCCACTGCCGCCAAGGGTGAAAGCAGGAATCGTCCTCGCACCCAGGCCCTGCTGAAGGAAACAGGCGGTGTCCGGCAGATAGACTTCAGGGGTATCCGTGGCCACGATGATCTCGTCGAGCTGACTTGCGTCTAGCTCGGCACTTTGCAACGCTTCGCGTGCCGCGCCGAGCGCCAACGTCGCGGTGGTCTCGTCGTCACCGGCAATACGTCGCCGCTCGATTCCTGTACGTGTGCGAATCCACTCGTCCGAGGTGTCCACGTACTGTGTCCACTCCTCGTTCTCGAACACGCGAGCAGGGAGCTTGGCCCCCAACCCGACGATTCCGACCGCCTTACGATTCATAGCGCCGTCCCCTCGTTGTTCCGCTACAGGAAATAGAGCTCCGGATCCACCTCAGGACGTAGCTGTCGACGCCCCTGCGCCATCTCCTTGAGCTTGAACAGTTCGTCCAACGACTCGTCGTCACCGAGATCGTCGAACTCCGACTCGATCTGATCGAGGTCCTCTCCCGCCTCCATGCGTGAGAGTGCCTCCTCCATACGCGGCCCCATCTCCAGTCCCGATAGATCGCCGAAACGGCGAAAAAACTTCCCGACCTGGGCCGGATCTGCGTCTTCGTCGAGATCGCCCATCTCCCTCATCAGCGCGTCCATCGCCCCCTCCATCCTGCCATCATCGAGGCCCTCGAAAGGGGAGGGCTCGTCCTCGCCTTGGTGCTTCAAAGTCGCGAAGGTGGATGGGCGTTTCGGCAGCTTCTCCCGGCCGCAGCGGGGGCAGCTCGCCATGGCGGTCGAATCGACGGCGGCCGAGAAGAAGTTGAACA
>JAYZDP010000097.1:0-48411 GCA_036337765.1 Acidobacteriota bacterium
AGTGCTTGAAGACAAGAGGCCAGGGGAAGTCCTTGCAGGCATCGTATTACTCTGCCAGCTCGAGAGCGGGCTCGACGTCGTCTTGCGCCCACCTCTTCACCAGGGACATCTTGGTGCACGCACGCGATAGCCGAGAACCTCCAGTGCCGCTCCGAGGCTCGACGTACCGGTCTTGTGGAACCCGATTCCGAAGACCTTCGTCATCTCCGCACCGGATCCTACCCGGCTCGCGTGCAGGGGTCGACGAGGAGTGAGATCCTGTGTCACGGCCCGCCGCGGGCGACCACAGCGTCGAACAGCGCCCCGACGAATGTCCAGAGTTCTCGTCGTCACCCCGACCTACGGCACCGAGGCCAACGGCCGACTGCGGCTTCTGCTGCAGACGATCGCTTCGGTTCGCCAGCAGACCCACCGCGACTACATTCACGTCGTCGTCGACGACGGGAGTACGGATTGCACTCTCGATGTTCTCGAGCGACTCGCCCGATCCGACGAGAGGCTGCGAGTCGCGACAAAGCGCAACGGCGGCTCGAGCTCGGCGATCAACTACGGCGTCGAGAGCTTCCTCGCCCAGGAGACGCCGGACTACCGGCTGACGTTGCGTGCTTGTGGGTGGTCATGGGCTCACTCGCCCCGGCGCCCGTCGCCCGCCGTCAGGGGACTCAAGTAGTGCCGCGCGTCGAGGCCCTTCTTGCGCATCGCGATGCCGGTGAGGCACTCCTGGACGATGCGCTGGGCATTGAGCCCGGTGGTGTAGCCGGGGTCGACCAGCGGGTTGAACTCGACCAGATCGAATCCGACCAGGTTGTTCTCCGAGCACAGGGTGCGCACGATCGGGAAGATCTCCCGCGTGGTGAGCCCGCCAGGCTCGGGTGTGCCGGTGCCCGGCGTGTACGCGGGATCCAGCACGTCGATGTCGAAGGAAACGTAGAGGTGCTCGGCGAGCTCGTTGGCCTCGTTGAGTACGCGCTCCACCACGGGCGGCCAACCGTCGCGTTCGATCTCGACCATGGTGTGGTAGCGCAGGTTGTTCTCGCGCATCCAGTTGAACCCGTCCTCGCCGGGCCAGTAACCGCGCAAGCCCACCTGGATGTACTGATCGCCGCGTACATGTCCTTCCTCGACGAGTCGCCTGACCGGCTGAGCATGCGAAATCAGATGGCCGTTGCGGATGTCGCCGGCATCGTAGTGCGCGTCGAAGTGAACAACTCCGACGTTGCCCTTGCCGTAGACGTCTGTAACACCTGCGACGTTCGGATACTCGAGCGAGTGGTCGCCTCCGATGATGATCGGGATGGCGCCGGCCTCCGCGATCTCGCGCACCATTCGCCTCACCGGCCCCACGCTGCGCTCGGTGCTGAGGTTGTCGATCGGAGCGTCGCCGTAGTCGGCGACAGTCAGCTCCTGGCCCCAACTCACCATCACATGCATGTGTGGCAGCACTGCACCGAGACTGTCGGATGCGGCTCGGAAGGCTCTTGGACCCTCACCGGCTCCACGCATACCGACGCCCATGTCGATGGCAGCCCCCATGATCGCTACCTCGACCTCGCCTGCGACCAGATCTAAAGGGGTGATGGCTGCCGGTACACCGAAGAAGGTCGGAATGGCGCTCCGGCCCTGAAACCTCGAGAGATCGATCAACCCCGGTTCGCGGGCAGGATCTCCAGAGGCGTCACGCAGCTTCCAGAGGTCGAGCTCTTCCTCGGTGCCTTGAAGCTCGATCACGGCGTTGTCCCGCGTTGAGGCCTCAGGCTCCTCCCTGGGCTCTAGGATCGCGCCTCCCGTCGACGCGGTCTCGGGGCCGCTCGGAGTACAGGCGAGCACCGTGGCACTCAGTATTATCGCGAGTCGCCGGCTCATCTTGGGAGTTCTCCCTCAGACCCGCCTAGCGCTCGATGTCCGTCTCGGAGTCGAAGATCTCTTCCTCGTCCTTAGAGATCATCACTGTCTGCGAGATCGGCAGCAGCAGGCGATGGATCGCCGAGCCGAAGGTGACGTTGACCTCGTAGTAGCCGTCGTTGATATTGAGAAGAGTGGCCTCTTCGCCTTTCATTCCGATCGTTGAGTTGTGGATCAGCACTTCACTCGGGACGTCCATCTACTCCTCCAGCAGGCCCTGGGCCCGGTAGTCCTTCAGCTTCCTCTGCAGCGTCCGTAGGCCGAGACCCAGGACTCTAGCTGCTTCCCCGCGCCTGCCGCCGGTGCGCTTGAGGGTTTCGAGGATCGCCTGGCGCTCGATGTCAGCCATGGTCTTCGTTGAGCCGAAGGTGCTCTGCACCGATGGGGCGTCGATGATGGGGGTCGGGGAAGCGCCGCGGATCTCGGCAGGGAGCTCCTCGGCGAGGATCTCACCGCCGGGGTGGAAGATGACAAGCGATTCGAGGACGTTGCGCAGCTCGCGTACGTTGCCGGGCCAGCGGTGCTGGGCCAAGGTGTCGAGGGCCTGGGCCGAGAGGCGCATCTCAGGCTTGCCGTGCTCGGCGCAAAACTGGGCGAGGAAGTGCTCGCTCAGCGCCGGTAGATCCGAGACCCGCTGGCGCAGGGGAGGGAGCTTGAGAACCACCACTTTCAGCCGGTAGTAGAGGTCTTCGCGGAACCGGCCCGCGGCGACCTCCTCGTCGAGGTCGCGGTTGGTGGCGGCGACCAGCCGAAAGTCGACGTCGATCAGGTCGCCGCCGCCGACGCGCATCACCTGACGCTCCTCGATCACGCGTAGTAGCTTGACCTGCAGTTCGGGGTAGAGCTCCGAGATCTCGTCGAGAAACAGAGTTCCCTTGTGCGCGAGCTCGAACTTGCCGATCTTGCGGCCGATCGCACCGGTGAAGGCGCCCTTCTCGTGGCCGAAGAGCTCGCTCTCGAGGATGTCGGACGGGATTGCGCCGCAGTTCAGTGCGAGGAAACGCTCGTTTCGCCGTGGGCTGCTCTGGTGCAGCGCGTTGGCGACCAGCTCTTTGCCGGTACCGCTGTCGCCGACGACTAGCACCGTCGATCGGGTCGGTCCGACCACCTTCATCTGCTCGAAGAGCCGCTCCATCGGCGCCGAGCTGCCGATGATCGACTCGAAGCCGTAGCGCTTGTCGAGCATCTGGCGAAGCTCACTCACTTCCTCGGTAAGACGCCGGTTCTCGACCAGATTGGCGGCGCGCTGGCGTAGCTCGTAAAGGTCGACCGGTTTGGTCAGGTAGTCGTCGGCGCCGACCTGCATGGCTTCGACGGCCGATTCGATGGAGCCGAAGCCGGTCACCAGCATGACGCCCAGATCGAGGTCGCGCTCCCGAACCTGGTTCAGAAACGCCAGTCCGTCCATTCCCGGCATCTTGACGTCGCAGATCGCCAGGCGGACCCCGGAGTTCTCGTCGAGATAGGCGAGCGCCTTGGCTGCGTCGTCGAAGGTGCGCACCACGAAGCCCGCCTTTTCGAGCGCGATCGCCATCGATTCGCGTGAGCCGGCCTCGTCATCGATGACGAGAATAGGAGCTTGGTCTGCCACGGGCGGAGATTGTCTCAGAACCTGACCCGCGTGCGTAGCGGGTGCGTCTGTAGGGTGGCCGGGCGTGGTTCCTATCGCTCCAGCGCGCGACCCACTGGCGTGGGTTCGCGGTGGTTTTCTGGCGCTGGCCGGCACGGCTACGGCCATGTCGGTGCTGGTCGCGCTGAACCTGACGCAGGATCGCTGGGGCCTCGACCGTCTCCGGGAGCCGGCGACTATCGGGTGGATCGCGGCAATTCTGTTCGTCGTTGTCCACCGCCAGCCCGCCGAGCGGATCGCGGCGTTGGTGGCGCGCGGGGAGTGCGTCTTGGGGCACCGTCGATTCTTTCCCGTCGCGTCGGGGACGATGCTCGCCTTTCTGCTGCTGGTCTCGCTGACGCGCCACTGGTCGTTTCAGACCTTCTCTCACGACTTCTCGGTCTTCGACCTGGCCCTGGCCCCGACAGGAGGAGGCTGGCTGGACAGCCCAATTCTCGGCGGCAGCTTTCTGGCGGAGCACTTCTCACCGGTCCTGCTGGCCTTGGTGCCGCTGCGCGCGGTCGTTGCCACCCCGTATCTGCTCGTCGTTCTGTATCCCGTTGTGATCTGGGCCGCAGTGTTTCCACTGTGGCGGCTACTTCGCGGTGCCGGGGCCACGCTCGGCTCCGCGAACCTGATCTGCCTGCTCTTTCTCAACGCGCCGATCCTGGTCACGAGCGTCGAGTACGGCTTTCATGTCGAGGGCTTGCTGCCGCTAGGCGTACTGACCCTGTTCCTGGCTCACCGCTCCGGCTGTCGGGCCGTATTCTGGCTGCTCGTCGTAGGGTGCCTGTCGATCAAGGAGGACGTAGCCTTCTACCTTGTGGGCTTCGCCGCCTACCTCGCCCTCGGCGAACGGCGGTGGCTGCGGGCGGCAGGGGTCGTGTTTGTTTCCACGGCCTGGCTCGTGTTGGCCGTCGGTGTCTGGATGCCCGCGTTCGGTGCCCCCAGCGACTACCGCTTTCTCAGCCGTTGGGATGCATGGGGAGACGGCCTCGGCGGGATCGTTGTTGGCGTCGGGACACAGCCCCTCCAGCTAGCCGCCACCCTGTCCGATAGGGCTGTCGTCGAGCTCTTCGTCGGCCTGCTTTTCTTGCCACTCGCGTCGAGATGGGCCTGGACCCTGGTGCTGTCTCCGCTCCTCTTGAACACCACCAGCGGACTGCCGCTACAGGCCGGGCTGGGCGGGTACTACGGGCTGCCGGCCCTCGGCTTCGCGGCTATGGCTGCAGTCGTCGGTGTCGAGTCGCCTCGTTTCTCCACTTTGGCGGCGCGGCCCTGGCGGGTGTGGCTAGTGATCGCCGCGCTCGTGCTCTCGGTGTCGACGGCGTGTCTGGTGCCCCATCTCGGTGAGCGGCCGCTCCAGGTGCTGCGACCGCTGGACGAGATCGTCGCGGACCGGGTCTTGCTGCGATTCGATGACGCGACCTGGCCGTTTGAGCCCGTCGAGGCCGCGGCCCTGGCGGAGAGGCTGGTCGCCTCTGGCGAATACCTGGCGGAGTGGGTCGCCCCGGGGTTCGTCTTTCTCGCACGAGCGGACACAGCGACTGCCCGAGAGGACTAATCTGTGTGCCGAACATCTGAAACCGACGAAATCGTCTCTTTTCTGGCTCCAGGTAGTTTGCCGGTCCGACGCGTGAGTGCCCCCTAAGTATCTTCGAGCCAGAGAGATAAGGCCGCGGTCGCAGTTCGGCCGAGAGCTGGCACGAGCGTTGCGCTAGTGCCCTGATGGGTTCGGCATCGGGTCGGCCCACGATCTCAAAGAAGGGTAAAGGGGCATTTGAAATGAGGAGACGTCACCAAGTTGTGTGGCTTCCATTGGCGCTTGTTCAGCGAGGAGCCTAGGTCGTTGGAGCCCAGGAAGAGTCCTCTGTAGAGGTTCTGTAGGGCAATCTCAACAGCGTCTGGACCTGTGTGGCCGCCTTCATGGCGATGTTCATGCAGCCAGGTTTCGCCTTCCTGGAGGCAGGCTTCATCAGGGCGAAGAACGCCGTGAACATCATCATGAAGAACTTCATGGACTTCTCGCTGGGGTCTCTGGTGTTCTTCCGGGTCGGCTTCGGCCTGATGTTCGGCGCGACCGGCAACGGCTGGTTCGGTACGTCGTTGTTCGCGCTCAAGGGCGTGACTGGGAGTGACTGGACCTTTCACCTTCTGGATCTTTCAGACCGTCTTTGCGGCCACGGCGGCGACGATCGTGTCGGGCACCGTCGCCGAGCGGACCAAGTTCGTCTCGTACCTCTGCTACAGCGTCGTCATCTGCTGCTTCATCTACCCGATTTTCGGCAAGTGGGCCTGGGGCTCACTCCTGCTCGACGACGGTGGTGGCTGGCTCGAGGGCCTCGGCTTCATCGATCGTGTGCTGCACATCGACGATCCGGTCGGTTGTGTGAGCGCACACGGGGTAGGTGGCGCCTGGGCGTTCGGCACCGGCCTGATCCTCTTCGGCGCGCTCAAGGCTCTCACCGGCCTGCGTGTTACGAAGGAAGACGAGATCCGTGGACTCGACATCAGCGAGCACGGCATGGAGGCATACAGTGGCTTGCAGATCTTCAATACCCAGTAGTGAGAGGTCGAGAAGATGAAACTCATTACGTGTATGATCCAGCCCGGAAAGCTTCCCGAAGTGAAGCAGGCTCTGTTCGACGCTCAGGTGAACCGGATGACGGTTTTCAACGCCCTCGGTGCCGGTCAACAGGGTGGCCACAAAGAGACCTATCGGGGAGTTCAGTACGAGATCAACCTGCTGAAGAAGGTCCGACTCGACACCGCGGTCAACGAAGACTTCGTCGAGGCCACCATCGAAGCGATCATCGGTGCCGCCTGCACGGGCTCCATCGGCGACGGCAAGATCTTCGTGACCAGCCTCGACGAGTGCGTGCACATCCGCACCGGCGAGCGAGGAGTTGAAGCGGTCGGAGAATAGTCGGGGATCCCCCCCAGTACACCACGCAGATAGCGCGAAACAGGAGACGAGTCGAGATGACACCATCGGAGTTCTTTGAGTTTGCCAAGGACAACGGTGCCGAAGCGGTCGACCTGAAGTTCGTCGACCTCCTCGGGACCTGGCAGCACTGCACCTATCCAACTGAGACCCTCGACGAGGGGATCTTCGAAGACGGCCTAGGGTTTGACGGTTCGTCGATCCGCGGCTGGCAGAACATCAACGAGTCGGACATGCTGGCCGTGCCGGATGTCGAGACCGCAAAGATCGATCCCTTCTTCCGTGAGCCCACGGCCTCGCTGATCGCGAACATCGTCGATCCCGTGACCCGCGAGCCCTACGAGAAGGATCCGCGCACGGTTGCCAACAAGGCGAACGCGCACCTGATCTCGACCGGCCTGGCAGACACCTGCTTCGTCGGCCCTGAGCCGGAGTTCTTCATCTTTGACGAAGTCCGCTACGACCAGACGCAGAACGGCGGCTTCTACGAGATCGACTCGGTCGAGGGTGCCTGGAATACGGCACGTTTCGAGGAGCCGAACCTGGGCTACAAGCCCTCGTACAAAGGCGGCTACTTCCCCGTCAGCCCGACCGACACCTACAGCGACCTGCGCGGCGACATGGTCAACACCATGCGCTCGCTCGGCATCGTCGTCGAGGCCCACCACCACGAGGTCGGCACCGGTGGCCAGGCCGAGATCGACATGCAGTTCGCACCGCTGCTGCAGATGTGCGATCAGTTCATGTGGTACAAGCACGTCGTCAAGAACGTCGGCCTTCAGGCAGGCAAGACGGTCACGTTCATGCCCAAGCCGGTCTTCGAGGACAACGGCTCCGGCATGCACACCCACATGTCGCTATGGAAGGACGGGGTGCCGCTGTTCGCCGGTGACGGCTATGCCGGTCTGTCGGAAATGGCGCTGCACGCCGCAGGCGGGATTCTCAAGCACGCGGCCGCCATTCTGGCCTTCGCTGCACCCACCACCAACAGCTACAAACGCCTCGTGCCTGGCTACGAGGCCCCGGTCAACCTGGCGGTGTCGAAGCGCAATCGCTCGGCGGCCGTCCGGATCCCGATGTACTCGAACAGCCCGAAGGCGAAGCGTCTCGAGTTTCGTTGCCCGGATCCCTCGGCAAACGGCTACCTGGCGTGGAGTGCCATGCTCATGGCGATGCTCGATGGCATTCAGAAGGGAATCGATCCGGGCGCTCCGCTCGATCGCAACATCTACGACATGACGGCCGATGAGCTGGCGCAGACCAACACAGTGCCGGCCACGCTCGACGGCTCCCTGGATGCACTCGAGGCGGACCAAGGCTTCCTCCTCGAAGGCAACGTGTTCACCGAGAATCTGATTCAGGCGTGGCTGAGCTGGAAACGTGAAGAGGAGATTGACCCGCTGCGGCTGCGCCCGCATCCGCACGAGTTCGCCCTTTACTACGACTGCTAGAGATCGTCGGACCCCGAGGGGGCCCGTGCTAGCCTTGCGTTTCGTCTCGCAAAGGATTGAGACGAAAGGGGATAGCCCGTGGCTCGACGACTTCTGCATGTAGCTCTTCTGGTCGGCCGCGAGCGAGCTGTCGACAAGTAGCGCTTCGAGGCCCGCCTCGTCGAGGACCTCGATGCCGAGAGTCTGCGCCCTGGCGAGCTTGCTGCCCGCCTTGTCCCCGGCGACGAGGTAGTCGGTCTTCTTCGAGACCGATGCCGAGACCGAGCCGCCAAGCTCTTCGATCCGGGCCTTGGCCTCGCGCCGGCTCCGGTTGGCCAGGGTGCCGGTGAGAACGAACCGTTTCCCCTCCAGCCTTGCTTCCTCCTGCGGCGGGTCGGTGACGTTGTCGAAGCAAACGCCTGCCGCCTTCAGCCTCTCGATTCGACCCTGGTTGCCGGCGTCGTCGAAGAAGCTGCGGACGCTCGCGGCAACGACGTCGCCGATGCCGTCGATTTCGATCAGCTCCTCGATCGAGCCTCGGGCGATTGCGTCGAGATCCCCAAAGCGCCGTGCCAGGAGACGGGCCGCGCGCTCGCCGACGAAGCGGATCCCGAGCGCGAAGATTAGTCCGGACAGCTCGCGCCCCTTGGCGCCTTCGATCTCCGCCAGTAGGTTGTCCGCGGACTTCTCGCCCCAACGGTCGAGCTCGATGAGCGACGGCATCTGCAGGCCGAACAGGGACGTGTAGTCGACCACCAGGTCGGCCTCGATCAGCTGATCCACCATCCTTTCGCCGATGCCTTCGATGTTCATGGCATTGCGCGACACGAAGTGACGGATCGACTCGCGCACGATTGCTGGGCAAGCGGCGTTGATGCAGCGTAGCGCGACCTCGCCATTGAACTTGTGAACCGGGTCGTCGCACACCGGGCAGAAGGCCGGGAGCTCGAAGGGTGCCGACTCGTCGGAGCGTGCGTCGAGACGCACCTCGACGACCTTGGGGATGATGTCGCCGCCCTTCTCGACCACTACGGTGTCGCCGACCCGCACGTCCTTGCGGGCGAGATCCTCGTAGTTGTGGAGCGTCGCGCGCTGGACGGTGGTGCCGCCGATGAAGACCGGATCGAGATAGGCGACCGGGGTGAGTGCACCGGTGCGCCCGACCTGTACGCCAATATCGACCACGGTCGTTTCGGCCTGTTCGGCCGCATACTTATAGGCAACCGCCCAACGGGGAGCCTTGGCGGTCGCGCCGAGCCGGTCACGCAGTTCGAGATCGTCGACCTTGACGACGACGCCGTCGGTCTCGAAGTCGAGCTCGTGGCGCTTGGAGGCCCAGTCTTCGATGAAGCCGGTCACCTCGTCGAGGCTGTCGCAGAGCTGCCAGCCGGGGTTGATGTCGAAGCCGAACTCGCCCAGACGAGCCAGGTTCTCGGAGTGGCGGGGTGCCGCGTCGTCGGAGAACAGATCGTAGGCCACGACGGCGAGCTGGCGGCTGGCGACCTCGCGGCTATCGAGCAGCCGTACCGACCCGGCGGTGGTGTTACGCGGGTTGACGTAGAGCGGTTCTTCCGCGGCCTCGCGCTCTTCGTTGAGCCGCCGGAAGACGCTGTTCGGCATGAAAAGCTCGCCGCGAGCGAGAAGACGGGGAGGGGCGTCTCCGCGCAGCCGTAGCGGGACGCTGGCGACGGTTCTGGCGTTTTGCGTCACCTCGTCGCCGACGCGGCCGTTGCCGCGCGTCGCGGCCTCGACCAGGATGCCGTCCACGTAGCGCCTCGACAGCGACACGCCGTCGACCTTGAGCTCGGCGACGTAGCGGAAGTCGGCTTCGGGCTCGAGGCGGCGGATCCGCGCCGCCCACTCGACGAGCTGTTCGAGCGAGTAGGTGTTGTCGAGCGACAGCATCGCCGGGTCGTGCTCGACCTGAGCGAAGCCCTTGACGGGCTCGCCACCGACCCGTTGGCTGGGACTGTCGGGGGTGACCGACCCCGGGTGCTGCTTCTCGAGCGCGACCAGCTCGGCCATCATCGCGTCGAAGTCACGATCCGAGATCTCCGGCTGGGCGCGCCGGTAGAGCTCTTCGTGGCGCACCAGCTCCTGGCGCAGCTCGGCGATTCTCTCTAGCTCAGCCGACACTTGGCTACAGATGCGTCCGGGATCCTAGCCAGCATCTCCGAGCAGCTCGGCGATGTCGGCGCGCTCCGCGAAGAGCTCGGCCTCGGTCGTGTCCATCCGCTCTTGCGAGAAGGCGTCGATCTCGAGGCCGTCGACGATTGACCAGTCGCCGCCGGAGCAGGTGACGGGGAAGGAATAGATGACCCCTTCCTCGACTCCGTAGTGAGCGCCGTCAGTCGGCACGCCCATCGAAACCCAGTCGCCTTCGGGCGTTCCCCGCACCCAGCTGCTGACGTGATCGATGGCCGCCGCGGCTGCAGAGGCGGCCGACGAGGCGCCCCGCGCCTGGATGATGGCGGCGCCCCGCTGTTGCACAGTCGGGATGAAGTCGTCACGCACCCAAGCCTCGTCGACCAGCCCGGCGGCGGCCTCGCCGCGTACTGTGCAGTGGCTGATGTCGGGATACTGGGTTGCCGAGTGGTTACCCCAGATCGTCATCTTCGCGACGTCGTTGACGTGACTCGAGGTTGTCTCCGCGAGCTGCATCTTGGCGCGGTTGTGGTCGAGTCGTGTCATGGCGGTGAAGTTGCGCGGGTTCAGGTCCGGCGCGTTCGACCTGCATATCAGGCAATTGGTGTTGGCTGGGTTGCCGACCACAAGCACCTTGACCTCGCGGCTGGCGTGGTCGTTGAGCGCCTTGCCTTGGGCGGTGAAGATCTGCCCATTGGCCGAGAGCAGGTCCTTGCGCTCCATTCCCGGACCGCGGGGGCGGGCGCCTACCAGCATCGCGATATCGACACCTGTGAAGGCCTCATCAGCGTTGTCGGAGGCCACCACTTCGTGCAGGAGTGGGTAGGCGCAGTCGCGCAGCTCCATCACCGTGCCACGCAGGGCGTCCATGGCCGGCGGTATCTCGAGCAGGTTCAGGCTGATCGGCTGGTCAAGGCCCAGCATCTCGCCGGCGGCGATGCGAAAGATAAGGGCGTAGCCGATCTGGCCGGCCGCGCCCGTTACGGCAACACGAACGGGTTCACTCATGGACTGGAGACTCCGGGAAAGTTATCGGAAGGGCGTCGAGCCCCTAGCTACGCTCACGATCCTTTCGAGAACTTGTAGAGGTGGGTCCGGGTGCGTAGGTACACAGCTCCGTCGGCAATCGCTGGAGTCGCCATGCACATGTCGTCGAGCGAGCTCTTGCCTACCACGGTGAACTCCTCGCCGGCGTCGATGACGAACGTGTCGCAGTCTTCGCTGGTGACGAAGATCTTGCCGTTGTAGGCCCAGGGCGAAGCGGTGAAGGCGCTCGCGCCGCGCTCGATGCGCTGCTTGCCGTAGACCTCTTCACCGGTCTTGGCGTTGTGCATGGTGAAAAAGCCCCGATCGAGCAGCGTGTAGAAGTAGTCGCCGTAGATCAGCGGCGTCGGGTTGTAGGCGCCCGCCTGGGGCAGAAACCAGACGATCCACTCGTTGGAGGTCTGTCCGTTCTCGAGGCTGATGTCGCCTTCCGCGCCTGGGCGGATGGCGAATACCGGCCGCTTCTGGTCGCCGACATAGCCTGAGCTGACGTAGAGCAGGCCGTGAGCGGCGAAGGGTTGCGGAATGGCGATTGAAGACATGCCGCCGAACTCCCACAGCAGGTTGCCCTTTGTGTCGTAGGAGCGGACGAGGTCGGTGCCGGCAGTGATCACTTCCGTACGCTGGGGGTTTTCCCACACGAAGGGGGTCGCCCAGTTGGAGCCTTCGTCGCGGTCGGCGCGCCACAGCTCCTTACCGGTCTTCTTGTCGAGCGCGGCGAAGTACGACTGGTCCTCGTTGTCGTTGACGACGTAGAGCTGGTCTCCGTGCAGGATCGGCGACGCGGCCGTGCCCCAGCCGTAGCGGGTGCGGACCACGCCGGGCTCGTGCTCCCAGATCACCTCACCACCCTTGGTATCCAGCGCGAAGACGCCGACGTTGCCGAAGTAGGCGTAGATACGCTCGCCGTCGGTCGTCGGTGTCTCCGACGCGTAGGTGTTCTTGAGATGGCGCGCGAAATCGGGCGGTCCCGACTTCACCGTGGTCTCCCATACCTGTTCTCCGGTCACCGTGTCGAAGGCATAGACCTGCCAATGGTGGGCGTTTTTGGATGGCTCCGGGCGATTGCCGCCAAAGTACAGGCCCTTCTTGGGCTCTTCGATCTGGCCGTCACTCGCGACGCTGGTGACGAACACGCGGTCTCCCCAGATGACGGGCGACGACCACGCGAGGCCAGGCACGTCGATTTTCCAGGCGACATTCTCGGTCTCGCTCCACGAGTCGGGGAGACGCGGATCGTCTTGCACCTGGCTCATGGCGTTGCCGCCACGGAAAGAGGGCCAGTTGTCCTCCGCGGCTTGCACTGAGGCGGCGAGAAACAGAAATACGAGGGCCGATGAGGCGATCTTGCGTATCATTTTGGGGAACCTCCGCGGAGCTTTGCGGGTAGGAAGGTCGACGCGGCGATCTTAGCAGCTCACCAGCGGTAGATGAGGAGTATCGGCTCGCTCTCGAGGCTCCAACGAGCCACCGGTTCGAGCCGTTGCCGACAGTGCTCGATCAACGGGTTGGTCCAGTCGTCTCGTACCGCGAACATGACGTAGACCGGCCGCTGGCGCGACACCTCGTCGAGCATCGTGAAGGTCTCGGGCCGGATGTCTGGAACCTCGTGTCGCGAGATGTCGAGCAAGTCGATATCTACGCGGAGGCGCGTCTGAAGGACGAGTGTGACGGTGTGCTGCATCAACGGCACGGCGAGGACGGATTGCCGGGGCGCATGCCGGCTCAGCCATTCCAGGCCCAGCCGGTAGCTGGTTCCCCAGTAATCGCCGGCCTGCGGCTGGCCACTGGCACGGGCGCCCGCCAGGCCGCCGGCGAGAGTGTTCCAGTAGCCGAGCTGAAACGGGTGGGAACGGGCCGTCGCCCAGATTCCCGGCAGGAGTGCCACGAGGCAGATTCCGACGGCGGTGACGCGGCGCGGTGCTGCCACCGAGTCGACGACGCGATCGCGTAGCGAGGATGCAGCGGCGCCGGCGAGGATCGCGAAGGCGGGGAAAGCCTCCAGGAAGTGGCGAACGCCGTCGAAGTTGACTGCGTTCGGCAGGTAGAGCCGTCCCACGACGACGCCGATCCAGGCGATCGGCAGGACCCATCGCACCTCGCGGCTGCGGCGCACCAGGGCTACGACGAGCCCGCCAGTCACCAGAGCTAGAAAGGGCAGCGGAGTCGTGAAGAGCACCGCGCCGATCGGCGAGGCGATGCTCTCGGGCCGGGTGGCGAAGAGCCGCAGGCCGATGTAGTCGAGGTGTAGCGAGAGTCGCTCGATCGGGTGCGGCCAGACGTATGGCCAGCTTGCCAGAAAGAGCATGCTGCCGGCCGCGATCGAGCCCCCGAGGGCCGGCCAGAGCTTTCGCAGTCGCGCGACGAGCCCCTCCGGTGTTGTGGCAACCAGCACGGTGGCGAGTGCGATCGGAGGCACAAAGATCGCGTTGGCCTTGGTACCGAGCGCGAGCCCCCAGACCAGGCCGGCGGCTACGATCCATCGGGCGGAGCCGCGTTGCCAGCCGTGGCCGAAGGCGAGCAGCGCCAATGAGAAAAACACCATCTCCGGGGTGTCCTTGATGTTCGACAGGGCGTGAACCACCAGGCGCGGCGACGTCAGGAGCAGCCCGCAGGCGACCACCGCAGCGAGGCTGTCGTAGTAGCGCCGCATCCACTCGAACAGTGCCACCACCAGCAGCGCCACGAGCGGCAGGTTGATGGCGTGGAAGCCATCGAACGGGTCTAGGAGGCCTAGCCAACGCGACGTCACCATCGAGGCGGCGGCCGCGAGCGTGTTGGTGACCGGGTAGTACTCCCAGGGGTGATCGCGGAACGGAGAATCCAGATCGGGCGCGTGTCCCGCCGGGTAGGGGTCGCCGCTGAAGTCGAGGTAAGCCGGATCGAGGCTAGTGAAGAAGGAGAGGTAGCGCTCGCCGAAAAAGAAATCCCCGAGCGCCTCGTCCCAGGTTACGTTGTAGTACCGAAGCGCCGGCAGCCCGCCAGCCACGATTCCTAGAGCCAGTAGCCAAAGGTATAGGCGACGTCGCACCTCGGACGACAACATAGCGCAAACCGGTAGACTCCCGCAGCTTCCAATCGGGGCAAGTAGACCACCTGTGACGAGCATTGGAGCATCCCCAGCTGATGGCATGGACCTCGCCTGCGTGACGGTCGGGGGAGCCGCCGAATGTACCTGGGGCGGTCCCTGTGGCACTACGTCGTGCGCTATCTGGGGTGGGCGCTTCTCGCCGTCTTCTCGATGCTCGCCTACGCTGTGACAACGGCGACGATGGTCTCTCTCATCGAGCCGCTCTTCTCCGAGGTGCTGCCTTTCAACGACAGCGCCGGCATCGGCCTTTCAGGAGGTGGAGGTGCTGAGCCGGGGGAGCCATCCTTGGGCGCCTTCGATCTACGCGGTCAGCTGGACACGGCCTACGAGGGGCTGAAGAGTTTCTTCGGCATCACGCCTTCGAGCGTCGTCTTCTTCGTGCCGACCTTGTTTTTCTTCGTCTACATGCTGCGCATGATGTCGGCGTTCTTCTCCGGCTACTCCTTCCAGCATGCCGGCCTCGGCGTCACTACCGACATCCGCAACGACCTGTGCGAGTACGTGCTTCGCCAGTCGAGTCAGTTCCATGCCGAGCACAGCTCTGGCGAGCTCTACAGCCGGGTCGTCTCCGACGTCGACAAGATGCAGAACGCGGTCTCGAGCCGCCTGCTCGATCTCTTCCAGCAGTCCGTCACGCTCATTCTCCTGGTGCTGCTGCTGTTGTCGACGCATCTGCAGCTCGCCCTGATCTGTCTGATCGGCGCACCCGTGATCGTCTATCCGATCTACCGTTTCGGCCGTGGCATGCGCCTGACCAGCCACCGTAGCCAGGAGCGGATGGCGGAGCTGTCGTCGCTCTTGACCGAGATCGTGCGCGGCCACCGGATCGTGAAGGCCTTCGGCATGGAGGACTTCGAGCTGGCCCGGTTCCGCGACGCCACGCACCGCCATCTCAAGGTCAACCTACGCGCCCAGATCCTGTCGAGCTTCTCGAGCCCGGTGGTCGAGACGATGAGCGCACTGGGAGGCTGCTTCCTGCTCGTCTACTCGGCAAACCTGATTCGTCAGGACCAGCTGACGACTCCTCTGCTGCTCCAGTTCTTGACCAACCTCATTCTGCTTTATGATCCCGTCCGGCGTCTGAACAAGGTCAACCTGATCTTGCAGGGGGCTTTGGCGGCAGCGCAGCGGGTATTCCATCTGCTGTCGCTACCCTCAGACATCGAGGATCGCCCAACCTCGCCACCGCTCGAGGGGGTCGACGAGGGGATCTCGTTCTCCGATGTCTCTTTTGCCTACCGCGTCGGCGCCAACGTGCTGGAGGAGTTCGCCCTCGAGGTTCGAAGCGGCTCGACCGTCGCGCTGGTCGGCCCGTCCGGCGCCGGAAAGTCGACGGTCGTCAATCTGCTACCGCGGTTCTTCGACCCTGTCGAGGGGGCGATCCGCATCGATGGGGTCGACATTCGCGGGCTGCCGCTGCAGAACCTGCGCTCGCTGATCGGGCTTGTCTCACAGGAGACGATTCTCTTCAACGACACGGTGCGCGCCAACATCGCCTACGGCCACACCGAGATGCCGATCGAGCGCGTGCGCGAGGCTGCGGCCGCCGCCTATGCCGATGAGTTCATCATGGAGCTCACCGACGGCTACGAGTCCCTGATCGGCGAGTCGGGCCAGCAGCTCTCCGGCGGACAGCGCCAGCGTCTTTCGATCGCGAGGGCGCTGCTGAAAAACGCTCCGATCCTGATTCTCGACGAGGCGACCTCGCAGCTCGACACTTATTCGGAGTCGTTGGTGCAGAAGGCGCTCTTGAATCTGATGGCAGGTAGGACCACGCTCGTCATCGCCCATCGGATTTCAACCGTCATGTCAGCGGATCAGATCGTGGTGATGCAGAAGGGCCGCATCGTCGAGCAGGGCAGCCACGGCGAGCTACTCGAGCTCGGCGGTGCCTACAAGCGGCTCTACGACCTCCAGTTTAGGGTGTAAGGCCGCGGAGATGAGCGCGCGTTCTGGGGCGGTCAAGTGGCGTCTGGTCCGGCCGGCGGGTTTCGCGGCGCGTAACGTGCTGCGAATCCTCGGTGGCAGCGCTCGCTACGTGGTGTGCAACGGTGAACGGCTGGAGGAGCTGCGGCGAGCCGGCAAACCGGTGGTGGTGTCGTTCTGGCACGACCAGAGCTTCACTGCCGGCTGGTACGTGATCCGCGAGCTGCACCGAAGTGGCGTTCCGCTCACGCTGCTCGCCAGCCACTCGCACGACGGCGAGATGTTGGTCCAGGTCGGGCGGCCTTGGGGCATGCGGGTTGTGCGCGGCTCGGCGTCGCGCGGCGGGCGGGCGGCGATCTTGGCGCTGTATCGCGAGTTGGTCGACCACGGCTCCTCGCCGGTGATCGTGCCCGATGGCCCGCGCGGCCCGGCCCACGTCTGCAAACTCGGGGCGCTCTTGTTGTCGAAGATGGCGAAAGTGCCGATTCTGCCGCTCGGCTTCTCACCCGATCGTGCTTGGTCCATCGGCTCCTGGGATCGGATGTCGGTGCCGAAGCCCGCGACGCGCATCGGCGTCGCTGTGGGTGAGCCGTTGCAGGTCGACCGCGCCGCGACGGCGGCCGAACTCGAGGAGCTCAGCCTCAGCCTCGCAGCTACCCTGGACGGCTTGGTGGACCAGGCACGCGCTGCGCTCGCATCATGAGATGCGTCGGGAGAGAATGACGCGGAGGCATAGTGGTGGTAAATGCAAGAACAGAAGCGTTGGTGTTCGCGGCAGGAGCTCTGGTCCTGATGGCTGCTATGACGGTTGGGCAGGACCATGCTCAAGGCCTGACCGCTGTAGACGGTGTCCGGGTCGGTCATCACACGCTGAGCGAGAGGCCGACCGGGTGCACCGTGATTCTGGTCGAGGCCGGCGCCGTGGCCGCCGTCGATGTGCGCGGTGCAGCCCCGGCTACCAAGGAGACCGATCTGCTCGACCCGGTGCGAACGGTGCAGCAGGTGCATGCGATCGTGCTATCCGGCGGCAGCGCGTTCGGCCTCGATACGGCTTCGGGGGTCATGCGCTACCTCGAAGAGCGCGACGTCGGCTTCGACGTCGGCGTAGCCAAGGTGCCGATCGTGCCTGCCGCGGCGCTGTTTGATCTGCGCGTCGGCGACAAGCCGAAAGTGAGGCCGGGCCCGGATTGCGGCTACGCGGCGGCCAGCGTGGCCACGACCGACCCGCCCGCCGAAGGGTCCGTAGGCGCAGGTGCCGGTGCGACGGTCGGCAAGCTCGCCGGTGGTGCGAGGGCGATGAAGGGAGGCATCGGCTCAGCGGCACTGCGGCGCCCCGACGGGCTGGTGGTGGCGGCGCTAGTTGCGACCAATGGGGTCGGCAACGTAGTGGATCCTGCGACGGGCCGCGTCCTCGCCGGCGTGCGTACGCCTGACGGCGCCCGCGTGGCCGCCTATGAAGGGCTGTCGGGCGGGTTCGGTGCCCGTGAAGGAGAAAACACCACGATCGGCGTTGTCGCCACGAACGCGGCGCTTACCAAGACCCAGGCGAAACGCGTCGCCGAGGTCGCCCACGACGGTCTGGCGCGCTCCATCCGCCCGGTTCACACCCCCGGCGACGGCGATGCGCTGTTCGTGGTCGCGACCGGATCGCACGACGCGTTCGACATGCTGAGCGTGGGTGAGCTGGCGGCCGAAGCGATGGCGCTCGCGGTGGTGCGCTCGGTTCGGGCCGCCGAGTCCGTGGCCGGCTACCCGGCCCTGCGGGACGTGGCACCGGCCGAGGAGTAGAGCAACCCGCGCTCGGTGGCGTCGTCGATAAGAGTCAGCGCATACTCCCAGAGAAGCGGTGCGCCTTCGCCGATGCTCTGGCAGCGATCGATGACCTGTTCGCGGCTGATGTCGTTCTCGAGCCAGGTGCCGCCGTCGTTGAAGTAGTTGTGCAGCAACGGCTGTAGGCGATCCATGGCCGCGGCGTAGCGCGCGTCGTTGGAGGAACGCGAGTCGAACTCCTCCCACAGCGTGCGCAGCTCACCGGCGAGGTCTTCGGGCAGGAGGTTGAACAGCCGCTCCGCGGCCTGCTGCTCCCGTTGGAGCTTGTCCTCGTTGCCCGCCTCGTCGTAGCAGTAGGTGTCGCCGGCGTCGATCTCGACAATGTCGTGCACGACGATCATGCGCAGCACACGCTCGAGATCGACGGGACCCGGCGCGTACTCCTGAAGCAGCATAGCCATCGCGGCGAGGTGCCACGAATGCTCCGCCGAGTTCTCGCGGCGCGACTGATCCAGCAACTCCGTGCGGCGCAGCACGTGCTTGAGCTTGTCGATCTCGAGGACGAAATCGAGCTGGGCGGCGAGCCTGTCGGAGGACGGACGCAAAGGGCTTCCTTATACTGCGGCGGCCGTTTCAGCTTACGTCAAGCTTCGCAACCCAGTCTATCTGTGCTGGATGTCTGGAATACTCTGGTGGGCCAGACTGGTTGGTCCTAGCGAACTAGACGAACGTTTTGATTCGAGGGTTGCAAATGCTCAGGAAACGTCCCACCCGGTCGCTCGCTGCGCTCGGTGCAGGGGCCGCACTGCTCGTGTCCGGTGTTCCCGGAGTTGCCCAGCAAGAGGCGATTCCGATGGTCTTTCAGGAGGTCCTGGACGTCCGCGTGGTCAACGTCGAAGTGGTCGTCACCGACGGCAAGGGGCTGCGTGTCCGGGGGCTCGAGGCGTCGGACTTCCGTCTCCTGGTCGACGGCGAAGAGGTTCCCATTGATTTCTTCTCGGAGGTCGTGGGAGGCAGAGTCAGTGAGCGGAAGGTCGCCGTGACGGGCGAGCAGCCGGTGGTGGTGCCCGAGCTCGAGCCAGGGCGCCCGGTGGGCACCAGCTACTTGGTCTTTGTCGACGACTTCTTCTCGATCGCTCGCGACCGCAACCGGGTGCTGAAGAAGTTCGAGGAGGATCTCGATCGCATGGGTGCGGAAGATCGCATGGCGATCGTCGCCTACGACGGTCGCGAGCTCGAGATGCTCGCCAGTTGGACGAACTCGAAACGCGTGATCGTGGACGCCCTGCGCCGGGCGCGTGGGCGCAAGGCGTACGGCCTGCATCGGATGGCCGAGCTGCGTCGGAACGATGACGATCGCCAGTTGCGTCGGCGCAGGAGCAACGAGCTGGACCAGGTGTTGGCCGAGCAGGGCCCCGAGAGAGACACCTACAGCATCATCGCTGGCCTCGATCCCGTGGAGAGGCCGTATGCGACACGTCTGACCAACCAGATCGAGAGGTCTGTCAATGCCGCGGTGGCCACGTTGCGCGGTTTTGCAAGGCCAGGGGGCCGCAAGGCGATGATGATCCTCGCTGGTGGCTGGCCCTTCTCGCCGGCCGAGTACACGGTGAACGACTTCGACTCGGCGATGGGCGATGCGATTCTCGCCGCCAACGACCCGTCGATTCGCAGTCATGACCAGCTGTTCGGGCCGGTGGTCGACACCGCCAATCTCCTGGGCTACACCCTCTACCCGGTCGATCTGCCTGGCCTGCGCTCCGACAGCCGCGACGCCTCGTACCAGCAGCCCGGGGAGGGCCGGCTGTACAGCGAGTTCCAGGCGCGCTCGCGCGAGTACGGTCTGCATGCCAGTCTCGATTTCCTGGCTGAGGAGACCGGTGGCGAGTCGCTGATCAACAGCCTTCGAGACGAGTTCTTCGAGCACGTCGTCGAGGACACCCGGTCGTACTACTGGCTCGGCTTCTCTCCGCAACGTGCGGGCGACAACCAGCGCCACGACATCAAGGTCAAGGTGGTCGGCAAGGGCCTTCGCGTGCGCGCTCGCGACGGCTTTCTGGACCTCTCCCGCGACCGCGAGCAGACCATGATGGTCGAAAGCTCGCTGCTATTCGGGAATCCGCCGTCGGCGACGCCGCTCGATCTGCACTTCGGTCGTCCGGAGCGCAAGTCGTTGAAGATGCTGGTACCGCTGCAGGTCGCGATTCCGATGAAGGAGGTCGCGATGCTGCCTATCGGTGAAGATCTTTACGGCGCCGACCTCGAGGTGCGCATCTCGGTGATGGACGATGATGGCGGGCGCTCGGACACCCCGGTGGAAAAGATCGAGATCCGGGGTAGGGATCTGCCGCCGCCGGGATCGGTGTTCACCTACGTCACCACCCTGACCATGCGTAAACGAAACCACCGTGTGGTGGTCGCGGTCTGGGACCCGGTCGGCGGCTCGGTGATGTCGAACTCGATCGAGCTTACGCCGTAGGGGCCGACGAACGGGAGAGGATCTCGTCGTAGATCGCGAGGGTCTGCTGCGTGGTCTTGGGCCAACTGAACGCCTTGCTGCGGGCGCGACCGAGCTCTGTCAGCTTGGCTCGGCGGGCGGGGTCGGTGGTGATCTCGACCATCCGGTCGGCCAGTTCGCGCAGGTCGAGGGGATTCACCAGGATCGCGGCGTCCCCTGCGATCTCTTCGAGTGAAGATCCACGAGAGGTGATGACTGGCGTGCCCGCGGCCATCGCCTCGACGACAGGTAGCCCAAAACCCTCGTAGAGGCTCGGATGGACGAGTGCAACGGCACCGGCGTAGAGATCCACCAACGCTTCGTCGTCGACGTGGCCAACGAAGCGGACCGAGTCCTCGAGCCCGAGCTTGCCGCGCAGCCGGATCAGGGAGCTGGGGGTGTCGGTCTTGGCTCCGACGCAGACCAGCTCGATCCCTCCCTCGAGGCGGTCGACGGCGAGGCGCCAGGCCCGCAGCAGGTTGTCGAGGTTCTTGTGCGGCTTCGGATTGCCGACGTTCAGCACGTAGGGACGCGCCGAGCTGTCGCCTGCTCGGAGCTCGTTCGCCCCGGCCGCGTGCGGCCCACCGCGAGAGGCCGCTCGAAAACGCTCATCGACGCCGTTGTAGATCACGCGCAATCCGTCGGCCCTGTCTGGGCAGCGCTGCACGAGGTCCCGGCGCGTGCTTTCCGAAACAGCGATCACCCGCTCAGAGCGGCGCAGCGCGCGGTCGATCATCCAGCCCGCGTAGATAGCGGCGGCACGGTTGGGGAGGAAGCGGGGGTACAGCAGGTGGATCAGGTCGTGGACCGTGACGACGCTCGGGCAGGGGAGCGAGGCTGGCAGCACGTAGTGGGGTGCGTGATAGAGGTCGGGCTGGAGCCGGTGGACCTTCACGGCGAGCGCCAGCTGCTCCGCCAGGGAGTACTCGGCCGCAGTTGCGCGAATTGGCCGGAAACGCGCACCCAGCCCTCGTACGAAGTCGTGATCTGGGGGGCGTGCCAGCACCAGGAAGTCATGACTCGTGTCGGTCTGCGCCAGGCCCATGAGGAGCCGGCTGACATAGGAGCCGATGCCGAAGTCGGCCAGCTTGCGGGCGTCGACGCAGATCCGACTCATCGGCGCGCTCAGTCGGTGTGCCGCGGTCGGCGAGATGCGTGCAGATCGAGGCCGACGATCGTCTGTGCCAGCTCTGCCAGCGCCGACGGGTCTTGTTCGGTGATTCCCACGTCACCCGCTGCCGCGGTGAGCTCCTGCACCAGCTCCGACACCACGTCGTCACGCGAGAAACGGCCCAGCGGGGCGGCGGGCGAGGTGGGAGACGGTACCTGCGCCGCTATCTCGATCGCCTGGGCATAGGCATCGATCGTGGCGCCCAGCGAGTGTCGGGTCGCGGCCCATCGCGCCGCGTTGCCGCCGATGGTCCGCCGCAGGACCGCGTCAGATGCGAGGTGTGCGAGCAGGGCCTGCAACTCGGCGCGCTGGTGCAGATCCACACCGACCTTCACGCAACAATCGTTCGGTATCTCGGAGAACCAGCCGTGGTCGTTGACGATGACGGGCTTGCCGAGGCGAAGCAGACGAAGGCACGCGCCGGAGGTCTCACCCCCGGTTGGCTGGCGGAGATTGAAGGCGATGTCGGTGGCTGCCATCGCACCCACGAGAGTCGAGGCGTCGACCCGTCCGAGTGCGCGGTGGCTTGTGGGGCCCGAGCCCGCGGGTCGGTTGGCGCCAAGCCAGGCGTCGGAGCCCTCGCCGACGAGTAGGAAGAGCGCATCTCGATCATCGGTCAGCGCTTCGAACGCATCGAGACACAGCCCGATCGACTTGGTGGGCGCGACCACGCCGAAAGCGGCGACGATGAGTGTCTCCGCTCCGAGCCCATGCCGGCGGCGGAACTTGCCCCCGGCCGCCTCGACGTCTGCCACTTCTTCGACCGTGTGATGCGGTGCGACGATCACCTGGGCGGTGGGACGGCTGGCCAAACCCCGGTCTTGGGCAGTCTCGCCGTGTACGATCGTGCAGAAAGACCGGTCGACCACGCGCTCGAAGAGCGGCCACGTGTGGGCTGAGAGGCCCTCTCCGTCGATGTCGATGCGCCGAGCGAGCGCGTTGCCGGTGGCGCCGAGGGCGTAACGGAGCTCCTCCGCGAAGGCTTTGTGGCCCCCGTCGTGGTGCGCGCTGTCCCGTACCAGGTCTGCCAGCGCGAGCTCGTGCAGCACGACGATTCCGGGTGTCGCCAGGGCATGGCGGTAGATGTCGCCGTGAAAGCCGTGGTGGTTCCCCAGCTGGTAGATCAGCAGCTCGGAGCCGCGGGCGGGCGGGAGCTCGCCGTAACCAAGGACCTCGACCGCACTCTCGAGTTGGCGTTGCGGCGCATTGGGCTGTCGGGTGAAGGCGCGTGTCGGCCAGCGCTGAGCCAGTGCCGGAAGCAGGGACGCACTGTAGTCCGCGATACCGGTCGCCTCCGGCGGCAGTGGGCTCACCAGGCCGATGTGCCTGTTCGCGCTCATCGGCTCGCGCGCTTCACGGCGGTTGACGTCAGCGATTCGATGACGCTGTCCCAACCGATCGCGGCGACCGCTCTGGCTCCGGCGGCACCCAGACGAGCCGCGAGCTGCGGATCCTCCGCCAACCGATCGATGGAAGTGGAGAAAGCCTTGCCGTCTGGGGCATGTACGAAGCCAGTGACGCCGTCGCTGACGAACTCCAGGACCGCTCCGGAATCGCTGGCGGTGAGGACAGGTTTTTCGGACTTGAAGGCTTCGATCGTGACGTAGCCGAAGTCCTCGTCGTAGGGCGCGTAGTAGACAGCGAGGCAATCCCGGTAGAGGGCGACGAGCTCGTCGTCGGTGACGTTTCCGAGAAAGTGCACCCGCTCACTCAGTCCGAGAGTGCCGGCGAGCGCTTCGAGCTCTGCCCGCTGCGGCCCGTCGCCGGCGATGCGGCACTCGATGTCGCAGCGGGTGCGACTGAGACCTTCGAGGAGCAGATCGACGCGCTTGAGCTGGTCTAGCCGACCGGCGGTGAAGATGTAGCTGCCCGGCTCGCCGGCAACGAAGCGCCCGGTGAGCTTGGGTGGGGGGTACAGGACGTCGGCGTCGGCGCCGTTGTAGGCGCTGGCCCGATCGGCAACGTTGTGCGAGATCGCATGCAGCGCCCGCGCCTCCGAGAACGCTCGGCAGTCCATCTGGCGCACCTGCTCGACGATGCGCCGGTCGCGTGCGCTGGAGTCGAAGTCGCTGTAGGGCGTACCGAGTAGATCGTAGATCTGCCGGAACTGATGAACCAGCCACACCACCTTGTTGGGGTGGCGGATCAGGTAGGAGGGGAAGCGTGTGGCGATGACGAGATCCGGATCCCCGGCCGGCCCGCCGAGGCTCGACAGGCGCCAGGCCATGGCGCTCTTGAGGATCTGCATCCGCGGCGTCCAGGTGAATGGGATCGTTACCACCGTGGAGACGAATCCACGAGCCAATAGCTCATGGTGCAGGGTCTCGACCAGGGCCTCGGCACCGCCGCGAATAAAAGGCACCTGGGTGGCGCAGATGCAGACGCGCATCGTCGGCTTCAGCCGCTTCCGTCTTGATTCGGATCTGCCGCCGCCGTCTCGTCGAGCGCGGCGCGAAGGCGCCGCTGGCGACGGTAGAGGTCCTCGAGAGAAAGAGCGACACTACGATTGAAGCGGGTCTGCTGTCGCAACAGCGATCGGTGGTGGCGGGCGGTGAACAGGTGATAGATCGCCTTCTGCAGATAGTGCACCAGCGCCGAGCTGCCTTCACGAGGTAGTGACGGCTCTTCGAGGTCGGTCTGGCGGCGCAGCTCGGCGAGGCTGGCAGGAAGATCGCCGAGGTCCCGGTCGAGGCTCGCCAGCTCGGCCTGGCGCTGGCGAGCGCCGGCCCGAACGCGCTCGAGGACGTCGGCGACGGCCTCGCCCTCGCTTTGAGGATCCCGCGCCTCGCTCATCGCCGGTAGCATGACACGATCTTGCCTCCCTCCCTCAAAGACCGCATCAAGCGGGCGTTCGGTCCCGTGTGGCCTTTGATTGCGTCGCCGGTGGTTTGGTATCGGGTGCAGCGCCACCGCCTCGACGCCTACCGCTCACGCCCTCGCCCGCGCAGGCGGCGGCCACGGGTCGCTCGCGCTCGCGCCACGCTCGCCTGGCTACGAGACTGCTTTTCCCGTTTTCAGCCACCGACTGAGCACGACACTCTGCTCGTAGCCGTGGACGGGACCGCCTTCTGGGAGCGGCTGACGGGCGTCGGCTGGTATCTGCACCAGCTGATGAGGCAGCTCGCCGACAGCACGACGGTTCGGCTCGAGATCTTTGGCCCCTCGGTGTTCGCACAGCATGAGGATCCCGCAGCCGCTGTGCCCTTCCCCGAGGGGCCCGCGATCGTGCCGATGAAGATCGACGTGCCCGACGGCCTGTTGATCCCACGCCCCTGGCTGGTACGACTGTTGCGGCGGCTCGAGTCTCGCCTCATCCGTCGCCGCGGCTACGACGTGGTGTTCGCGCCGAACTTCCTGCTACCGAGAAAGTTCGATCGAACGACAGCCGCGGTGGCCGTCACCGTCCACGATCTGGCGATGCGCCACTTCCCGTGGACTCTCCAAGAGGAGACCCTGCGTGCGCTCGAGGCCGATCTGGGCCGCACACTCGGTCGCGCGTCCGCGGTCCTCACACCGTCCGAGGCAGTCAGGAGCGAGATCGAGGCGACCGGCTCGGTCACTGCCGAGGTGACCGCGATCCACCACGGGCCTGGCCATCTCGTGCGGCTCGGTGAGGGTCGTGTGCCGGAGGCAGTGCCGCCGCGCTTCGCTCTCTTTGTCGGCACCCTTGAGCCGAGAAAGAACCTCGTGACCCTGGTCGAGGCGTGGCAGGGACTGGCCGCGGAGGGTGCCGCCATCCCGCTGGTGATGGTCGGCCGGTGGGGATGGAAGGACGCGCAGCTACGTGAACGGGTGGAGCAGGCGTCGCGAGAGGGCTGGCTCATCCACCTTGGATACGTGCCGGACGAGGAGCTGGCTGGGCTCTATCGAGCGGCGACGATGATGGTTTGCCCGTCTCTGTACGAGGGCTTCGGCCTACCGATCATCGAGGCTCTGGCCGGCGGCTGTCCAGTCGTGTGCAGCGACCTGGCAGTCTTCAAGGAGGTGGCGGGCACGGCGGCCGTCTACGTGCCCTCGTCGGAGCCCGATGAGTGGCGGCGGGTGGTGGCCGATCTCGTCGCCGACGATCGGCGCCGCGCTGACCTTGCCCAGCTCGGCATTCAACGCGCTGCCGAGTTCAGCTGGGAGCGTGCGGCCGCCGAGGCCGAGGCCGCCTGGCGCCGGGCCTGCGGGCGCTCGTCGTGAAGAGGCTGCCTCTCATGGCCGCGGTCGCCGCGCTGATTGCGGCGCTGGGCGGGCACGTCTACTACTGGTATTGGCCGCGTGAGCGACCCGCGCGCCCGCGCCCGGGCTCGCAGACCGCTACGCTGGCGTTCGAGTCGGATCGCGACCTGAGGCTCTGGCTGCCCTTTCCCCACCAGAACCTCGCTGCCCTACGCCGTGCCAGTTCCAGCGGCGACGAGCTGGGGGCCGTGATTGCACGCATGGCCGGAGTCGGCGACGTCGATCTACCGGGCTTCGGGCCGTTCGACCTGCCCCCGAGCCGTTCTCTGGCGGTCGCCGTCGACGAGGGCGGAGAGGGTCTGGCGGTCTCGGTGGAGATGTACCCGAGCCTGGCACTGCTCTCGCGGTTGGCCGGGCGGGTGGCCGGCAACTCGTTTCTCGCGGGCGGACCGGTGTTTCTCGACGATCGCCGCTTCGAGACTTCATGGAGCGGCCGCACCTGGACGATCGAGGCGTCGGTTCGCGGCACCCGTATCGGACGCGCCGCCGACGCGGAGGTGATGGAAAGGGGGCTTGCTTTCGTCGTTCTAGGCAGCGCACGCGACCCCTTCCCCACCGGGCGCTACGTCGCTGGGCGCGACGGCGACACCCTGGTCGTGCGATCCGTCGGCCAAGCGGGGCGGGAGTCGACCGCCCCCGAGCTCTTCGCACGGGATCTGGCGGTGGTCGGTATCCGCCGCGACGTCCACGGAACGTCGGTGCTCGTCATGCCTCCGACGCGGCGCCGAGCGTCTCTATGGCTGCCGGACGCAGCCATCCTCTGGCGGGGCGCCGAGCCGCGTTGGACGCTGCCCGGCCATCGCATCGCCCGTTTCCTGCGCATGGATCCGGTCGTGGCCGAAGTCGATGGCTGGTCGATCCTTGCCCGAGAGGAGGCCGTTCTGCCCCTGGCTACGAGCCTGGCCCGCGGGCTGAGGGGCACCCGCCTGCCGCGTTTCGCGCTCTCCATCCAGCCACGCCTGTACGGCCCGCTGGTCGCCACCATTGCCTCGATCACCGAGAATCTACCGCTCGTACCGCGCGACGAGGCTCGCTACTGGCGGAACCTCCACGCCTTGGTATCGGCGGCACCCGAGGGCAGCCGCCTGGTGGTCCGCGTGGACGACGACGACTTCGTCGAGGTGCGTGCGGTCGTGTTTGACAGTGTCGGAGACGCTCCGTAGACTGCTGTGCTGGCCGGGCCACGTAGGCCGTCGCGGACGAGGCACTGCCATGGAAATACGGTTGGATCGCGAAAGATTCGAGCCTGTGGTCTGGGCGGAGAGCGTCGATCTGGATCTCGACCACGACGTGATCCGTGACCTCGGTCGGGTGGCTTGCCGCGGCCGCGCGGATGCTTCGGATGCCGGCTTCCTGGTGCGTGCCGATCTCGCTTGGGACCAGACCCTGTACTGTACTAGGTGCCTGAAGCCAAGCCAGGCTCACCTAGAGAGTCGGCTCGAGCTACGGGTGGTCTGCCACGAGGAGCACGAGCCGGGGCAGCGCGGAGAGGTCGAGCTCGAAGAAGGCGACATGACCGTTTTACACATCTCGGGCGACTGCCTCGACACCGAGCCGCTGGTAGCGGAGCAGGTACTGCTCGAGCTGCCGATGAAGCCGCTGTGTCGCGAGGACTGTCGCGGGATCTGTCCGCAGTGCGGCGCCGACCGCAACGAAAAACCCGATTGCTGCGAGTCAACGAACGCCGATCCCCGCTGGGACGGGCTCGAGGCGATACGATCTCGTTTCACTGACGCTGAGTAGGCCGAAAAGAGGAAGACAATGGCGAATCCGAAGCGAAGAACGTCGAAGGCGCGCCGCGACAGGCGTCGAGCGCATGACGCCCTGACCAAAACGGGTAACTCCGTGTGTCCAGAGTGCGGTGAGGTGAAGCTGCCGCACCGCGCGTGCCGAAGTTGTGGCACCTACAAGGGCAGAGACGTCCTCAAAGTCGAGGATCAATAAAACGACTGGAGTCCTCTAGTTGTCTTCTTCGGTGACGATTGCCGTCGACGCGATGGGCGGTGACCATGCGCCGGCGATGCCGGTCGAGGGGTCGCTGCGCGCCTTGGAGCAGGGGGCGACTTCGGTCATCCTGGTGGGTGACGAGACGGCCGTGCGCGAGGAGCTGGGCAAGCACGCTGCGCCCAGCGGCCAGCTCGAGGTCGTGCACGCCGAGGACGTGGTGGGGATGGACGAGTCGCCGATCACGCCGATTCGCAAGAAGCCTCGGTCATCGATTCGAGTCTGCGCGAATCTGGTGCGCGAGGGCCGGGCGCAGGGGCTGTTCTCGGCCGGAAACACCGGGGCGGTGATGATCTCCGCCAAGATGGTGGTCGGCACCATCGACGGGGTGGATCGGCCTGCGCTGGCGGCGGTGTTTCCGAGCTCGGAAGGGCGCACGCTGCTTCTTGACGTGGGTGCCAACGTCGATAGCAAGGTCCAGCACCTGCGCCAGTTCGGAGTCATGGGCCACTTCTATGCGCAGGAGATTCTCGGTACACGCGCGCCGCGCATCGGCCTGCTTTCCATCGGCGAGGAGCAGGGCAAGGGAACCGAGTTCACCCGCGAGGTGTACCGGATCATGGAGTCGCTCGAGCTGAATTTCGTAGGCAACGTCGAGGGGCGAGATCTCTTCAAGGGCACGGTCGACGTGGTGATCTGCGATGGTTTCGTCGGCAACGTGCTTCTGAAGTCGAGCGAGGCCCTTGCCAGCATGATCGCTTCATCGCTGCGCGAGGCGATGACCCAGAGCTTGCGTACGCGCATCGGCTACCTGTTCGCGAAGCCGGGCTTCCAGACCCTTTTCTCTCGTTGGGACTACGCGGAGTACGGCGCGGCACCGTTGCTCGGCGTCAAGGCTGGCTGCTTCGTCGGGCATGGGGTGTCGGACGCGCGCGCGATCAAGAACGCGATTTTGAACGCTCACGAGTTCTGCGCCGCCGATCTGCACAACAAGATGAGGGCGAAGATCGCCGAGATGCGCGCTTTCGAGGACAGCTTAGTCCCGACCCAGGAAGTCAGCTGATCGTGCGCCGAGCGTTCGTGTTCCCTGGGCAGGGATCGCAGTGCGTCGGCATGGGTCGGAGCTGCGCCGAGGAGTTTCCCGTCGCCGCCGAGACCTTCGCAGCGGCCGATGACTTGCTGGGCTTCTCGCTCAGCGGTCTGTGTTGGCAGGGACCCGATGACGACCTGCGCTTGACGGCGAACACCCAGCCCGCGATTCTGACGATGTCGGTGGCGGTCTACCGCGCCCTGGAGGAGGCTGGCGAGCGTCCGGATGCTGTCGCGGGGCACAGCCTCGGTGAGTATTCGGCGCTGGTCGCTGCCGGCGCCCTGCAATTCTCGGATGCGGTGCAGCTGGTTCGCCGCCGCGGCGAGCTCATGCAGGAGGCGGTAGCTGACGGCGTGGGGGCGATGGCCGCGATCCTCGGCCTCGATCAGGAGACTGTCGAGTCGGTTGCCGCGGCCGCGACTGACAAAACGGGCATCTGCGCCGGCGCCAACCACAACGCACCCGGTCAGACGGTGGTCGCTGGCGACCGTTCGGCGGTCGAAAGCGCCGTCGTTGCTGCCAAGCAGCGCGGTGCGAAGCGTGCCCTGGTGCTGCCGGTGTCGGCGCCCTTCCACTCGCCACTCATGGCGCCGGCTAGACGGGGGATGGAGCCGGTACTGGCCGACGTACCAATCGTCGACTCGCGCGTGCCGGTGGTCTCGAACGCCGACGCGCGCCCTCTTACGGCTGCGGCCGACATCCGCGACGCACTCCTGCGACAGATCGACTCACCGGTGCGGTGGGTAGAGTCGATCGAATGCCTGGTATCGGGCGGCGTCGATAGCTTCGTCGAGGTCGGCCCCGGCAAGGTGCTCACGGGTCTCATCAAACGGATCGCTCGCGACACCTCGACCGCCAGCGTCAGCGACCCGGACGGTGTGCGCGCCGTTTCGGCCTGAGGAGGTCTCGCGATGTTTCGACTCGACGGCAGGACCGCGCTGGTGACCGGTGCCTCGCGCGGTATTGGGGAGGGCATCGCCCGGCGCCTCGCTGAAGCCGGTGCTCGTGTGGTGGCGGCCGCGAGAACGACCGCGAGCCTCGACAGCCTGGTGGCGGAGTTGCACGACGCCGGGCACGAGGCGTCGGCCCTGACCCTGGACGTCTCTCGGCCCGAATCGATTGCGGAGGCGCTGAAGACTTTGCCCGACGATCTGTTACCCGTGCAGATCCTGGTCAACAACGCCGGCATCACCGCCGACAACCTGCTCGGCCGCATGGATCTGGATCAGTGGCGCTCGGTTCTCGAGACCAACCTCACCGGCAGCTACGCGCTGACTCGGGCCCTGATGCGCGGCATGCTGCGCTCGCGGTGGGGCCGGGTCATCAACATCTCTTCGGTGGTGGCGCTGATGGGCAACGCCGGTCAGGTCAACTATGCGGCGTCGAAGGCCGGCTTGATCGGGTTCTCGAAGTCGTTGGCGCGCGAAATCGGCAGCCGCAACATCACTGTCAACGTGGTGGCTCCCGGCTACGTCGAGACCGCCATGACCGCGGCAATGACCGAAGAGCACAAGACGAGGTTGGTCGCAGAGATCGTGCTCGGCCGTCTGGGAACCTGCGACGACATCGCCGCGGCGGTTCACTTCCTCGCATCTGAGGACGCGGGCTACGTTACAGGCCAGGTGTTGAACGTATCGGGCGGCCTCTACATCTGATAGAAATCGCGGTGTTCGGCAAACGAACAGGAAAGCAAGGAGACAACATCCATGGCCGTAGCAGAAAAGGTCAAAGAGATCATCGTTGAGCAGCTCGGTGTCGAAGCCGATGAGGTCACGACGGAGGCGAGCTTCACCGACGATCTCGGGGCGGACTCTCTCGACGTCGTCGAGCTCGTGATGGCCTTTGAAGAAGAGTTCGGGATCGAGATTCCCGATGAGGCGGCAGAGAAGATCTCGAAGGTCTCGGAGGCGGTCAGCTACATCGAAGCGAACCAGGGCGACTGAGGCACCTGCTCCTTGGCTGACTCTGTGAGCTCTCCGTACCCGCGCAGGCGGGTGGCGGTGACCGGGCTCGGTATGGTGTCGCCGCTCGCCGTAGGCACGGAACCGACCTGGGAGGCGATCGTCGCCGGTCGCAGCGGGATCCGTGCGATCACAAAGCTCGACGCGTCGGAGTTTCCGACCCGTATCGCTGGTGAGGTGCGCGACTTCGACGCCACCGACTACATGGAACGGCGCGAAGTCCGACGCTTCGACGCGTTCGTTCACTACGCCGTTGCGGCGACCTCGATGGCGCTCGCCGACGCCGACTTCACCGTCAACGACGACAACGCCGATCGCATCGCGGTGACGATCGGCACCGGGATCGGCGGCTTCCCGCTGATCGAGGCCACCAAGGAAGTTCTCGACGCCAAGGGGGCCCGCAAAGTCACCCCTTTCTTCATTCCAGGCGCGATCGCCAATATGGCGGCCGGTCAAGTGTCGATCCACTTCGGGGCCAAGGGCCCGAATGTCTGCCCGGTCACGGCCTGTGCGACTGGTCTGCACTCGGTGGGCGACGCGAGCCGGATGATCATGCACGGCTACGCAGACCACGCCATCTCCGGAGGAACGGAGGGCGCGATGACCCCGCTGGCAATCGGCGGCTTCTGCTCCACGCGGGCGATGTCCGTTCGCAACCACGAGCCCGAGAGGGCGTCGCGGCCGTGGGACGTCGACCGCGATGGCTTCGTCATGTCCGAAGGGGCGGGCGTTGTCTTTCTCGAGGAGATGGAAGCCGCCCAGGCACGCGGTGCGCACATCTACGCCGAGGTGGTCGGCTATGGCATGAGCGGCGACGCGTACCACATCACGGCTCCCCATCCCGAGGGTGACGGAATGATCCGTGTCATGCGCGCGGCCCTTTCCGATGCGCGCGCCGAGCCTTCCGACGTCGGCTACATCAACGCCCACGCCACCTCCACGCAGGTCGGCGACGTCGCCGAGGTCAAGGCCATCAAGAAGGTCTTCGGCGACCACGCCTCCGAGCTCGCCGTCTCCTCCACCAAGTCCGCTACCGGCCATCTGCTCGGCGCCGCCGGTGGCATCGAGCTCGGCTTCTTGGCGCTGGCCATCGACCGCGGCATCCTTCCCCCGACGATCAACCTCGAACAGCCGGACGAGGGCTGCGATCTCGACTTCGTGCCCAACGAGGCCCGCGATACACAGGTCGAGTGCGGTGTCACCAACTCCTTCGGCTTCGGCGGCACCAACGCCAGCGTAGTGCTGAAAAGAGTCGCGTCCTAGCGGCTCCTCCAGTTGGCGGATCCTAGACTCACCTGGCGGCTGATCGCCGCGGTCCTCCCGCTCGCTACCGTCGTTTCGCACAGCTTCGGACGGTCGACCTATCCTTTGCTGCTGCCGGTGATCCGGGACGACATCCTCGCCTCGAACACCGAGGCCGGGATCGCGGGAACGGCGGTCTTCGTCGCCTATCTCGCCGGCGTCATCCTGACCACTGCGATGGCGTTGAGACTTGAGCCGATCGTCATCATGCGCGCCGGGCTGGGTCTCGCCGTCATCGGACTCGCCGTTCTTGCCGTAGCGAAGGGACTGACGACCCTAATTTTGGGGCTGGCCCTGGTCAGTGTCGCCGGTGCCGGGATCTGGATCACCGCACCGGTGCTCATTACCGACGGCGTGCCGCCGAGGCGCAGGGGCCTCGTCATCGGGCTGCTTTCGGCCTCGATTGGAATGGCCAACGCCGTGATCGCCGGCGGTGCACAGCTGGCGTGGACGCGCCTCGGCGCCCCGACGATGTGGCGCCCGGTGTTCGGAGTCGAGGGAGCGGTCTCGCTGGCTGTTCTGGTCGCGGTCCTGGTGGCGGTTCGGCCGGCGGCGTCAGCACGGGTGAGTTCCACCATCCGCCTCGACGCGCTGCGCCACCTACCGAGCTGGTTCCGCCTGACCGCGGCCTACGTCTGTTTCGGAGTCATCGCTGCCGGCTTCGTTTCCTTTCTGGCCGCCACCCTTGAGGACGATGCCGGACTGTCGCGACCGGCCGTGGCAACGGTCTTCGCCGGCATGGGCCTCGCCTCCGTCGCCGGCGCCCCGCTGGCAGGCTGGCTTGCGGATCGTCTGGGTCGCCGGGTCGCACTCGGCGCGGTGATGGTCGCTATGGCGGTCGGCTGCCTCTGCGTGGCCCTGGTTCGAGGACCGCTCCTCATCGGCGCCGTAGTCGGGTTCGGCGGTTTCTGGGCGAGCTACCCGACGCTGACCGCGACCTTCGTGCGCGACCACCTCGACAGCCGGGAGTTCAGCGCCGCCTTCGGCGTCATGACCATCGCCTACGGCATCGCGGCGGTGTTTCCGCCACTCCTGGTAGGCCTCGTGGCAGACGCCTTCGGTACTTTCAGCGGCGTCTACCTGGTCCTCACGGCGATTGCGGTGCTGGGAGCCCTGCTTCTTCTGGGCGTCGAAGAACCGGGCCTGGAACCGGGGCTCTAACGAATCGCTGAGTAGTCGGTCGCCTTCATGAACGTCGCCGTTGGACGCTCGCTGAGAATGCGACCGTCGACCTGTGACTCCTTGGCGACCTTCTGCCACTCCTCGTCGCCACCGAACGCCGTCCACGAGGCGCCGGCACTCTCGCGACTGTCGTGGCGGAGAATGTAGATCAGGGTGTTGGCGGAATCCGGCTTGTCGGTCGGGTGCCAGTAAGCGACCGACTTCATGCCGTGGCGATCGAAGATACGGATCGTGTTGTCGCGAAAGCGAGCGTCGAGATTGCCGAGCTTGCCCGCGTTGGTCTTGTAGACGCGAAGCTCGAAGACGTCGTCGTCGCTCGCCATCGCGCTCTTGAAATCGGGTGAATAGGTCGCCGCATCCATGTACACGGACTCGGGCGCCTTGGCGAGGATCCTGCCGTCCTTCTGCGACTCCTCTGCGACCTTGGCCCACGCTGGATCCTCGATGAAGGCTTTCCAGGACGCCGCCGCTGCTTCGCGGCTCTCGTGGCGAAGGACATAGATCAGCGTGTTGGCCGACAGGGGCTCATCTGTAGGCACCCAGTAGCCGACGGACTCCATGCCGTGTTTGTCGAACAGCGCCACCGTGTGATCGCGAAAGCGGGCGTTCAGGTTGTCGAGCTTGCCCTCGTTGGTCGTATAGGTGCGCAGCTCGAACACTTCCGCCTGCGCCACGGTCGGAACGAGTGTCGTCACTCCGAGGACGAGGATGGATGCGGCAGCTAACGCGGCGGGGTTGAACGACATGATGGTGACTCCTTCGATCCTTCCTGCCTGCAACCGAAAAGGCGTTCGCCTCGGTTGATCAGACAGACGGTCATGCTTCGTTGAGAACCGAGAGCATATACGCATAGAACGACGCGGCCGCTCGTCAGCGATCTACTTCGGTGTCGGGCTGATTAGCCCATTCGATAAACGACCCTGCATAGCTCGACGCACGGTCGTAGCCAAGAATCTTCATCACAAGCGCCGCGAGACCTGCGCGCGCACCGCCCCCTCAGTAGGTATGGATCGTGGCTTGAGGTGTGATCCCCTTGGCCCCGAGGAGGGTCCTGAGCTCGGCGGCCGGTTTCAAGGTGCCGTTGTCGGCATCGAAGATCTCGGTGTAATTCAGGTGGACAGCGCCCGGTATGTGGCCAAGGCGGGGTGGAGGATCCCACTCCGCCTTCGATCCGTCGTACTCGCCGAGGCTACGCACGTCCCCAAGGATGGCCTTGTCGTCGTCGACCGAGGCCCTTGCTTGGTCCAAGGTGCAATAGACGGCCTCGACCGGGTGAGGTGCGAACGTCCACGGTTCGTGGGCCGGGACGTCACTGGCAAGCGGCAGCCCCTCGGCTGTCCATTTCGCGAACCCACGATTGAGGTAGCGGATATTGGGATGGCCGTAGTAGAGGAAGGTCCAGGCCGTCATGCCCGCCATCTGGGACATTTGGGACTGCCCGCCGCCGTCGTAAACTACGACCTGCACGTGCTCGTCGATTCCGAGCACCTCGACCAGGTGAGCGAAGGCCTCGGGTGGCGGCATCTCGGGCTCAGGGCGAGTGCGTACGCCCCTTGCCCTCTTGGCGAACGAGTTCGGCGTTCTCGAGCACACGCATATGTCGCGTCGTGGTGGGCCATGTGTGTCCGAACACAGCGGCGATCTCTCCGGCCGTCATCGATCCACCCTCCATATTCAAGAGGATCGGGATGCGTCTACGGGTCGGATGGACAAGAGCCGCTCTCCGTAAGCGATGTGCACTGCGACGTTCGGCCGTCAGTGGTCGACCCGATGGGGTCTGCGGGCGGTGCTTGTCCGTCAAGGTTCGCGAAGATGGCGGTCGAAGAAGGCTTCCATCCGCTCGTAGAAGTGGCGCTTGGCCTTGCGGGAGAAGCCGTGCTTCTCGTCGGGATAGAGGGCCTGCTCGAACTGCTTGCCGGCTTCGATGAGTGCCTTGCTCATCATGATCGTGTTGTGCGGGTTGACGTTCTCATCAGAGCAACCGTGGACCAGCAAGAGCGCGTCCTCGAGAGTGTCGGCCCAGGTGAGGGGGGAGGAATCGCGATAGACATAGGGGTGGTGGTCCGGGTGGTCTAGGTAGCGCTCGGTCCAGATCGAGTCGTAGAGGCGCCAGTCGGTTACCGGGGCTCCGGCGACGCCCGCCGCCCAGGTTCCGGGGCTGTGAAGGAGCGAGTAGAGGGTGTTGGTGCCACCGCCGGACCAGCCCCAGATACCGATGCGCTGGGTGTCGACGTAGCCGAGGCTTTCGAGGTAGGCGACTCCTGCCAGCTGGCCGGCGAGTTCGAGCTCGCCGAAGCGACGGTGCAGCCGTTCGGCGCCGTTCTTGCCGAAATAGGCCGATGCTTCGTTGTCGACGTTGAGGACGACGTAGCCACGTTGCGCCTGGCGGCGGTGCCATAGATCTCGGTAGGGCCGCGAGCCAAGTGCATTCTGTACGGTTTGGGAGGCGGGCCCGCCGTAGTGGTACATGATCGCCGGGTAGCTGGCGTTGGGATTGAAGTCCGGGGGTCTGAGGATGCGCGCAGGCAACTCGACCGCCTCTTCCGGTCCCGGGATGGTGAGGAACTGCCAGGCCGGGAGGGCGGCTAGACTGTAGTCGGTCGCTGCCTGGCTGGGAAGTAGCACCGGGGTCCGCCCGCGTCGCACGGCCGTCGACGAAGGCGTGCGGATGGAGGAGCTGTGCGAGATGACCCAGCCTCCGCCGTCCGCGGCGACGACCGAGCTCGACCAGCCGGGTCCACCACTGAGCGTCTCGAGGTCGCTGCCGTCCAACGACGATCGATAGAGGTGCCGATCCTTGGCGCCGAGCCCTGCCGCAGGATGACCGGTCCAGAACACGGTCCCCGCCGTCTCGTCGACCGCCTCGAGCTCGACGACCACCAGATCTTCGGGAGTGATGGCAACCGCCGCCGCGCCCGATGCGGCGTACAGGTAGAGGCGGCGCCGGCCGTCGCGATCGGACCCCCAGACTATGCGGCCGCTCTCGAGCACCCGATAGTCGTCGACGATGTCGACCCAGCCGGGCCGCTCGTCGGCGACCGCCAACCGGCACCGCCCGTCGTCGGGATCGCACAGCAGAAGCTCGATGGCTGCCTGCTCGCGATCGACGCGAACGACCGCAACCTCGCCAGCCGGCGTCCAGGTGACGCGACCGATATAGGCGTCGTCTCCTCCCTCTACCTCCAGCCACCTACGGCCGCCGGCCACCTCGCCGGCTACGCCAGCCACACCGATACGCACGCGCGGGTTGCGGGTACCGGGAGTGGGGTAGGGCTGGTCGTAGGTCTCGGGCAGCACGTCCTCCGCGTCCGCCAGGAGCGGATGCCGCGTGACGCCCTCCTCGTCGAACCGAAGAAACGCTACGCGCTGCGCGTCGGGCGACCACCAGTGGCCGGACGATCGTCGACCGAAGATCTCCTCCCAGTAGACCCAGTCGGGCTTGCCGTTGAGCACTTCGCCCTCGCGGCCGTCCTCGGTGATGCTTGACTCGGTGCCGCTTTCTACATCGAGTAGCCACAGATTCGCGTCCCGCACGAACGTCACCTGAGAGGCGTCGGGAGAGAGGCGGGGGTCCTCGAAGCGACCCGCTCCGCCGAGCGGGGTGAGGCTCTCGTCGGCGAGGCGGTAGAGGTGTAGCTCGTCGAAGACCGAAGCCGTCTCGTACTTCGACTTCTCGCCCTGACCGACGAGAAACGCCGACCCGTCTTTCGACCAGCGGGCCTTGGCCAGGCCGAGGGTCTCAGCGCCATTCTCGAGCTGCTCAGCTGAGAGCAGGAGTCGAGCCTCCTCGGCGCCTGGCTCCAGCGTCCACAGGTCGCGGTCGCCGCTTTCCGACCAAAGGAAGGTGAGGGTGGCGCCGCTCTCGCTCCAGCGGATCTGGGTCGGCGCGCGGCCGTGGCCGGTAGGCGAGAAGATGTCCTCGTAGGCGATCGGGTCGTCCGCGATCCCCGGGCTCGAGCTCATGGCGAGGATGGCTGCGGTGGCCGCGAGCGGGCGGCTACATCCGGCCATAGTTGGGTCCTCCGCCGCCCTCGGGCGGCACCCAGGTGATGATCTGGTAAGGGTCCATGATGTCGCAGGTCTTGCAGTGTACGCAGTTCGAGGCGTTGATCTGTAGGCGCTCTCCAGTGGGGGAGTCGCTGTCGGAGACCATCTCGTACACGTTGGCAGGGCAGAAGCGCTGGCAGGGGTTGCCGTACTCGACGGTGCACTGGTGCACGCACAGGTCGGTGTCGGCGACCAGGAGGTGGACCGGCTGGTCCTCTTCGTGGGCGGTCGCCGAGTTGTAGACGTCGGCCAGCTTGTCGAAGGTGAGCTCGCCGTCGAAGGCGATGCGCTCGGGGGCGGCCTCGCCGTCGAGGCGCTGCATCTTCGAGTGTCCGGCGTGTGATCGCAGACGGTCGAAGATGCCGAAGCCGCGACCGTTGGTGAGCATGCCGAGACCGGCCTGGAGCATCCCGGCCGGGGCCCCGTAGTCGAAGGCCTGATGGAAGTTGCGTACCTCGCGCAGCTCCTCTCCCGCCCAGCTTTCGGAGACGGCCCCGGCGTAGGAGCTCAGCCGCGCGGCCGAGGTGTCGCCGGCGACCAGGGCGTCGAAGATCGATCGGGCGGCCAACATCCCCGACTTGATGGCGAGGTGCACGCCCTTGAGCCGCTGGCTGTTCAGAAAGCCGGCGCTGTCGCCGACGATTACAAAGCCATCGCCGGCCAGCTCCGGCATCGACCACCAGCCTCCCTCAGGGATCGCCTTGGCGCCGTAGTAGCGCATGTTGGCGCCTTCGAGTAGAGCCGCGATTCGCGGGTGGGTCTTGTAGCGCTGGAACTCCTCGTGCGGATCGAGCTGTGCGTCCCGGTAGTCGAGACCGACCACCAGTCCGACGATCAGCAGATCGTCCTGCATCATGTACAGGAAGCCGCCGCCGAAGGTGTGAAGGTCGAGTGGCCAGCCCATGGTGTGGATGACCTCGCCGGGCTCCATCCGCTCGGCAGGAAGCTCCCAGACCTCCTTGATGCCGAGGGCGTAGACCTGAGGGTTGCTCTCGGCGCTCAAGCCGAGCCGATTCTCGAGCTGCCGAGTCAGGGTGCCGCGCGGGCCCTCGCCCAGGACCGTGACCTTCGAGAGCACGTCGATGCCAGGCTCGAAGTTCGCCTTGCGCTTGCCGTCGCGGTCGATCCCGCGGTCGGCGGTGCGCACCCCGACCACGCGCTCCCCATCCAGGAGCACCTCGCGCCCGGGGAACTCACAGAAAACGTCGACGCCGACCTCCTCGGCTTTCGCCGCCATCCACTTGACCAGCTTGCCGAGTGAGGCGACGTACTTGCCCTCGTTCTCGAGCATCGGTGGAATCGGCATCCCCAGCGCCCGAGCCGGCGTCATCCACCAGAGCTTCTCGTTTTGGACCTCGGCCTCAAGCGGCGCATCGCGCCACACTCTCGGAAAGAGCTCTTTGAGCGACCGTGGATCGACCACGGCACCCGATAGCGCGTGGCTACCGATTTCCTGGCCCTTCTCGAGTACCGCGATCGAAACCTCGAGAGGCTCGTCGCGCCGAGCGTTGTGGCGCTCGATGAGTTGGCCGAGGTGAATCGCCCCGGCGAGGCTGGCAGGGCCCGCGCCAACGAAGAGCACGTCGAGCTCGAGGGTTTCGCGCTCGTCGGTCATCGTTGGGAGTCTCCTGTACCGGGGGGTAAACGACGCGGGAGAATACCATGGGGTCGGCTTGACAGCCGCGCTCGGGGCCTGCTTAAATCTGCGGGCGATGTTGGACGCGAGAGCACTTCGTTCCTTCTCCCAGGCGTTAGCGCCGGCCATGGCCCATGGCACCTGGTGGTACGGCGTGCATCATTACGTCCAGGATTAGGCCGGCTTTCGAGTCCCGGCCATCCGGGCCCGGGACGAGAGAAGCCTTCAGTTCAGAAGAATTCCCTCCTTCCGGTTTTGGAAGGAGGTTTTGTTTTGGGCAGTAGGGCATCGCTGGTAGCCACGCTCACCGAAGAGCCGGATGAGGCATCAGTGCGGGCGCTTCCTTCCGAGGTGGAGTGGATCGAGGTCCGCGCCGACCTGGTGGGCGAGGTCTCGCCGACGTGGCTTCGCGAGCACTTCGGCGGCCGGCTGCTCTACACCCTACGCAGCCGCCACGAAGGCGGGCGTTTCGAGGGCTCGAAGGCGAGACGGCGCGAGCGGCTGTCCACGGCCGCCGTTGACTACGACCTTGTCGATCTCGAGGCGGAGCGCGATCTCGACCCGACGTTGCTCGATGCGATTCCCGTAGAGTGCCGGCTGCTGTCCTGGCACGGGCCCGGCCGCGAGTTGTCGCGGCTCGAGGACCTCTTCGAACGCATGGCGACGGTGCCGGCGGCGTTGTACAAGCTGGTCACCTTCCCGCGCGACGCGACCGAGGAGGTGGCGCCGATGGAGTTGCTCGTCGAGCTCGGTCGCGACGACGTGGTGGCTTTCTGTGCCGGGGACACGGGGGCATGGACCCGATTCCTGGCCCCCTACCTGGGTGGACCGCTGATGTACGGCGCGTGGGGCTCGGGTGTGGGTGCCCCCGGCCAGCCCACGATCGCGCGTATCTGCAGCGACTATCCCCACCCCGAGCTGCCTCGGCTCGAGGCGCTGTACGGCATCGTCGGCAATCCCGTCGCCCACTCGCTCTCGCCGCGCATCCACAACGGCGCCTACGCGGCACTCGGCATACCTGCGCTCTTTCTCCCCTTCGCCGCCGACAGCTTCGCCGACTTCTGGCTCGAGATCGTCGAGGGCAGCCTGTTCGGGGCCATGGGCGTGCCCCTGCGGGGGTTGTCGGTCACGGCGCCTCACAAGCAGGCGGCGGCCGCCGTCGCCGGCGCGATCAGCCCTCTGGCGCAGACTATCGATAGTGCCAACACCCTGATCCGGCGCGACGGCGTCTGGGAAGGCGAGAGTACCGACCCGCGCGGTGTTGTCGGTGCGCTCGAAGAGGCAGGCGTCTTAATCGTTGGTACGGCCGCCGTGGTCGGGTGTGGGGGTGCCGGTCGTGCCGCCGCCGCCGGGCTGGCCGGCGCCGGTGCCGAAGTGGTGATGGTGAATCGGACAGCCGAGACCGGCCGGGTGGTGGCCGAGAGCCTCGGGCTCGGGTTCTTGGCCCTGGATGACTTCGACCCCAAGGCCTTCGGTGTGGTGGTCAATGCGACCTCGCTTGGCCATGAGGCTGATGACCCGATGCCCTTCGATCCAGGCCGGCTCGCCGGCGGTGCCGCGGTCGTCGACATGGTGTACAGCTCTGGGCCGACGCGGCTCCTGGAAGAGGCGGCGACCTGCGGAGCGATCGTGGTCGACGGGCGTTCGGTTCTACTGCATCAGGCGATAGATCAGTTCCACCTCATGACCGGCGAGCACCTGCCGGTCGATCTGGGTCGCGAACGGCTCGGTCTAAAAGTCTTGGAGGCGGCGGTATGAGAGTCACTTCCGCCTTTCCGACCGGTGTCACCGCCCTGCTCTTCGAGGAGGCGGCGGCCCGGCGAAGCTACGAAGCCGTGGCCACGGCCGAGCTCGAGCGCAGCGGCTTCGCCGAGGTCATCCTGCCGATCCTCGACTATTTCGAGCCCTATTCGGCGCTCGTCTCGCGCCAGGCGCGCGACGAGCTGTACCGCTTCGTCGACCGCGACGGGGAGCTCTTGGCACTACGCGGCGACTTCACTCCGATGCTGGCGCGCGTGCTGGCACCTCGTGCCGAGTCGCTGGACACGCCGCTGCGGGTGTTCTACCGCGGCGACCGGGTGCGCTACCAGGAAGAACGGGTCGGCCGCCTGCGCGAGTACTACGAAATTGGCGGTGAGCTCCTCGGAGTCACGGGGCCCGAGGCGGATGCCGAGATGCTGGAGCTCTTCCTACGACTGCTTCAGCTCCACACCGGAGTGGAGCTGAGGGTGGTCATCGGCTTTGCCGGCGCTCTCGACGAGACCCTCGCGGGCCGTAGCCCGGCGGACAGTGCCGAGATCCTGGCGGCCATTGCGCGCCGCGATCGACGCGCGGCCCGAGCCGCGGGAGACATCCTCCTCGAGGTGGTACGCGACGGCGCACCGGAGACACGCGAGGCCCTCGGCGAGCGCGCCGCGGCCCGGCTGGGTGAGCTCGAGCGGGTTTGCGCCACGGTGGGGGAACACTTCGTCGAAGGCGACGTCAGTCTCGCTATCGATCTTGCCGAGTTCGCCGAGGAGACACTGGATCCGAAGGTGTCGCGGTCGGCCGAGACCATTCCCTACTACGACGGATTCATCTTCCGTGCCTACGCGGCCGGCACCGCCCTGTCAGTGGGTCGCGGCGGGCGCTACGACCAGCTCTTCCGGCGGCTCGGCGCCGACCTGCCGGCGGTTGGCTTCTCGATCAGTCCCGATCGGCTGCTCAGGAGCGCCGGATCATGATGCGCCTGGCCCTGCCAAAGGGGCGCAACCTGCCGACGACGCTCGAGGCGCTGCGGGCCGCAGGTCTGGGTCTCGACGGTTTCGGTACCAACGGCCGCAAGTTGTGGAGCACCGTCGTGGAAGACGATCTCGAGGTGCTGCTGCTCAAAGACTGGGACGTGCCGCTGTACGTCGAGTACGGCGTGGCCGACTTCGGCGTCGTCGGCAGCGACGTGCTCGATGAGATGGACGGCGATCTGCTGGTGCCGGCTCGCCTGCGCGAGGGAGGCTGTCGCCTGTCGCTGATCGGCCCGGAGGGCAGCCTCCCGGCGGCCGGGGCACAGATTCGGCTGGCCTCGAAGTACCCTAACCTCGCGCGACAGCTCGTTGCCTCCCGTCCCTGGAGTGCCGAGATCGTCCGGCTGTCGGGCTCGGTCGAGCTGGGTCCGCTGCTGAGCCTGACCGAGGTCGCGCTCGACATCGTGCAGACCGGCGCCACCCTGCGCGAGAACGGGCTCGTCGAGCTCGAGGTCGTGGCCGAGGTGCAGCCGTGTCTGGTCTTCAACCGGGCGTCGTACCAACGCCATCGCGAGCGCCTCAACGAGCTGGTCCGCAATCTCGAAGAGAAGGGTCAGGTGATCTGATGACGCTACGCCGGGTAAAGATCCTGTCGCGTCGAGGAGAGCGGGAACTGGCGCGCCTAGTCGGACGGGGCCGCAGTGTCGTCGACCGCAAGACGCTGCGCCAGGCGCGTCGTATCGTCAACACGGTCAAGCGCCGCGGCGATCGGGCGCTTCTCGAGTACGTCTCGGAGTTCGACGGCGTCGAGGTCGATTCGGCCGTCGAGCTGCGCCGGCGACTCACGCCTCATTCGGAGCTGTCACAGCAGCTGGCTCCCGAACTGCGTGAGGCACTGGAAAAGGCAATCGGTGCGGTCGACGACTTCCATGCCCCCCAGGTCCACGCCGGCTACGAGCTCGAGCGCGACGGGGTGTGGCTCGAAGAGCGTCGCAGCCCGCTGCGCCGCGTCGGAATCTACGTTCCGGGAGGGCGCTTCCCGTATCCGTCTACCGTGATCATGACGGTCGTGCCCGCGAGGCTAGCCGGGGTCGAGGAGATCGTCGTCGCGACACCGCCGCGGGCCTACTCCGACAGCCCCGCGCTGCGCTGGATCCTGGCGCGGCTCGGTGTGCAGGAAGTGTGGGGCATGGGCGGTGCGCACGCCGTGGGCGCTCTGGCCTACGGCACGGAGACCGTCCGGCGCGTCGACAAGATCGTTGGGCCTGGCAACGCCTGGGTCAACGCCGCGAAGCGGGTCGTCGCCGGGGACGTCGCCATCGACGGCGTGCCGGGACCGACCGAGGTGGTGGTTCTTGCCGATGCGACGGCGGATCCTGACACCGTGGCCGCGGACATGCTGGCGCAGGCGGAGCACGATGTGCTCGCCGCCGCGATCCTGGTTACCGACGATGCTGCTCTTGCCCGTAGCGTCGCCGAGGCGATCGACGAGCAGCTCGCGGCCCTTCCGAACCCTGACGTCGCACGACAGGCGATTGGCCGCTACGGCCTTGCGCTCTTGACCGACGACCTCGAGGAGGGATTGCAGGTTGCCGAGCGGATCGCGCCCGAGCATCTCCAGCTCATGGGTAGTGGGGCGGAGGCCCTGGTCCCGCGCGTGCGGGCCGCCGGTGCCATCGTAGTCGGACAGGCGACGACGGCCGTTTTCGGTGACTACGTCGCGGGACCGTCCCACGTGCTGCCGACCTGTGGCAGCGCTCGCTTCGCCTCGGCCCTCGGGGTGGAGGACTTCGTCAGGCGCAGCCACGCCATCCGCTTTACCGTTGAAGCCGCGCGGGAGTGGGGTGAGGTCGCCGCGGTCTTGGCCGACGCAGAGGGTCTTGCCGCCCACGCCGCGTCCGCCCGTCGGAGGACGCGATGACATCTGGCGTGGCTAGATCGGTTGGCGATGCGACGCCGGCTCGCTTCGTCAGGCCCGAGCTGCGCCAGTTGCACGCGTACACCCTCGAGCAGAGCTCGTGTCGCTTCAAGCTCGACCAGAACGAGGTTCCCTGGGATCTGCCGGCCCGCATCAAGCGCCGGGCGCTCGATCGATTGGAGTCGAGGGACTGGGCGCGCTATCCGGACTTTCACGGCGACGAGCTGCGCGCGGCTCTGGCGGCAGCGAACGACTGGCCCGCCGACGGCATCGTGGTAGGCAACGGCTCCAACGAGCTGCTCGGCGTCTCGCTCGAGGCGTTTTGCGGGCCGGGTAGCGAGGTGCTGGGATTTTTGCCGAGCTTTGGGCTCTACGAGATGTTCGTGCGCCGTGCCGGGGCGCGCAGCCGTTTCCTCGAGCCGCGTGCCGACCTCGAGGTGCCGGTGCACGAGCTTCTGGCGGAAATCCGATCGAAGCCGTCGCGGCCACTGTTGCTGTGTTCGCCGAACAATCCGACCGGCGCCGCTGCGAGCCCTGACGAGATCGCCGAGCTACTCGTGGCACTCGACGCGCCGCTGCTTCTGGACAACGCCTACGCCGAGTTCTGCCGCTTCGACTACCGGCCGCTGCTCGAGCGCCACGACAACCTAGTGGTCTTCCGCACCTTCTCGAAGGCGTGGTCGCTCGGCGGTATGCGACTCGGCTACCTCCTGGCGAACCCAGCTCTGGTTGCCGAGCTCTTGAAGGTCAAGTTGCCCTACAACCTCAATCACGCCGCCGTCGCCGCCGGCCTCGCCGTGCTCGAAGCGGCGGCAGCGGCGCGCCGCCGAATCTCCGTCCTCCAGGGCCGCCGCGAGCAGTTCGCCGCTCTCTTCGAGGCGTTCGGGCTCGGTGTGCGGCCGTCAGAGGGCAACTTCCTACTCGTCAGCTCGGTGCCGCGAGTCGGGGAGGACCGCGCTCGGGAGGAGACGTGCCGGATTCGCGACGGGCTCGCCGAGCACGGTGTGCTGGTACGCGACGTCAGCGCCTATCCCGGCCTCGGTGGCTGTTTTCGGGTGGGTATTGGCTGTGGGCGCGCGCTGCGGGCTACGCACACGGCGTTGAAGGAGATCCTGCAATGAGCGATCGGACCGCATCGCAGAAGCGAAAGACGGCGGAGACCCAGATCGAGATGGCGATCGATCTCGGCGGTGGGTCCTCGTCGATCGACGTGCCGGACGGCTTCTTTGCCCACATGCTCGACGCGCTATCGCGTCACGGAGGGTTCGGCCTCGACGTGACCGCGCGTGGCGATACCCATATCGGTCTGCACCACACGGTAGAGGACGTTGGCATCGTGCTCGGCGACTGTCTGCGCGAGGCGCTGGGCTCCGGCGCCGGCATCGTTCGTTTTGCCACTGCCTACGCGCCACTCGACGAAGCCCTGGCACGCGCGGTTGTCGACGTCTCGGGCCGGGGCTTTCTGGCCTGCGGGCTGCCAGAGGAGCTGGCCACCAGCTGGGTGACCACGAGCTTCCCGATGACGCTGGTCGAGGACTTCTTCGGGGCACTGGCAGATCGCGGAAGGATCACGCTACACATCGACGTGCTCACCGGACGCAACCCGCACCACGTTGCCGAAGCCACCTTCAAGGCCGTCGCCGTGGCGCTTCGCCAGGCGATGGCGATCCGCCCGGGCGTCGCCGACGTTCCGAGCACCAAGGGCACTCTTACGGAGTAGGCGAGTGGACGCAACCATCATCGATGCCGGGGTCGGCAATCTCGGCAATCTCAGTCGCGCGCTGCAGTCCCTCGGGGCCGAGGCCACGATCACCGACGATCCCGAGGCCATTCGTTCCGGCGGCTGCCTTCTACTGCCTGGGGTGGGTGCCTTCCGACCGCCGCGCGAGACCCTGCGCGGCGAGCGCGAGGCTGCCCTGAACGAGGCCCTAGCGGCAGGGGCGCAGCTGCTCGGGATCTGCGTCGGCTTCCAGCTCCTGTTCTCCGCGTCGACCGAGTTCGGCGACACCGACGGGCTGGGGCTGCTCGAGGGCAAGGTGACGCCGCTGCCCGAGTCGGTCGAGCTACCCCACATGGGCTGGAACCGGCTCTGCGAGGCCAGGGAGCATCCGCTGCTGGCTGGTATCGAACCGGGGGCCTACTTTTACTTCGTGCACAGCTTCGCGCCCTCCGGAGTGCCTGCCGAGACGGCCATCGGGCTGTGCAACCACGGCCGCGAGTTCGCCGCGGTGTGCGGCAGCGGCCGCGTCTACGGTACCCAGTTCCACCCCGAGAAGAGCGGCACCGCCGGTCTGACCCTGCTGCGCAACTACCTGGAGATCTGCCATGGACCTGCTGCCGGCGATTGATCTCCGCCATGGCCGAGTCGTGCGCCTGCTTCGCGGACAAGACTCGCAGCGCACCGAGTACGATCTCGATCCGCTCGAGACCCTGCTCGGCTACGGTCGTGCAGGGGTGCAGATGGTGCACGTCGTCGATCTCGATGCCGCGCTCGGCGAGGCGCCCCAGCGCGACCTGGTTGCGGGCCTGGCGGGCCACCCGGAGGCCCCGGCCATCGAGCTGGGCGGAGGGCTGCGTGACCGTGAGAGCGTCGCTTGGGCGTTTGCAGCCGGGGTACAGAGGGCGGTCATCACGTCGCTTCTGGTCAAGGACTTCCAGACCTTCTCCGAGCTTGTGGCCTCCTATCCCGAGCGTATCGTGGCGGCGCTCGACTTCCAGAAGCGTGCGCTGCGCTATGCCGGCTGGACCGAAAGCGCTCCGTGGAGCCTCGAGGAAGCTTGCGAGAGGCTCCGGCCGTTGGCGTTGGCGGCCGTGCTGGTGACCGACATCGATCGTGACGGGGCCATGGTCGGCCCCAACATCGATCTCGCCGCCGAGGTGGGAGAGCGTTGCGGCGCCGCGGCGATCGTCTCAGGGGGTGTGTCCGGAGCGGCCGATCTCACTCGCGCACGTCGCCGTGCCCATATCGGAGCTGCCATCGTCGGCAAGGCGCTGTACGACGGTGAGATTGACCTCGCCGCCGCGCTGCGCACCGCGAGCGGTACGGACACCGGGCTGACTGCCCGCGTCATTCCCTGCCTCGACGTGGCCGCCGGCCGGGTGGTCAAGGGCGTGAACTTCGTCAACCTACGCGATCAAGGCGATCCCGCCGAGTGTGCCTTGCGCTATGCCCGGGACGGAGCCGACGAGATCGTCTTTCTCGACATCACCGCGTCGCCGGAGCGGCGCAAGACGAATCTCGATTGGGTCACTCGCACCGCTGAGCAGGTCTTCATCCCACTCACCGTCGGCGGTGGGGTGCGCGAGGTCGAGGACGCACGCTCGCTGCTGTTGGCCGGAGCCGACAAGGTCGCCACGAACACTGCCGCGGTCGACGATCCGACCCTTCTCACGCGAATCGCGGAGCGCTTTGGCTCGCAGTGCGTGGTGCTGTCGGTCGATGCACGCCGCAGACGGACCGCCGTCCGGCAGCCTCCGATGGACGGGCTCGAGGGGTGGGAGGTGGTGACCCATGGCGGCCGGACGGGCACCGGCATCGACGCGCTGGAGTGGATCGCGAAGGGCGTCGAGCACGGAGCCGGCGAGATCCTTCTGACCTCGATCGACTCCGACGGTACCCAGGACGGCTATGACCTGGAGCTTCTTTCGCGGGTCTCGGAGATGGTCTCTGTGCCAGTGGTCGCGTCGGGTGGCGCCGGCACTATCGAACATCTCGCCCACGCTCTCGAGGTCGGCTCGTCGGCGGTGCTGGCGGCTTCGATCTTTCATGAGTCCACCTACACGCCCGACCAGGTAAAGACCGAGTTGGCGCAGCGGGGGTTTGCCATGCGAGTGAGGACGTCATGACGACCGAATCCGAAGTCGATCTGGGATGGCTGTGGCAGGTGCTCGCCGAGCGCCGAGACGCGGGGGATCTCGACAGCTCCTACACCGCCAGGCTGCTCGACGCCGGGCCAGACCGCATCGCCCAGAAGGTCGGAGAGGAGGCCACCGAGACCATCATCGCGGGTCAGCGCCTACAGCGCGGCGAGGCACGCGAAGAGGTCATCGGCGAGACTGCCGATCTCGTCTACCATCTCTTCGTCTACCTCCTCGCGCTCGGCGTAGACGCGTCCGAGGTGGTCGACGAGCTGAAGAAGCGCCACGAGTCATGACGACGTGCGCTGCATCGTCCGCTGCCTCGGTCGCCGCTCGGCGTGCGACTCCCCACATGCGGGAGTTTCTCGCCGACACGTTGACGCCCCTCGGCGTCTATCGGCGCCTGCGGGCGGTCACGGATCGCAGCTTCCTGCTCGAGTCGATCACCGGAGGCGAGCAGGTGTCGCGCTTCTCCTTCATCGGCGCCGATCCGTCGGTGATCTGTCGGCTCTGGGCCGACCGGCTCGAGATCGAGAAAGACGGCGAGACGCGCAACGATGTGAGGCCGCCGCTCGAGGCCCTGGAAGAGCTTCTGTCGAGCGTCGAGGGTCCTTCCGGCGAGATTCCGCTCACCGGCGGCTGGGTGGGCTTTCTCGGCTACGACACGATTCGACTGGTGGAGCGCCTTCCGAACCGTCCGCCTGATCCCCACGGTCTGCCGTATGCCGTCCTCGCCCGTTTCGACAGCCTGGTCGTTTTCGATCACGCCCGCCAGCGGGTGGTCGCGGTGGCCAACGAGATCGAGGGTGAGGTGGATCGCGCGGTGGCCGAGGTGCGCCTCGAGGAGCTGGCGACGCTTCTCACTGAGGGGGTCGATGGCGGAGGGGTCGAGATCCCGGCTGGTGCGATCACGTCGGCCGAGACTCAGCCAGCTACGCTCTCCAGCGAGCAGTATCAGGCGGCAGTGTGTCGCGCAAAGGACTACATCCGTGCCGGTGAC
>JAYZDP010000098.1:0-3413 GCA_036337765.1 Acidobacteriota bacterium
GTTGAAGTGTACAGCAAGGACCAGCGCGTGCGAGAACGTCACTGCGTCGGACTATGGTCGACACTACCCCGCCGTCTTCTGGCTCGACCACTCGACGCACATCTCTCACCTGGTGTGCACCGCCCCCCAGCGGCTCGCCAGTCTTGCCCCGGGTCGTTCGCCTGCCGAGCTGTCGAGGATGCGCTTCGCGATTCTCGACGCCCTCATCCACCGGATCGACGGCGTGCTCGAGACGGTGCGCAGTCGGATCGAAGCGATCATCGAGGAAGACGGTGAGCCCTATCCCGAGCTCTTTCGTTGTATGCGAACGTCCTCATCTTCAGCGAATCGAGGGTCGAGGCGGGGCTGTTCGGGCTCGACGGCTACCTTCAGGCCCAGTTCGGCATCGACGGTCCCGACTTCCGCCAGCACTGGCACGCGTTGGTGGAGTGGCACCGTGAACGGATCGACCACAAGCCGCGGTCACAGTCGCTGGCCAGCTTCCTCGGAGGTCTGCTCGAGGACCTTCCGGCGGATCGGGTATTGACGGTTCCGGGCTACGTGACGTTCCTGGCCTCGGCACCATCCTGGGACTCAGAGCAACTGTGGAGCCCTCAACAGGTGGAGATCTGGGAAGAGCTGCTGCCTCGGCTGAAGGTTTTCGAGCAGTTCAACGGTTTGCGCAGCGTGACCATTCGTGTACGTCGTTTCGACGATCGCCTGGTGTGCCCGGCCACCGAAGTGGAGCGCATGGGTGCCGGACACGACAATCTCTACCTCCCGCCCACTCTGCGCCCGCTCGACTTCACCACCCCCTGGGTGGTCGACCCGGGGGTCGCGCGCTCAGGGCTGGTGTACGACATTATCCACTTCACCCGCATCGTCACTTCGATGCGCGATACCGGGGCGGCCTCAGAAGAGGCCGCGTTTCGCGCATTCTTCAAGTTGCAGCGGCGCCTCGACCGGATTGCCGCGGACCACCGGCTGTATCGCGAGAAATACCTCGGCGACGGGGTCTTCTACACCGGTCGCGACTCGCGGCGCCTGTTGGTCGCGGCAATCCGCATGCAGCGGAACTACCGCGAGACGGTTCGTGGGGGATTCCCTTTCGACCGCGGCATGCGCCTGGCTCTGAACCACGGTAGCTACCGACTGCTGCCGTTCGGCGAGCCTGGCGATCGTCGCGGCGAGAGCTACGAGATCTTCGGCGAAACCGTGGTCGAGCTGTTTCGGCTGATCTCGGGAAAGTCGAGCCAGGATCTGCGAGAGCTGCAGAGTCTGTTGGTCTCGCGCGGCTACGAGGAGGCCGAGGTGCGGCGCTTCTTCGCTCCTCTGATGAGCAAGGTGAGTCCGCTCCCGGCGCTGCCCTTCTCAGCGCATCTGACCCCTTCGGGGCAGCTCATGAACAGCGGCATCGTCGCCACCAACACGGTGATCGAGGATCTCCAGATCCACAGCGATGTCGAGCACTTTCGCCAAATGACTCTCGGTCCGCGCGAGTACGTGATCGTCGCTCTGGAGGACGCCGGAGAGGTGGTCGAGGTCGGGATGCGAAGGCTCGGCCGTTCGGATCTGAAAGGACTCGAGAGTCCGATGGTGATCGAGATCGTGGACGTGGAGCTGTTCGAGGGCGCTACGATCAGCCGGCTTGAAGCGGAGTCGCTCAGCGACACCCTCGGAGTGGTGGGAGAGGCCGCGGCTGTCTGACTCGTGCGCTCGGTTCGAGTGCTAGCATCCCTGCACAGAACGTGAGCATGCACGAGCAGGTGGTCATCAAGCGCGACGTCGAGGCGATCCAGATTCCCGAAGGGCTGGCCGTGCTGCTGAACGAGGGCACACCGGTGCGCATCACGCAGTCTCTGGGCGGGAGCTATACCGTGATGACCGACTTCGGTCAAATGCTGCGAGTCTCGGCGAGCCACGCCGATGCGCTCGGGATCCAGCCGGAGGACGGCGACCGCGGCGAGCCGGCGAGCGCCGATGGACCGCTCGAGGAACGGGTCTGGGGATTGCTCAAGACGTGCTACGACCCCGAGATTCCGGTCAATGTCGTCGAGCTCGGCCTGATCTACGACTGCAGTCTCGGCGAGCCCGCGGATGGCAACTACGACGTCCGGATCAAAATGACTTTGACCGCCCCGGGCTGCGGCATGGGGCCTGTGCTGGTCGAAGACGTGCAGCGCAAAGTCGAGTCGCTGCCGGATGTGGGTCGGGCGCAGGTCGAGCTGGTGTTCGATCCGCCGTGGAATCCCGACATGATGTCGGAGGCCGCGCGCCTCCAACTCGGGTTCATCTAGCGACGTAGCGCCGTGGGAGGCGTACGGCGAAGCGGCACAGCGTCTCGTAGACGCTGGTCTGGCTGATCTTGGCGAGCTGGGCGGCGGTGACGCCCTCAGTGTCCGAGCGTGCCAGCAGGATCACGCGATCGCCCAGAACCGCCGGCGAGTCCGTCAGGTCGATCTGCACCATGTCCATGTTCACCTGTCCCACCAGTGGCACATCGGCCGAACCGACCCGAGCCCGACTTGCGCTGCTGGCTCGATAGGGATAGCCGTCGCCGTATCCCACCGCGACGATGCCGATGCGGCTCGGCCTCGTGGCCACCCAGCTGCTGCCGTATCCAACCGCCTCTCCGTCCGCCACCTCTACGATGTGAACGATCGGCCCGCTGACCTGCATGACCCCCTCGAGGTCGTCCCTTCGCTGCGCCGGATCGATCCCGTACAGCGCCAGCCCGACGCGCACGAGTCCGTGGCGGTAGTCGGCTAGATGAAGCGCCCCGGCGCTGCTGCACAAGTGAACGAGCGGCGGTCGCCCGGCGGCGACGCGCGGTGAGAAGAGCTCGAGCCCCTCGGCGAACAGCGCCTGTTGGCGTGGGTTGCGTGCCGAGTCAGGAGAAATGGTCTCGGCGAGATGCGACATCAGACCGGTCAGCACCATCCGCGGCGACCGTGCGAGAAGGTCGGCGGCGCGCTGCCAGTCGGCGGGTGCAATGCCGAGTCGATGCATGCCGGTGTCGAGCTTCAGGTGGACTTCGATCGGCTCACCGGAATCGCTCCACATCTCGAGCTGCTCGAGGCTCGACAGGGTCGGCACCAGATCGCCAGCCACCATGTAGGGGATCTGGGCGGCGTGGATCTGGCCGAGCACCAGAATCGGCGACTTGAGGCCGGCTTCGCGCAGCTGCGCACCCTCCTCGGCGAGGGCAACTCCAAGCCAGTCGGCGCCCTCCTGCTCCAAGCACCGTGCGACCGGCACGGCCCCGTGACCGTAGGCCTCGGCCTTGACCACCGCAAGGATCGCAGCGTCGCCGATCGTCGAGCGCAGGCGGGCGAAGTTGCGGCGTAGCGCGTCGAGATCGACCTCGACGCAGGCGAGTCTTTCCGGCTGGTTCACACCGGAGAGTGGCGGTCGAGGCTCCAGAACGTAGTGGT
>JAYZDP010000099.1:0-6268 GCA_036337765.1 Acidobacteriota bacterium
AGTTGCTCGACACCGCGGCCTGACCACGGAGCTGGCCTGATGCTTGCTGTGTCTGGGAGTGGGCGCGTTCAGGCGTCGAAGCGAGGCGCTCTGGCCTCGCTTCGAGGCACACTTGCCCGTGCCGCTGCGCCGATTTGGCGCGTCTCAGCCCTGGGGTGGATGGTGATGGCGACAGCGATGACTCTGACGGCGCAGATCGGAACCGAGCCGGAAGTCGAGGTGCAGGCCTCGACCGCGACGCCGAGGATCGGAGAGTCGTTCGAGCTCGAGGTGGCTGTGACTTGGTCCGGCACTGAGAGTGGCGGGGAGCTCTTGCCACCGAAGATCGAAATTCCCGCGGGAGTCGAGGCGGGCGAGCTGCGCGCGACCAGTGCCGTCGGTGGCCGGCTCGGTGTGGTCTATGGCCTCGAGCTGGTCGGCCTCGAGGCTGGACGGGTGACACTCGGACCCATCGAGGTCCGCTACCGCAGGCAGGGAAGTGAGGAAGTAGCCGTATTGATCTTCCCGGGACCGGATGTCGAGGTTCGGGCCCGTTCGCGTTTCTGGCTCTTGGCCGTGGGAGTGCTAGTGGCGGGCGGTCTCGGCTGGCTCGGCTTCATGAGGCTGCGCGGATCCGGAGACGAGGACGCCCCGGTCTCCGTGAGTCCCCGACAGTTGCTAGAAGGCGCCCGGCGATGCCGGTTGGACGCAGACGTGGCAGGCTGTCTGGAGGCGCTGGCGTCGACGGCCGCGTTGATCGACGAATACGCTCCTGAGCTTTCGTCGCGCATCGCAGGCCTTGTCGAAAGGGCACGCTTTGGTGGAGAGTCGCCATCGAGAAGCGAGCTGGCGGGTCTCGAGCGTGAGCTGGAGCTGCGGATCGGCGAGATGGAATCGACTAGGGGAGACGGTGATGACGCAGGTGAGTAAGGATCTGGAACGAGAGATCGCCGACAAGAGCGCGGTTCTCGAACGCGTGCGCAGCGAGCTGCGCCAGATCGTGGTCGGGCAGACGGAGATGCTCGATCGCCTGCTGCTGGCGCTGATCGCGGACGGCCATTTGCTGATCGAGGGGATTCCCGGCCTGGCCAAGACCACCGCGATCAAGGCACTGGCGCAGTGCGTCGCCGCGGACTTCTCACGGATTCAGTTCACGCCGGATCTGCTACCCGCCGACTTGGTAGGAACCCAGATCTATCGTCCCGGTGACCAGAGATTCGAGATCAAGCAGGGACCCGTGTTCACGAATCTCCTGCTGGCGGACGAGATCAACCGCGCGCCGGCCAAGGTACAGAGCGCCCTGCTCGAGGCAATGCAGGAGAGGCAAGTAACGCTGGGCGACGAGACTCGAAGCCTGCCGGACCCCTTCCTGGTCCTCGCTACCCAGAATCCGATCGAGCAGGAGGGTACCTACCCATTGCCGGAGGCCCAGGTCGACCGGTTCATGCTCAAGGTGAGGGTCGGCTACCCGGACAAGGTCGAGGAGAAGGAGATCATGCGTCGGATGACGACGCGCCAGCTCGTCGAGCTCGACGAGGTCATGACACTGGCGGATCTACACGAGATCCGGGAGCTGGCCAATGCGGTCTACGTCGACGAGAAGGTCGAGGACTACATCGTCGATGTGGTTTTCGCCACACGTGAGCCGGCCGCCTACGATCTGGGCCGGCTCGACAAGTTGATCGAGTACGGAGCGTCGCCTCGTGCCACGATCTACCTCGCCCAAGCGGCGAAGGTGCATGCCTTCATGTCGGACAGGGCCTACGTGACGCCACAGGACGTTAAGAGCATCGGTCCAGATGTGCTGCGTCATCGCGTGCTCATCTCGTACGAGGCCGAGGCGCGAGAGCTCGATTCAGACGACCTGGTGCGAGACATCTTCAACACCGTCGACGTCCCATGATCGGAACGCGCGAAGCCGACCGTAGGGTTGGGGATCCGCGCTCCGTTGGCGACGCGCAGACGCTGCCAGCGGAGCTGTTCGCACAGATTCGCGGCATCCAGATCCGCGCCCAGCGTCTGGTCACGGATCTGCTAGCGGGCGAGTACGAGAGTGCCTTCAAGGGCCGGGGGATGGAGTTCGAAGAAGTACGGGAGTACCAGCCTGGCGACGACATCCGCCACATCGAGTGGAACGTCACCGCCCGCATGAACCACCCGTTCGTCAAGGAGCACCGCGAAGAGCGGGAGCTGACCGTGATGTTGCTGGTCGACGTCAGCTCGTCGGGCCTATTCGGCACCCACTCGAAGCTGAAGAGCGAGGTGGCGGCCGAAGTCGCGGCGATTCTGGCCTACACCGCGATTCGTTCCCATGACCGTGTCGGCCTGATCGTCTTCTCCGATCGCATCGAGCTCTTCATTCCGCCCAAGAAGGGCCGCGGGCACGTCTGGCGCGTGATCCGGGAGATTCACACCTTCCGGTCCCGCCGACGGGCCACCGATCTGGACCTCGCGCTCGAATATCTTGGCCGTGTCGTTCGTCGCCGAGCGGTAGTCTTCGTGCTGTCGGATTTTCTGGACGAGGGCTTCGGTGAGCGGCTGCGGATCGCCGCTAAGCGCCACGACGTCACCGCCGTGAGGGTGGCTGATCGGCGCGAAGCCGAGCTGCCGGCGGTCGGTCTGATCGAGCTCGAAGATGCCGAGACCGGGGAGATCGTGATCGTCGACACATCCGACCTGGCGACGACTACGGATTTCCGAGATCTCAGTGCGCGAGAGCGGGGAGAAAGGTCTGCACTGTTTCGCGAGGCGGGAGTCGGCGAGATCGACATCTGGACGGATGAGGCTTATGTAGACGCGATCGTTCGCTACTTTCGCGCGCGCGAGAAGCGGAGGGGGAGATGGAGCTGAACGCGCCGTGCGCCGTCGGCGTGGTTGTGCTGCTGGTCGGTGTCGTGGCCTGTCAGCGGGAGCGGGTCGCGCCGGCTACCCCGGACGACCAGCCTCCGGTCAGTGCGCAGGCGGCAGTCGATCGCGCGGTGGCCTCGACGGGCGATCGCCTCGAGTTCTCGCTCGAGGTGCAGTACGGGCCGGGCTACGAGATCGAGATCGACGAGATCGCCGACGACATCGAGGGGTTCCGGCTCTTGGACCTCGGTAGCGTGAGCGGGACGGTACGCGGCAGGAAGCAGCGTCGCGACACCTATGTGTTACGAGCGGATCTCATCGGCTCCTACATTTTGCCGCCGGTGAAGGTCCGCTTCCGAAAGCAGAGCGCGGCTGGCGGCGAGCTCGGAGGCTGGCAGGAGATCGAGACATCGCGGATTTTCGTGGAGATCGAATCCGTCGTTGCTCGCGATGCCGACGCCACGGACGTGCGCGACATCAAGCCGATTCGGGAGATCGACGCACCCTTCCCCTGGTACGGATGGATCGGCATCGGCGTCGGCCTGGTCGGTGCGGCGATCGCCGGGTTTCTGTGGTGGCGGGGTCGTCGACGGCAAGTCGTGGCGACGCCTCCGATCCCCGCTCACATCGTGGCCCTCGAAGCGCTGCAGAGGCTGCGCCACGGCGAGCTCGGCGATGCAGAGGCGATCCGTCTGTTGCACTTCGCGCTGTCCGAGGTGGTGCGTGCTTACGTTGAGGGGCGCTTCGCACTCAACGCCACCGACCTGACCACCGAGGAGATCCTCGACGTTGCACCTTCGCTCGAGTTGTCAGAGGAGGATCTCGGTCGTCTCGGCTCGATCCTCACTGACTCGGACCAGGTCAAGTTCGCGCGTCACGAGCCCGGCTCTGAAGACATCTCTTCCATCTTCGAGCGATCCCTGACCTTTGTCGGCAGTACCCTGCCAAGGGCGGTCGCGGACGACAATGGTGGTGGCGCAGATCAGGAGCCCGCGCCTTGACCTTTGACGATCCGTTGCTGCTGTGGGGGCTCGTTCCGCTCTACGTGGCGTGGGTCGCAGCGTGGACGGTGTTGCCGATTGTGCGCCGTCGCGGTGGGCGGGAGGCCGCCGTGCGTTACTCGGGCGTGCGTCCGATCAAACAGTTGGGGACGTCCTGGGCGATTTGGGGACGTCGCGTGGCACAGGGGCTGCGCCTGATCGTGCTGGCGCTGGTCGTGACCGCGATGGCGCGACCCCAGACGGGTCGGAAGCTCACACAGATCTCCAGCGAGGGTATCGATATCGTCCTGGTACTCGACACCTCAGGCAGCATGCAGGCACTCGACCTCGATGCTGGGCGCCCGATCCAGAGGCGCCGCAACCGGCTCGAGATCGCGAAAGGCGTGGTTCAGCAGTTCGTCGAGCGCCGCGAGCAGGACCAGGTGGGGCTGGTGGTGTTCGGTGAAGAGGCGTTCACGCAGTGCCCCCTGACGCTCGATCATGGCGTGCTGGTCAGCTTTCTCGACGACATCGAGATCGGTATCGCGGGGGATCGAACTGCGATCGGCTCGGCGCTGGGGACCGCGGTTAAGCGGCTTCGCGACTCGGAGGTCAAGTCGAAGGTCATCATCCTGCTCACCGATGGTCGCAACAACGCCGGCACGCTGGCGCCCATGACGGCTGCCGAAGTGGCGACGACCTACGGCGTGAAGATCTATGCCATCGGTGCTGGTACTCGTGGCAAGGCGCCATTCTTGGTGGACTCGCTGTTTGGGCAACGAGTCGTGCATCAGGACGTCGAGATCGACGACGAGCAGCTGCGCCAGATGGCCGAAACAACCGGGGGGGCATACTTCCGCGCGGAGGATAGCCAGGCCCTCGCCAAGATCTATGACGAGATCGACGAGCTCGAACGGACCGAGATCGAGACCGACTCGTACATGGAATATGACGAGCGCTTCTCGTGGTTCGTCCTACCGGCGATCGGCCTCCTGCTGGTCGAGGTCACCCTCCTGGGGACCCGTTTCCGGAAACTCCCATGATGCGGTCTTCGCTCCAACGTTGCATCGCGAGTGTGGCTGCTGGTGCACTCACGGGTTGCGATGCCCGCATCGGCAACCCGAGCGCGCTGTGGCTGCTGTGGCTGATTCCTCTAGTCGCGCTCTTCTACGTATTCAGCTTTCGCCGACGGGCGCGGCTGCTAGCGCGGTTCGCGGCAACGCCACTTCTCGAGCGCCTGACCCGTTCGGTCAGCCGGCGCCGGCAGTGGCTAAAGGCGGTGCTCGTGACCGTGGCGCTGATCGCTCTGATCGGCTCGATCGCTGAGCCGAAGTACGGCTTCACCTGGGAAGAGATGGAGCGCAAGGGCGTGGACGTGATCGTCGCCATCGACGTCTCGGACAGCATGCTGGTCCGCGATGCCGACACGGGTGGAGGTCTGACCCGCTTGGAACGCGCCAAGCGCGAGATCACGGATCTGCTCCGCATCCTCGAGGGGGATCGCGTCGGCCTCGTCGCTTTCGCCGGCGTTGCCTTCGTCCAGTGTCCATTGACCTTGGACTACGGTGCGGCAGAGATGTTCCTCGATGCGATCGATACCGACCTCATTCCGGTGAAGGGCACCGATCTCTCCGCCGCTCTGGAGGTTTCTCTCGAGGCGTTGGCGGGCGGCGCCCGTGAGTCGCTGGCGGTCATTCTCATCACCGACGGTGAAGATCACTCCGGCCGTGCACTCGAGGTTGCCGAGACAGCTCGTGACGAGGGGGTGCGGATCTTCCCGATCGGTATAGGGCGGGATCAGGGCTCGCCAATTCCGGCAGCCGGGGGCGGCTTCCGGCGGACCCGCACGGGCGAGATCGTCCTCAGTCGACTTGACGAACCAACTCTTCAGAAGATGGCTCTGGCTAGCGGGGGGCGCTATGTACGCTCGGTGAGCGGCGACGTCGATCTCGAGCAGATCTACTCGGAGGGTATCAAGGCGGTCCTGGAGGACCAGGAGCTCGTGTCCGAGCGTCGCCAGCGGTGGGAGGAACGGTTTCAATGGCTTCTGGCCATCGCCCTGCCACTGCTGATGATCGAGCCATTGGTCTCAGAGCGCAAGCGGAGCCGGGCGTGACTCGGGTGGCTCTCGTAGCGACGGGGCTAGTCGCGGCCTTCTCGGCAGTCCCCGTGCAAGACGTGACGGCTCAGGAGGCGGCAGAGTCGCTCGAGTTCCGCAGCCCGAACGCCGCCTACGAGGCCGGCGCATTCCAGCAGGCCCTCGAGGGCTTTCTCGGTCTCCAGGTCGAGCGGCCCGCCGACGCCGATCTGCGGATGAACCTCGGCAGTGCCCAGTACCGGCTCGGAGATTTCGAGGCCGCAGCGCAGAGCTTCGCTGCGGCGGCTGCGAATGGTGATGAGGCGATCCGGGCCGAGGCGTACTACAACTTGGGTAACACGTCCTATCGCCGCGGTCAGCTCGA
>JAYZDP010000100.1:0-8154 GCA_036337765.1 Acidobacteriota bacterium
AACGGAACCTACGCCTACGACCTGGAAGGCACACTGCTTTGGAGCATCGACCTCGGCGACATGAGAAGTCGCCGAGGCTTCGGCGAAGCCAGCTCGCCGACGCTCGCCGGCGATCTCCTGATCATCAACTGGGATCACGAGGACGATTCGTTCATCGTCGCTCTCGACAAGAAGAGTGGTCGCGAGGTTTGGAGGACCGAGCGCCCTGGCGAGGTCAGCTCATGGTCGACGCCGCTCGCGGTGCGCCACGGTGGGGGTCTGCAGATCGTCGTTTCCTCGACGGGCAAGAGCCGTGGCTACGAGGTGGAGACCGGCGAAGAGCTGTGGCGACTGGGTGGAATGACGGTGAACCAGATCCCGACGCCGCTCTTTCGTGACGGCGTGATCTATCTGGCGAGCGGCTACCGCGGCAGCATGCTCCAGGCGATCGATGCCGATCGTGCGCGGGGGGATCTGGAAGGCAGCGAGGCCGTTCTCTGGACCTACGAGCGCGACACACCGTATGTTGCTACGCCGCTTCTCTACGGGCAGAACCTCTACTTCGTCAAGCACTTCCGCAACGTCCTCACGGTCTTGGATCCAGTGACCGGCGACGTTCGCTATGGCCCGGTCCGCCTCGCGGGGCTCGGCGATATTTATGCTTCTCCGGTCGCCGCCGCCGGCCGGGTCTACTTCTTTGATCGCCGCGGAAGAGCGCTCGTTCTTCGCAACGGACCGTCGCTCGAAGTCATCGAGTCGAACGAGATCGCCGAGAACGTCGATGGCACACCCGCTCTGGTGGGGAAGTGGATGTACCTGCGCTCGCGGGGCTCGCTCTACGCGTTTCGCGATGACGCGGGCGAGTGACGGCCCAGCGGACTCACACCTCTGCGCTAGACTTCTGGTCGTCTTCCGATTGAGATGCGGTGAAGAACGGAGTTCTACCTCTCGGCCTGCCGGTAGCGTGCTTTGCGCTAGCGCTCGGCGCCGGAGCGGCCTTCGGCGCCGGCCCTGAGGACACGTTCACCCGAGACATTCGCCCTATTCTCGAGCGTAGCTGCTGGAACTGCCACGGCGCGGCGACGCAAACGTCAGGGCTCGATCTTCGCAGTCTCGATGCGGCACTGACGGGCGGCCGCCGTGGCCCGGCGATCGTGCCGGGTAGGGCTCTGGACTCTCGCCTCTACCGCTACGTTGCCGGTCTGGACGACCTGGCCATGCCGGCCGAGGGAGATCCACTCACGCCCACCGAGGTCGCGGCGGTGCGCGACTGGATCGACGAAGGCGCACATTGGGACACCGGAGAGGCGACCGTCGGCGAGGTCATCCGAGCGGCGATGGAGAGTGCCGAGCTTCCTCCGGGCGCGCGTGACTACTGGGCCTTTCGCCTGCCGGCGCCAGCGCCGGTTCCTGAGGCCGCATCGTTCGATCATCCGGTCGATCGCTTTCTCGAAGTACAGCGTCAGGAACGTGGGGTCCATAGGGCACCGAAAGCCGAACGGACGGTACTGATTCGCCGGGCCTATCTGGATCTCGTCGGACTGCTGCCGTCTCCAGAAGAGACATCTGCCTTCGTCAGTGACACGTCGTCGGACGCCTGGGAGCGTCTGATCGACCTTCTCCTCGGCTCCCCCCACTACGGCGAGCGCTGGGGAAGGCACTGGCTCGACGTCGCACGCTATGCCGACTCGAGTGGCTACGAGCAGGACTACAACCGGCCCAACGCGTGGCGCTATCGCGACTACGTGGTCGCCGCCTTCAACGACGACAAGCCCTACGACCGCTTCCTCGAGGAGCAGATCGCCGGTGACGAGCTCGACGACCGCTCAAGCGAGACGTTGATCGCGACTGGCTTTCTTCGAGCCGGGCCGCGGGTGCTCTTTCGCGAAAAGGACAACCCCGAGCGGCGCCACGACTACCTCGACGACGTGCTTGCCACTCTCGGTCGTGGAGTGCTTGGCCTGACCGTGCACTGTGCCCGCTGCCACGATCACAAGTTCGACCCGATCCTGCAGCGCGACTACTACGGTATGCAGGCCTCGATCTTCGGCTACGTCGAGACCCAGGTCCCGCTGCTCCCGCCTGAGGAAGCGGCCGCATACCTCGCCACGACGACCCGGATCGACGAGAGCGTGGCGGAGCTCGAACTGCGCATCAAGGACATCGAGCAACCGGTTCGTGAGCGACTTCAGGCTGAGCAGATTCGTGAGCGCTTCTCCGAAAGTGTGCAGCTCGCCGTCGCCAAGTCTGAAGCCGAGCGAACACCGGGCGAGCAGCTCCTCGCGGCGCAGGTGCTGTCGGTACAGGTGCGGGTAGACAAGGTCGATCAGGCCCTCTCCGCTGAGGCCAAAAGCCGGCGCGAAAGCCTTCGCCGACAGGTCGAGGCGCTGGAGGCGTCTCGTCCGCCTGAACCGCCGATGGCCGAGATCGTCACCGACGGCGACTATCGCTTCGCTCCCGACGGTGAAGGCGACAACGTCATCTCCTGTCCGGCATGCCGGATCCCGCCCGACGAGCCAGGAAGCTTCCTGTACGAGGGACGGGGTCGCTACGCGGTTCCTCCCAGCTACTTTCTGCTACGCGGCGATGCGGGAAGTCCCGGCTCTCGTATGGAGCCTGGCTTCGTGGCGGTGGCGACCTACGGCGAGCCGGCGACCGAGATTCCGCGACCCGACGGTCGTACCTCGGGCCGAAGGCTGGCCCTCGCGAAGTGGATCGCCTCTGACAACAACCCACTCACCGCACGGGTGATGGTCAATCGCATCTGGCACCACCACTTCGGTCGCGGCATCGTCAGGTCTCTTGACAACTTCGGGACGATGGGTGACCCGCCGACTCACCAGGGACTCCTCGACTGGCTCGCGGTACGTTTCGTCGACCAGGGGTGGAGCATCAAGGAGATGCACCGGCTGCTGATGACCTCGCAGGCGTACCAGATGGCGTCGGCCTTCGACCGTGCCGCCAACGGCGCGAGGGACCCGGAAAACGACACCCTCTGGCGCTTCCGCCCGCGCCGGCTCGATGCGGAGATCGTGCGCGACGTGATCATGTCGGCGGCTGGCACTCTGGATCTGACGGCTGGCGGTCCTGGGGTCTTTCCGTGGGTGCCCGAGGAGGTTTTGGTGTCGCAGGCCCACGGCACGTGGAACAACACCGAGGACGGCCCGGCGGTTTGGCGGCGTAGCGTCTACGTCTACAGGCGTCGGTCGCTCGGCTTCCCGTTCTTCGACACCTTCGACCTGCCCGATCAGAACCAGACCGCCGCGGCCCGCAACGTCTCGACCGTCCCCACGCAGGCATTGACGCTCTTGAACAACTCCTTCGTGTTGGGGCAGGCTGAGCGATTCGCTCTTCGCGTGGCCGAGGCAGCTCCCGACCTCGATGCCCAGGTGGACCTCGCGTACCGGAAGGCGTTGTCTCGTCCGCCCACGCGGCGCGAGGCGAAGATCGCCTCTCGTCTGGTACGCGACGGGTCGCTGGTCGATCTGACTCACGTGCTCTTCAACCTGAGCGAGTTTCTCTACCTACGGTGATGCGATGAAGAAGTTCGCCTGCGGACACAGCGAGAAGAGCTACTGGTCGCGCCGCGACTTCCTCTTCCGGTCTGGCGGTGGGATCGCGGGCCTGGCCTTGACGCAGCTCCTCGCCGGGGACCGTCTCCTCGCTGCGGAGCCGTGCGCCGAAGCAGTTGCCGGCAACCCCTTCGCTCCGAAGCCGCCACACTTCGCGCCCAGGGCCAAGTCGGTCATCTCGCTGTTCATGAGCGGTGGCGTGAGCCAGGTCGACACGTTCGATCCGAAACCGGCACTGACCCAGTACGCCGGCCAGCCGCTCGACGACAAGATCCAGGGCGACGTCATCGTTCGCCAGGGCTTCCCGGGTCCGCTCATGCCGAGCCCCTTCGAGTTCAAGCGTCACGGAGAGTCGGGCATTGAGGTCTCCGAGCTCTTTCCGCACCTAGCGAAGAAGGTCGACGAGATGGCTTTTTTGCGCTCCGTGTACGGCAAGTCGAACGACCACGTGCAGGCCACCTACGAGCTGCAGACCGGTTCGGTACGCATGGGGTTTCCGAGCGTAGGCTCGTGGGTGACCTACGGGCTCGGGTCGGAGAGCGCGAGCCTGCCGGCTTACGTGGTGATGAACGACCACCGCGGCGGTCCGCTGGGAGGCCCGAACGACTGGAGCGCCGGCTTCATGCCGGCGAGCAACCAGGGGACGCTGTTGCGGGCGGCCGGGGAGCCGATCGTCGATCTGAAGCGTCCGGAGGGGATGAGCGAGGAGCAGCAGCGTGCCCGGCTCGATACCTTGGCCAAGCTCAACGAGCTCGACATGCGGCGCTACCCGGGCAGCCACGAGTTGGCGTCGCGGATCTCGTCGTACGAGCTGGCCTACCGCATGCAGGGCTGTGCGCCGGAGGCGATCGACACCACGTCCGAGTCCGCCGCGACCAAGAAGCTCTACGGTCTCGACGACAAGATGACCGAGCCCTTCGGCCGACAGTGCCTGATGGCGCGCCGCCTGGTCGAGCGCGGGGTGCGCTTCGTGCAGCTGTTCCACGGTGGCATGGGCAACCAAGACACCGATACCTGGGACGCGCACTCGAACCTCGAGCCGAACCACCGCCAGCACGCTGCCGAGTCGGACCTGCCGATGGCGGGCCTTCTGACCGACTTGAAGGCCCGCGGCCTACTCGATTCCACCCTGGTGCTGTGGCACGGCGAGTTCGGCCGCATGCCGATCTCTCAGCGCGGCGTCGGCCGCGACCACAACCCGGGGACGATGACCGCGTGGATGGCGGGTGCGGGAATCACGGGCGGACAGGTGATCGGCGCCAGCGACGACTTCGGCTACCGGGCCGAGCAACAACCGATCTCAGTCCACGATCTACATGCGACGATGCTGCATCTGCTCGGCCTCGACCACAAGCGGCTGACATATCGCTTCAACGGTCGTGATACGCGCCTGACTGACGTACACGGCGAGCTGATCGCTCAGATCGTCGCATGAGATGACAGGGGTCGATTCACGGACCGAGCAGGTAGTCGAAGGCGCCTCGCATCTTCTCCTTCCCGCCGGACTCCAAGACGTCGCCGTGGGTCACGATCACCCGGTCGAAGTCCCAGTCGAGAATCTCCTCTAGCGAGGCGCGCGCGGCCGCCCTGTCGAGGATGCCGATGCGGATGAGACGGTGGGGGCCGAAGTGCCCCTTGGCGCCGACCAGCCAGTGGAAGAGCTTGGCCTCGTTGCGGCTCTGGTGGGTGACGTTGAAGGCAAGATCGGTCAGGACGAGAGTGCGTGTCGCGGGATGGAAAAACACGACTTCGTTGACCACGAACCCGCCAAAGACGTGGGCCACGATCTCGTCGCCCCAGTGCGCCCCGCTGTCGTTGGCGAGCTCCTCCTGGAAGGTCAGGTCCTTGCGTTTGGCGGCGAGGCCACGAGCGCCCCAGAGGACTGCGTCGGGGTAGGCGAAGGTGTAGTCACCGAGAAACAGGTGATGCACCGTACTCGGGCCAACTACGTGACAAACGGGGCCGAGCTCGTCGAGCGCCGACTGAAGGTCATTGTCCAGAGCCACGGGGGAGTGCAGGAAGAGGTGTCCGTTGCTCAGTCGGATCACGGTCATGCGTGTGCCGAGGTCGCCGACCCTCAGCGGCAGAGGTCGATCGACGACCCATAGCTCCGGTTCGATCTCTCGAACGCCCCGGTTCACGCGACGCCGGCCTCCTGCATGACCACTTCGCACTTGCGGCGGATCTCGGTCGCCACCTCGTAGGGGTCGCCCTCGGTGTACTCCGCGCGGAATAGCTCTACCGAGAGCACGCCTTCGTAGCGTTTCTCGGCGAGCTTGCGCAGGATTCGCACGATCGGTGCGATGCCGTCGCCGGGGATGATCCGCGAGTCGTTGTCGATCAGCTCGCGGGGGCCGTCGAGGAGGTCCTGGAAGTGGACGTGTCCGATCTCGCCCGGCTCGAGCAGGTCGAGGTCTTCGAACTTCGACAGGCCCGACCAGAAGTGAAAGAAATCCAGCAGCGGCTTGACGTTGGGGTGACCCGCCTGACGGATCACCTCGAGCGTCGAAGAGAGCGTCGCGAGGTGGGTCGACGTGCGGAGAAACTCGATCATCGCAACCAGGCCGAAGCTGCGCGAGATGTCGCCCACCTCGCGGATGCAACCGGGCGTAGCCGCGAAGTCCTCGGCCGTGACCTCGCGCCGGGCGATCGCCGGTGAGTAGATCCGATCAAGACCGAGGGAAGCGAACTGCTCGCATCGCCTGCGCCAGCTCTCGAGCCCCGAGAAGTGCCTGGCACCGGGCAGCCAGAGGTCGGGGATCGCGGCCGAAGCGCTGGCCGGAGTGAGGTCCAGATCCGAGAGCAGGCTCCGGGCGCCCTCCAGGGTGTCGTTCTCGAGAAAGCCGTCGAGCAGGCGCTCGTTGAGCTCCACGTATCGGATACCGGCTCGCGACCATCCCTCGAGCGATCCACGAAACCCCGCACCGCGAGACGTGTTCTGGTGCATGGCGAGCTTCATCTTCGATCTCCCGTTCTGACCGAGCGCGCCGCTGGCCGTCCCCAGCGCTGCGAGCAGGGGGCTGAGCAGAACCGCTCGTCTGGTGGGCACGCATGGACCCTAGCAGCCGACCGCGTCGCCGGTTAGCATGGCCGACGACACGTAGGAGGTCAGTCATGGAGCCGACGATCACCCCTCTCGACGCCACCCTAGGCGCCATTGTCACTGACGTCGATCTGGCGACGCTGGGCGACGAAACCTGGAGCGTTTTGGAAGACGCCTTCCACGAGCACGGCGTGCTCATCTTTCCGGGACAGGACCTGTCGGGGGAAGAGCAGGTCGCGTTCGGCGCCCGCTTCGGTGAGATCGAGCAGCTCGCGCCGGGTGCCAAGATCGTGCCGATCTCTAACCAGAATCAGGATGGCTCCGTAGCGCAGGCGGACGAGCACCGCTCGCGCGTTTTACGCGGCAACGAGGGCTGGCACACCGACAGCTCCTACATGCCCCTCGCAGCGAAGGCGTCGGTCATCTCCGCCCAGACCGTGCCGTCAGCCGGCGGCCAGACCGAATGGGCCGACATGCGCGCCGCCTACGACGAGCTCGACGAAGCGACGAAAGAGCAGATCGCCGACTTGGCCGCCTACCACTCCCTCTACTACTCGCAGGCGAAGATCGGCCACGAGGTCGAGCCCGGCGCCGGCTACGGCTTCCACAACGAGGAGGCACCGTTGCGGCCTCTCGTCAAGGCGCACCCGGCAACCGGTCGCAAGGCGCTGTTCATCGGCCGCCACGCCTACGGTATTCCGGGCCTGGCACAAGACGAGTCCGAAAAGCTCCTGGCCGACCTCATGTCGTTCGCCTGCCAGGCGCCTCGTACCTATCGCCACGGCTGGGTACCGGGAGACATCGTGATCTGGGACAACCGTTGCGTACTGCATCGCGCCTGCCCCTACGACTACTCCGAGCCCCGCGTCATGCGCCACACCCGCATCGCCGGCGACCCCGCGACCGAGAAGGCTCTCAACACGAAGCTGGAGTCGAATCTCGAGATCGTCCGCTAGGCGGGACCGCTTTTCGAGCTGGACTGCCAGATGGTCCAGTTGCCGTTGATGTCGGAGACCTGGCCCTCGCCCTCGAACACCAGCAGGCGGGTGGCGATCTTGTCGACGAAGAAGCGGTCGTGGCTGACCACCACCACAGCCCCTGGAAAGTGGAGAAGGGCTCGCTCCATGATTTGGGTGCTCGTCAGGTCGAGGTGATTGGTCGGCTCGTCGAGCACAACGGTCGAGGCACCAGACAGCAGACACTTGGCGAGGGCGACCCGGGCGAGCTGACCGCCGGACAGGGTGCTGAGCTTCTGGTACAGATCCATTTCGGAGAACTGCAGGAGTGAGAGGAAGCGATTTACCGCCTTGCGCGGTGCGCTGTAGCCGAGGCCGTGGATGTTCACCGCGTGGGTGACGGTGTCGTTCAGGTCGAGCTCGGCCAGGATCTGGTTGTAGGAGACGAAGTCGCCTCCGCGTGCCCAAGAGATCTCGCCGGAGTCAGGTTGTGCCTCGCCGGTCAGCACGCGTAGCAGCGTGGTCTTGCCGCAGCCGTTCGGGCCGAGGATGGCGGTGCGTTGGCCCCTGTGGGGCAGGAACGACAACTCGGAGAAGAGGAGCT
>JAYZDP010000101.1:0-4461 GCA_036337765.1 Acidobacteriota bacterium
TGCTAGCGTTCCGGTCAGTGCCCCCGAGGCCATACCCCCGGTCGATGGCGGCGGTGCCGAAGACGACGACATCCCCTTCTGATCGGGGATCGGCTCATTCGCTCGGGTCGAGTCGTGACTTGAGGGTGTGGAGCAAGTTCAGGGCGGCGAGAGGGCTGAGCTGCTCGAGATCGACCTCGCGGAGGATGCCGGCGACGAGCTCCTCGGGCGGAGTGAACAGAGCCAACTGACCGGGATCCGAGTCGGTCGCCGCGCCCTTGGCGAGTCGTGGCTTGCCGGTCAGGTCGTACTCGTGCCGTTCGAGGTTGGCGAGAATCTCGGCGGCGCGGTCGAGCACCGAAGGAGGCAGTCCGGCGAGCCGAGCGACCTGGATCCCGTAGGACTTGTCGGCGCTGCCAGCGACGACCCGGCGCAGGAAGACGATGCGCTCCTCCCACTCGCGCACAGCCATGGTGCGGTTGGTGACTCGCGGCAGGATGGTCGCCAGCTCGGTGAGCTCGTGGTAGTGGGTGGCGAAAAGGGTCTTCGGGCGGCAGTGCTCGTGTAGATGCTCGACAATCGCCCAGGCCAGTGAGAGACCGTCGAAGGTAGCCGTACCGCGACCGACCTCGTCGAGCACGACCAGGCTACGCTCGCTGGCGTATCGCAGGATGTTGGCAGTCTCGATCATCTCCACCATGAAGGTCGACTCGCCCCGGGTCAAATCGTCGGAGGCACCGACGCGCGTGAAGATCCGATCGACCAGACCGATTCGACATTCGCGAGCTGGCACGAAAGAGCCGGCCTGGGCCATGAGCACGATCAGCGCGACTTGGCGTAGATAGGTCGACTTGCCCCCCATGTTCGGCCCGGTGAGCACAACTATCTGCGACTCCTCGTCGTCGAGCTGGCAGTCGTTCGGGACGAACTCCTCGCGCAGCATGGACTCGACGACCGGGTGGCGGCCGTCGCGAATGCGAATGGGGCGGCCGGCCTCTTCCATCCGGGGGCGGCAGAAGTGGTTGCGTGCGGCCACTTCGGCGAGCGACGCCAACGAGTCGAGCTCACCGACACCGATCGCCAGCCGGCGAATCCGCCTTGATGCGGCGACGACTTCGGCGACCAGCACCCCGAACTCCTGCTCCTCCAGCCTGGCCCGCGATTCCTCGGCGCCGAGAATCTGCTCCTCGAGCTCCTTGATCTCGGGCGTGATGTAGCGCTCGGCGTTGGTCAGGGTCTGCTTGCGAACATAGTCGTCCGGCACCCGGTGCTGGTTGGCCTTGGTGACCTCCAGGTAGTACCCGAAGACCCGGTTGTAGCCGACCTTGAGTGAAGAGATCCCCGAGCGCTCTCGCTCCTGCGCCTCGAGCTCGAGGATGTGCTGCTTGGTGTCGCCGACGAGCGAGCGACAGCGATCGAGGTCGGCGTTCACGCCCTCGGCGACCACGCCGCCCTGCGCGAGTGAAGTGGGTAGCTCCGGCGCGAGACGCGACTCGAGAGCCGTGCGCAGATCCTCGACGACGTCGCAGCCTGCCATCTGCCCGAGCGCCTCCGTGCGCGCCTCCTTGAGGTGCGGCAGCGCTTCCGCGACCACCGCCAGAGAGTCGCGCAACGCACCGACTTCTCGCGGGCTGGCTGTGCCCAGCACAGCGCGAGTGAGCAGCCGCTCCATGTCGGCCACCCTTCCGAGATCCTCGCGTAGTCGCTGCCTCAGTAGAGTTTCGTCAAGGAGCTCCTCCACCGCATCGTGGCGACGGCGGATGGCCGCGCGGTCCAGCAGCGGCTCCAGAAACCAGGAGCGCAGCCGGCGTCCGCCCATCGCGGTGCACGTGCGATCCACAACCCCTAGCAGGGTCCCCCGTCGCGCCCCCTCCCGCTGGCTACGCACCACTTCGAGGTTGAAGAGAGTGGTCTCGTCGAGCGCCATGAAGGCACGCTCTTCGTGTAGCTCGAGATCGTCGACGTGGGTCAGCTCGCTCTTCTGGGTCTCGCGTGCGTAGCGCAGCGCCGTTGCGGTCGCCAGTGCGGCCGGCTCGTCCGCGCGCATGCCGAAACCACGTAGGGTGGCGGTCTCGAACTGTTCCTCCAGCAGCCGGGTCGCGGCTCCGGCGGTCATGGCGTCTTCGGCGGGAATGGGCGATCGGCACACATCCTGCCGCTCTAGCCAGCCAGTCACGTCGCCTGGTAGCTCGCCGGCGCCGAAGATCAGCTCGCTCGGACGCAGCACCGACAGCGACTCGACGGCCTCCTCGGCACTGTGCCAGCGGTGGATCACCAGCTTGCCGGTGGAGACGTCGAGGAACGCTCCGGCGCCTGCGTCCTTTGACCAGCTCAGCGCGCAGAGCAGATTGTCCTCCTTGCCCTCCAACAACGCCGGCTCACTGACCGTGCCAGGGGTCACCACTCGGGTGACCTCCCGCCGGACCAGGCCCTTGGCCTCGGCCGGGTCCTCGACCTGATCGCAGATCGCCACCTTGATGCCGGCACGGACCATCTTCCCCAAGTAGGTGTCGAGTGCGTGGTGAGGTACTCCGCACATCGGCGCCTCGCTCGGGCTTCCCTTCTGGCGCGCTGTCAGGGCGATCTCTAGAATCGGAGCGGCACGCTCCGCATCCTCGAAGAACATCTCGTAGAAGTCCCCCATGCGGTAAAAGAGAATGGCGTCGGGGTGCTCCGACTTCACCTCGAGGTAGTGACGGAGCATGGGGGTGAGCTTTGCCGCCCGCTGCATGGACGCGCCAGTATAGGAGACCGGCCGTTCGTATACTGCGCGGGCCTTGACGTCGCCGAACACCGAACCGACGGTCCTTGCTCTCGATGCGGGTTCGCCCGTGATCTCGGTGGGAATCGCTACGCCACGTCGCGTCCTGGCCGAGTGCACTTCAAACGACGCAACCTCGTCGCGTCGTCTGCTCGCACTCGTGCAGGGATGCCTAGAGGACGCTTCGATGTCTCTGGGCGACCTCCATGGAATCTGCGCGCTGCAGGGGCCCGGGAGCTTCACCGGACTGCGGGTCGGACTCGCAACCGCCCTCGGCTTCCATCAGGCACTCGGCGTTCGTGCCACGGCGATCCCGACGCTGACGGTGCTAGGGGCGGGCAGCGGCGCAAGTAGGGTCCTCGCCGTTGTCGATGCCCTGCGCGGGCACTGGTTTCACCAGCGGTTCTCCATCGTTGGCTCGGGCCAGCCGCAGTCACGTTCGGACGCGGCGTGCCACGAAGCGAGCCGACTGGTTTTCGAAGACATCGACGAGGTGGTTGGGTTCGGGGCGCAGCGCCTCGCTGGCGTGGCCCCCGCCAGCATCGCGCTGACGGAGCCCGTGGCACTCGCAGCCGGCGCTGCCATGTTCGCGGCGCGCGCGGACAGCTGGGAGCCGCGCCTGCTCACCGCGCCTCTCTACCTCCGCCCGCCACCCGCGCGCCGGACCGCGCCGGCCACAGGGCCTGATTCTTGATCTGCACAGGGGCCGGTGCTAGCCTGACTTCAAGAGGAAGTCTCTACGTGCACACCCGCAAGCAGGCCAAGGCGCGGCTGATCGAAACCGACCAGACCTTCCGAAGCCTCTACGAGGCGCACCAGATCCACGAACGGCGCCTCGACGACCTCCATGACAGCTATGCCGCGACCGATTGCGACGAGGTCCAGCTCAAGACCCTGAAGATCGAAAAGCTGCGCCTCAAAGACCGGATGGAGCAGATCATCCAGTCGCACCTCGACGCTCCGACCCCGGCCCACTGATCGGGACGCCCGACAGATGCGATTCGCCCGGGAGGCGTGGCCCTTCGTCACTCCACCGCTGCTCGGGGCTGCCGTGCTCTGGCTCGTCGGAGCGCAGCCTGCGGCCGGCTTCGCCGCGCTGGTGGCGGTCGCCATCCTGCTCTTCTTCCGCGACCCCGCCGACCGCCGCGAGACCCCTGGTCCGGGTGAGCTGCTCTCCCCAGCCTACGGAAAAGTGCTACGCGTAGAGCCCGCAGAGGATTCGGAGGTGGCCGAGGGCCCTCTGGTGCGCGTCGTCACCTTCTTGTCGGTCTTCGACGTGCACCTGCAGCGTGTGCCCGCCGATGGCCTCGTCGTTACCTCGCGGCAGAAGAGCGGCCTGAAGCTCGCGGCCTTCCGACCCGATGCCGGTGAGCGCAACGAGCAACATCTCACGGTCGTGCAGCTCGCGAACGACGATCGCATCGGAGTTCGCCAAATCGTGGGCCTGGTGGCCCGTCGCATCGTTTGTCACGTCGAGGCCGGCGACGAGGTGCAGCAAGGAGGCACTCTCGGGCTGATCAAGTTCGGTTCGCGTGTAGACTTACTCGTCCCCGCGCATTATGAGGTGAAGGTGAGCGCCGGAGATCGATTGCGCGGAGGGGTCAGCGTCGTGGCGCGGGCACCCCAGCAGCAATGAGTACCCATCCGAAGTCCAGGGCGCGCCGAGGCGCATACCTATTGCCGAGCCTGTTCACGGTAGGCAACCTCTTCATGGGCTTCTA
>JAYZDP010000102.1:0-12845 GCA_036337765.1 Acidobacteriota bacterium
TGCTCAGCCACTACGCAGACTTGGGGCGATTTCGACAAGGTAGTTAGCAATCTCGGTGCCAGAACCTTCAGGGCCCCGTATTCAGCAGATCCGGGGCCCTGCCCCCTACTAGGATATAGCAATACTAGAATGGCGTGCTACGTTTCTACCCCATCCTGCCGATACAGAGGGGCTGACCAACAGTACTTCTACCCATCCGTTCAGACTCGGGCCTTGAGCCGCCAGCAGCGATCCGCTACATTCGGCCCACAGCGAACGCTTGTGTGACTGGCGAGACAACGTGGGATCACCACGGGGGAGCACGGGCGCTGAGATTGCCGCTCGCCTGGGCATCCAACGGAACGGCCCTGGCGAGCTTTTCGCGTTCCAGGGCCCAGGAGGACAGGTAGATGGACCCCAATCGAGAAGCCCTGATGGAAGACGATCCGGAGATCTTCACCGCGATCCTTGGCGAAGAGGACCGGCAGCGACGTGGGATCGAGCTGATCCCGTCGGAGAACTACACCTACGCGGAAGTGCTCGCGGCCAACGGCTCGATCTTCACCAATAAGTACGCCGAGGGTTATCCCGGACGGCGCTACTACGGCGGTCAGCAGTTCACCGACCGCATCGAGGTGCTCGCGCGCGAGCGCGCTGTCGAGCTATTCCGCTGCGAGCACGCCAACGTGCAGCCGCTCTCGGGATCGCCGATGAACCAGGCGGTCTACATGGGCCTGCTGGATCCGGGCGACACGATCCTCGCTATGGACCTGTCTCACGGCGGCCACCTCACCCACGGCGCCCCGGTCTCGCACATGGGAAATATATTCTACTTCGTGCGCTACCGTACCTACCCAGAAGACGCCGGCAGCATTGACTTCGAGCTACTGGCCCGACTGGCACATGAGCACGAGCCCAAGATGGTCCTGTGCGGCTACTCCTCCTATCCTCGCGATTACGACTACTCCGACTTCAAGGCGGTCGCCGATGAGGTCGGGGCACTGACCATGGCCGACGTGTCACACATCGGCGGCCTCATCGCGGGCCGGGCGATGCGCAACCCCTTCGATCACGGCTTCGACGTCGTCACGACAACGACACACAAGTCGCTTCGCGGACCGCGCGGCGGCATGATCCTGTGCCGCCAGGAGTTCGCGAAGGCGATCGACAAGGCGGTCTTCCCCGGCCTGCAGGGAGGACCCCATATGAACGTCATCGCAGGAGTCGCGGTCACCCTGCGAAAGGCCCTGCAGCCCGAGTTTCGCGCGTACTGCCGGGACGTTCTGACCAACGCCAAGATCCTCGCCGAAGAACTCATGGCGCGTGGATGCAAGCTGGTCACCGGCGGCACCGACAACCACATGATGGTCGTCGACACCGTCTCGAGCTTCGATATCAACGGCCGTATCGCCGAAGAGACCCTCGACGCGGTCTCGATCACGGTCAACAAACAGCTCATCCCGGACGACCCGAATCCGCCGCTGCGCCCGAGCGGCATTCGCCTCGGCAGCCCCGCGGCCACCACCCGCGGCCTGGGCGCGGAAGAGATGCGCAGACTCGCCGGATGGATCGCCTACGCCCTCGAGCACCGCGAGGACTCGGACGCCCTCAGCCGGCTGCGCAACGAGGTCGAGGATCTCTGCCTCGCCTATCCCATCCCAGGCATCGAGGCGCACGTCGAAACGGCCACGACGGCCTGACGCTGGAGCAAGTCACCATGGACTACCAACAGATCCGTTACGAAGTCGACGGGCCGATCCTGAAGATCACCCTGGACCGACCCGAAAAGCTCAACGCCTTCACCGGCACGATGCAGTCGGAGCTCATCGAGGCGTATCGCCGTGCCGACGACGACGACAACGTCCGCGTGATCATCGTCACGGGTGAGGGCCGCGGCTTCTGCGCCGGTGCCGATCTCTCTGCGGGTCCCTCGACCTTCGATCGCACCAAGCGCCACTCGGAGACCAGCGCGGAGAAGCACCGCGACGGCGGCGGACTGCTTAGCCTGGCCGTCTACGATCTGAAGAAGCCGCTCATCGCCGCCATCAACGGGCCCGCGGTCGGCGTTGGGGCGACGATGACCCTGCCCATGGACATCCGGATCGCCTCGACACAGGCACGGATGGGTTTCGTCTTCTCGCGCAGGGCCATCGTTCCGGAGGCTTGCTCGACCTACTTCCTGTCGCGCGTGGTGGGCCCAGCGCAGGCCGCCGAGTGGTTTCTCACCGGGCGCGTCTTCGAAGCGGAGGAGGCCCTGCGGGGCGGGCTCGTCAGCCGCGTGGTCGCTCCAGAGGACCTACTGCCGACCGCGACATCGATCGCAAACGAGATCGCCGAGAACACCGCTCCGGTCTCCGTAGCGCTCTGCCGGCAAATGATGTGGCGTGGCCTGGAGGCCCAAAGCCCAATGGAGATGCACCGGCTCGAATCGCTGGGCGTCTACTGGCGGGGCCAGAGCCCCGACGCCGTCGAGGGTGTCGCCTCGTTCCTCGAAAAACGCAAACCTGACTTCTCCGGCAGGCCCTCAAAGGACATGCCCCCCCACTACCCCTGGTGGGAAGACCCCGACTTCTAGCCAGCAGAATAGTAGTGCCGCTTCCTCCGGGCCTGCGCGGCGAGCGCCCCCCGGAGGGACAGCGAAACTAGCTGGGGCCACGGTATGAGTGCGCTCCCGCCGCGACCAGCCGGGGACCGTGAGTACAGCGGCCCCAGCTAGTCCGTCTCGGACAGGTTCTCGTAGTACTTTTCTACGAGCTCGCGGAAGCCAGGGGGCACCTCGTCGGCGCCGGCCAGGTAGAGGCGCTCCTCGCCCTCCCCGACCAGGTCTCGCCACAGTCGATACTCGAACTGGCGCAGACCCTCGACTACCTGGGCCCGAAGCGACTCGAGCGCCAGGGGGTCGTTGTTGATGCCGCGAACGTTAAAGTCGCGCATCTTCCGCAGGACATCCTCGAGATCCTGGGATGAGATGCCGAGCTGAGACAGATCGCGCTGCAGGTCCTGGGCGTCACCAAGACGCTGCTGGAACTCGGCGCCCATCTGACGCAGATCCTCTGGTGTGAAGATGCCAGGTTGGTACCAGCCAGGGGTTCCACCCTGGCCGATCTGGGTGCGGAAACCACCGTTGGCCGCGGCGCCACCCTGCTGCCCTCCTGGCTGACCCCGTTGGCCCCCGGACGCCTGCTGCCCACCCTGCTGTTGGCCCGGCTGCTGGCCGCCCTCCTGCTGCCCTTTCTGGCCCTGACCCTGCTGTTCAACTTGCTCGCCCTGCATGTCAGCTCGCCGCTGCATGCCCCGGTCCTCGAGTCGCGACTGGAAGGACTCGAGGCGACGCACTAGCTCGCGCGCCTGCTCGAGGGCGTCATCCTGCCGATTCTCGGGTGAGGCACCCATCGCTTCGCCTGCCTCGGCCAGGCGTTCGCCCATCTCATCGAGGTCCTGTCCGATCTCGGTCTCGAAGCGCTGCGCATACTCGGGCGAGCGGCCACGCACGACGCCTTTCGAGTAGCGGATCTTTTCCTTGAGCTGGTTCTCCCGGATCGACTCGGAGGCCTGGCTCAGCGCTCGAGAGGCGCCCTTCTGCGTGCCTCTCGATTGGCGCGCGACCCGGTCGATCTGGTTCTCCAGGCTCGAGACCTCCTCACCCAGCTGATCCTTCTGCTCGAGGATCGACTCGAGCTGGCCCTGAAAACCCGAGCGGTCGCTGGTCGGATCGAGCGAAGACACTTCGTCGGAGATCTTCTCCTGCATCCGGCGGGCCCGACTCGAACGTTCCTTGAGGTCGTCCATCTCGGCGGCGAGCTCGAACTCGCGATTCTTCTCGAGTAGCCGGCGCGCCCGTTTTAGCTCCTCCAGGGCTTCGGATCCCCGGGCCGTCTCCCCCCCGCGACGATTGGCCATGGCCTGCTTCATCGAATCGGCCGCGTCCTGGAGTCGCCTTGCAGTCTGTTGCAGGTCAGGGCGCGAGCGTTCTCGCGCGAGGCGCTCGAGCCGGCGCGCGAGGTCCTCCGTCTCCTCGATCAGCTCTCGCTGTGAGCGGCTGCCCGAGCTGGCCCCGCCGTTCTGCGACGCCATGCGTCGTGCACGTTCGTTCTCCTGCTCCTGGCGGCGGGCCAGCTCTTTGAGCTTCTGTAGGGCCTCGTCGACCTGCTCCTGTACCTGTTGGCGCTCGCCGCGCTCGACCGTTTCATACTGGTTGTGGAGCTTGTCGAGCTCGAGCTCGAAGAGGTCCGCAAGATCCTCCGCCATCCGCTGGCCGTCGCCCCCCATGCCGCCCTGCTGAAACGACACCTGAACGTCGCGGAAAGTCGCCTCGGCGCGCTGGAGAAACTTCAGGGCCCGCTGCTCGGGCGCCAGAGCCTCGTCGGGCTTCTTCTCGCCTAGCCGTTCCTCAGCTGGCACCATCTCCGCCGCGCCACGGCCGAGGTTCTCGATGATGCCCTGGAAGTCCGCCTCGTCCCGCAGCCGGTTCTGCATTCGCGAGATTAGGTTGGCGACCTGTTCGCGCAGCCGTCCCTGCATGAGAGCGACCGTGGTGAGGTTCTCGTCATAGTCGCTCGCCGCGTACTCGTTCTTGTCCCGCACCAACTTGAAGGTCGCTGCCACGATCTGGCGCTGGCGCCGCGACAGGGCGTTGTCCATCTCCCCGCCACCACCCATGCCACCCTGCTGCTGCGCCTGACGGTAGTTCTTGGCGAACGGGCTGATCTCGACGAAGTAGATGTCCGTGGTGACCGTGGCGCGCTTGGACGAGTCGCCGGCATCGTTTGCACGGGCGTAGTAGGAAATGAAGTCGCCGTCCTCGAGCTCGTACTCCTCCAAGTAGAATGTATGGCCGATCTGTGCGTCGCGCGGCTTCTGCCGGCCGCTGAGCAGGACCACCGACTGCTCCTGTTCACCGTTGACCGAGTACCGCAGCTCGACCCTGGAGATGCCGTAGTCGTCCTCGACTTTGACTTCCGAGAAGACCTCTTCGAGTTTGTGTGCCTTGATGTCGCGTCCCGGTTCTGAGAACGAGATGACCGGCGGTTGATCCTCGAGTACCTCGATTATGTACTCGGGCGAGGACGGCATGAGCTCACCGGCGGGCCCTTCGAGATCGATCCGGTAGAAGGCGTCGAGCGTCACGTCGACAGAGCCTCGAAAAACGCCGTTCTCGTCCGCCTCCAGAATGCGCATGTCCTCGGCACCCTCCTCGCCCTCGAGCACCAGCCGACCTAGCCCAACCGGAAATGTCGGATAGATTTCGAGCTCGACTCGCGTTCCTCGCAGTGCCGCGATGTCGCCACTCTCCTCGAAGCGCTGGGGCGAAAGACCGGTATACGCAGGAAAGTGATACTCCATCGCGATGCGGTCGACGTAGGGAAGGTCGGCGACCTCGATGCGATGCAGCTCGGAGCGCACACCCTCGGCTTCGACGTAGTACTCGCTGGCCTCCTGCAAGTCGAGGAGCATTACCACCTTCTCCGACCCCTCGGCGGTCTCGACGCCTCCGGCGGGCATCATCGGCCAACGCTCCCACTCACCGTTGTCGCCCCGCCGGATGGCGAGCTCGGTGGCCTCCGAGTCGAAACCATCGAGAACCGCCCGGACTTCCTGATCCGCGCCTCGAGCCACGGTGACCGATCCGGGCATCACACCGATCGAGTAGGGGTTCTCAGCGGCCGCGCCGCTCCAAGGCATGAACAACAGCAGCGCTCCGTGGCGCAGAAGAGCCGGACTCAGCAGAACCGCAACGACCGCGGCCATCGCCACTCCGGACAGCATCGCAGAGCCGCGCCGCAGCGCACCGCGTTCGATCGACGCGCCATAATCCAAGGCCTGACAGCTGAGGATGGCCTTTTCCAAGAGCTTTCGCACGAGCTTCTCGGAGGGTGCGGCACCGCGATCGCCGCCGGGTACCTGGCGAGCTTCTGCACCGAATTCGATCGCGCTGAGCAGCTCCGACTGAAGCGTAGGCTCGCTCTCCTCGATATAGAGAGCGACTTGCCGGTCGTTGACCCGCCGACTGAGCGGCAGGACCAGAAAGCGCACCAGCAGACCCAACAGCGACAGCCAGATCAACACGCGGACGACGGTGACCGAAGTGTCGCTGTAGTGGAAGCGGTCCATCGCCCACACCGACACTGCGAACGCGGCGAAACCCGAGCCGGCCACGATCGCGAGGCCCCGCAGCAGGACCCGGATCCGCCAACGCCGGCGCGTCGTACGGATCGCCAGCATCAGCTCGTCGTAGACCGCGCTCAGTTCGCTCATATTGGCCTTTCCATCTTGTCACCTCACCGCGGCGCTGAACGCGGACAGCCGATTCGCGAGCAGCACCTCTCCGAGCAACACAAACAGGCCCGCGAGGATCAGAAAGCGCCACAGGCCCTGCGCTCGCTCACGGTCCCCAGGCGACACCTCTTCGACATCTCCCAGATCGGTCCCTTCGGCTGCCGAAACGCTCAGAGCGGCAAGAAATTCCTCCGGATCCAGCGCCGTCAGGTCGGACTCACGAGGATCGACGTTGGCCGCAACTGCCGCGATCTCGTCACCGTCGCGGCCAATCTCATAGAAACCATGCTCGTCCAACTGGAGAAGCTCCGCCGCGGCAGAGTCATCCCCAGAAGGGGCCGCCACCGTGAGGGCCTCGAGTTCGAGGAGCTTCCCCTGCGCCAGCAGATCGGCCAGATCGACCACCTCCCCCACGGTTTGCGACGGAGCTGGCGGCCGAAACCCGGCCAGGCTCTTCACTGCTTGGTGAACGAAAGGTAGAAACACTGGCTGCAGGGCAAAGTTGTTCCAGTAGGTGTCGAGCGTCGACGCCCACACGAAGACCCGTCCGTCGACAATCTCGCGCTCAAGCAGTGCCGGCTGACCCTCCTCGAACCGGGCCAGGACCCGGTCTCCGGGCCCAGCTTCGAGCTGTTCGTAACGGAAGAATCGAGCCGTTCCGAAGTCACCTGTCCGCGGCGCTTCGAAAGGCTTGAACCCCGGATACTGGCGGTCCAGGTAGGACAGCCGTACGACCGTGCCCTCGCTGCGGCGGCTGGCTCCCGGCGCGCGACAGGGCATCAGGCCCGCCGCCGCCAGGTCATCGACACTGCCCTCGCTACGGTTGCCGAGCGCGAGAAAGACCCCTCCGCCCTCCTCGACGAAAGAACGCAGGTCCCGTGCCTGCTCGGCCGACACCGCGACGTCACTGAGTACCACCACCGAGGCTTGCTCCAAATCGGCGCGCGCCCACTGCGTCGGAGAGCGGCGGGTCACCGAGATGGCGGGTTCCTGCCCAAGACCGAGGGCCTGCTGCACGAACAGTCCGGAGCGCTGGCTGCCCCGCCGGGTCTGATCCACCAAGAGTACCGACAGGGTCTGGCCCCTGGAGACCACGAAGAATAGCTTGTTGTCGAACTCCAGGCTGTCGCCGGTGACTTCGAGGGTTATGCGGCCAATCCCGGGGGGCACCGAGAACGGTGAGAAGGCGACCAGCTCAGAACCCTCCGGCGACAGGTCGACATCCAGCGTCTGCAACTCCCGACCGTCGACCATGAGCGTCACCGGCACCAGCGCCCGCCCCTCGCCGCCTCGGCGGTGCACTCGCACCTGGGCGCCGATACGCTCAAGGCCAGCGCTCCGATCGCGCTCGAGGACTAGGCCGGAAAGCGCGAAATTCCCGGAAGCGGCGGTCCGTCCTTCGGCGACGTCAACATGGCTCACCTCGACTCCCGGAGGAAGGCCCACGTCCTCGCTGCGATCCCAGCCAATGCGCTGCAGATCACTGATCAGGACCACCTCCTGTCGCGGTTGCTTCGATTCCACACACAGCTTGCGGGCCAGCTTCAAGGCCGGCGCGAAACGAGTGCCTCGCGGCGACAGTGACTCGGCGGCCAGGATCTGGTCGAGCTTCAAGAGATCGGTGGTCGCCTCCGAGCGCACGGTCGCCCGGTCGGAGAAGACAATCAGCGACCCGGCCTCTCCTTCGGCGAGATCCGCGAAGGCATCGCGAGCCGCGCGCTTGGCTCGATCCCAACGGCCGTCGAACCCCATGCTGTAGGAAGCATCGAGGACCACGACGCGCTCTCTCCCCTCGGCGAAGGCCGAGGCTGCCGGCGCGTCGGCGTCGAGCAGCGGTCGGGCAAAGGCCATCACCAGAAGAAGCAGGGCCGCCAGCCGCAGCATCAGCAGCGACCAGTGGCGGATGCGTCGACGGCGCACCGACGCCTTCTCGATCTGGCGCAGGAACATGAGCGACGGGAACGCCACAACCCGGCTGCGATTGCGGCGCTGCAGATGGATGACGATCGGTATCGCCAACAGTGCCAAAGCACCCAGAAATAGCGGAGCCAGAAATGAGATGCCCATCGATCAGCGTAGCCTCGAGGTCCTTTGCCTGGTGGAGAGGTAGGTGTAGAGCGCGAAGTCGAGCGGTACCGATGTGTCGTAGAGGTGATAGTCGATGCCGCCTTCGGTGAGCTTCTCGCTCAAAGTCGCCACGTGCCCCTCGATCAGACGTTGGTACTCCGCGCGAATCGCCTCCGGATGTAACGAGATCCGAGCCGAGCTCTCGAGGTCCTCGAGATCGAGAATCTCCTGATAGGGGAATCGAAGCTCGACCGGGTCGAGGAGGTGGAACGCGACCACGTCGTTGCCGCGGCCCCTTAGCAGCGAGGCCGCCGCGAGCACTTCGTCGGGCTCTTCGTAGAAGTCCGAGATCAGGACCACAATGCTGCGCCGCTTGACGAATCCGCCGGCCTGCTGCAACGGGCTACGTAGGCTGCCTTCCCCACCCGGCCGGATACGGTCGATGGTGTGCAGCACCTCTTCGAGGTGCTTCGCCGACGGCGGCACGAAGTCGACAATGGAGTTGTCGAAGGTCACCAGACCCACCCGATCGCGCTGCTTGTGCGAGAAATACGCCAGGCAGGCGGCGAGGTACTTCCCATACTCGAGCTTCGAGATCGACGTCGACCCAGAGATCGCAGACTCGCTCCCAAAATTCATCGACGCCGAAACGTCCAAAAAGATCGTACAGTTGGTGTTGGTGTCGGCCTCGAACTCCTTGACGTAGAAACGGTCGCTGCGGGCGAACACCCGCCAATCGATGAGCCGGATGTCGTCGCCTGGCATGTAGGCACGATGCTCGGCGAAATCGAGTGATCGGCCGAAAAACGGCGACTTGTGAAGCCCGCTGATGAACCCCTCGACGACCGTCCGTGCTGCCAGGTCGAGGTTCGAGATCCGCGCTAGCGTCCTGGGCTCGAGAAAGCGGGTTACCGAAGACCCGCCCACCGAACCGTACGTCCGCGGCCGACTCATCCCCTACATCTCGGAGCGAGGCATCGGAGTGACCTCGAGCAGGTGCTCGACGACGTCGTCGGAAGACACCCTTTCCGACTCGGCATGGAAATTGGTGAGAATGCGGTGACGCAGGACCGGATGCGCTAGCGCCTGGATGTCCTCGAAGTTCACGTGGTAGCGGCCCTTGATCAGAGCGCGGGCCTTGGCGCCCAAGACCAGGTACTGCGCGGCGCGGACACTGCCGCCATAGTCCACCCACTTGTTGATGTACTCGGGCGCTTCGTCGGAGCGCGGCCGACTCAGCCTCACCATACGTAGGGCGTATTGCAGTACCGAATCCGAGACCGGCACGCGGCGCACCAGGGCCTGGAACGCTACCAGATCCGCTCCGCTGACGGTGGTCTCGAAGTCGAACTCCTCGATCGAAGTGGTGGCGCGGACCACCTCCATCTCGAGATCCTCGGGCATGTAGTCGATGACGACATCGAACATGAAGCGGTCGAGCTGGGCCTCCGGTAGGGGATAGGTCCCCTCGAGCTCGATCGGGTTCTGGGTCGCGAAGACGAAGAAGGGTTCCTCGAGAATGTAGGTCGTCCCCTGCACCGTGACGTGGTGCTCCTGCATCGCTTCGAGCAGTGCGGCCTGGGTCTTGGGCGGCGTGCGGTTGATCTCGTCGGCGAGCAGGATGTTGCAAAACACGGGCCCCGGCATGAAGACCATCTTGCGCCGTCCGGTGTCGGCATCCTCCTGAATGATGTCGGTACCCGTGATGTCGGAAGGCATCAGGTCGGGAGTGAACTGGATGCGACTGAACTTGAGGTCCAAAACGTCGGCGACGGTCTGGATAATCAGCGTCTTCGCCAGGCCCGGCACGCCCGTCAGAATGCTATTGCCGCCAACAAAGAGCGACACAATCACCTGGTCTAGGACGTGGTCCTGGCCGATGATTCGCTTCTTGAGCTGAGCGAGAATGTCGTCATGCCCCTGGCGAAGGCGATCCGCGAGTGCGACATCCTCCTCCGTTTCCAAGGCGGCTTCCGTGCCCCGAAGGGCGTCATGTTGCGTTTCTTCCACGACCTATCTCCTTGCGGACCCGAGGGTCCGACGTGCTGCTGAAAGATCCGAGAATCAGTGAACGAAGCTGTAGAGGATGTAGTTCACCCCTAGCTGAAAGCCCTTCTTTGTCAGGTCGATGGGATACCAGTTGTTAGGCTGATCGGACCACTCCCAATAGTCGCCGATGTCGTTGTTGTAGTTCGCCACCATCATCAGACGACCCTCGGGATCATTGTCCTCGAAGATGCCAAAGAACTGAGTCTGCAGGTACGGCAGCTTGGGGTGTGTGAAGTCGAGATCCTCGAGGTGAAAGAAGGTGCCGAAAACCGGATGGGTCACTTCGAGCTCGAAGAGCTTGGCGCCCGGCAACACTCGACGGATCTGATACTCGAAGTTCCGCCACTGCGGGCCCTTCAGGTAGGGATCCATGAAGTCGTCCACGATCAGGAAGCCACCCTTGAGCAGGTAGCTACGCAGCGTCACGGTCTCTTCGTCGGTAGGCTCCCAGAAGCCGGGCTCGCACAGGTACGCGAGGGGGTAGTCGAAAAGCGCAGGATCGTCGACGTCGATGATGTTGCCGCCGGGAGTGGGCGTCAACGTGGTCAGCTCCTCGAGGATCCGCGCCAGATTCTCTTCGGCCCACGGATAGTCGTGGTTCCACTTCAAGTCAAGGCCCCAAAGGAACGGTCCGGGGCCCCAGACCACCGGATCGAAGCGCAACCGCACAAAGGTGAATTGACCGTTGTACTCGTGATTGTCGTACGGCACCTCGGGCGGTCTAACGTCGGCACCGACGCCGCCGGCGCCTAGCGAGAGCATCACGAACAGCACAACGGATCGCATCACGAGTCCCCTCCCTCGTGCAGCCTCAACAACAGACGTTGGGCCTCGTCGAAGGCTGGAGCGACCTCGAGCGACCGCAATACCGACCGCTTCGCGGCCAGGGAATCGCCAGCCGCGTGGAGCGCGGACGCCAGGTCGTAGTGTGCGCGAGCCATATCGGTCGGGCGCAAAGCTACCAGAGCCGTGCGCGAGCGAACCACTCCTTCGAGGTCGCCCACCTCGGCGTAGAGCTCGGCCATCCGACCGTGCAGTGAAGGATCGTAAGGATGGATCCAGGGCAGCTCCTCGAGCACATCGAGAGACGCGGCCGGGTCGCCGAGCTCTTGCTCCAGCTCGGCGAGCTCAATCCGCACGTCGTAGTCGGTCTCGTTGATGGCCGCGATGGCCCGCAGCTGCTCCGCCGCCGCGGCGCCCGAGCCCCGATCGGCGAAGATTCGAGCCAACGCGCGGTAGGCACTGTCAGGTCCGACGTACTGCGGGAACAGGCTGCGGGCCTTCTCGAAGTAGGGCACCGCCTCATCGAATCGCTCCTGCCCGGCAAGTGCGTGCGCCCAGGCGAGCTGCGCGGAAAAGCTGCCCGGATTCTCCTCAGCCCGCTTCTCGAGATCTTCCTCAGGCGGCACCGTCTCCAAACGCGGCTCGGCGCCGGGCTGCGGACCCTCCGGTCCCTTCGGATCGATGTCGGCGATCGCCGCCAGCGGACCGCCAAAGTGTTCCTGCAGAAAGGCCTCAAAACGCACGTCGAACGCTTCGGGCTCGACCTCGAGGATACGCTCGAAGATCTCGCGCGTCGACAGATGATCGCGGTAGCCGTGCAGCATGGCAAGGATCGCGTCCAAGCCCCAGTCGCGCTCGATCAACTCGGCGACTAGTGAGGCCTGGTAATACGACAGGCCCACCTGCGCGGGCGACGTCGGCCTGACGAAGCCGTTGTTCAGATCGGCAGCCGGAAGCAGCTCGCCATCACGCCAGGCCACCAGGAAGGACAGGTTGAGATCGTCGCCCCAGCCCGAGCGGGCCCGACGCTCCTCGAGCACCGAGAGACCTTCGGTCAACCAGCGTGGTACGCGGTGCTCGCTGGCCGCCAAGGTGAAGGTGTGGGCCAGCTCGTGCCACAGCGTGCTCGCCCAGTTGAACGAGCCTCGAGGTCGCGCGCGCGGAGAGTCTTGGGCGATGACTTTGCCGAAGCAAACGCCGAGGGCGCCCATCCCGGCGAGGCCGATAGTACGGACCGAGAAGTCGGCGTGAGAGGCATAGAACTCGATCCGGATCGGAACCGCCGGAGTCACTCCGTAACGGGCCGAGAGCTCGTCGTAGGCCTCCTCCAGCAGATCGAGCGCGTAGGGCGACAGCAAGTCGGCTTCCTCGGCGTGAGCCACGATCTCGAACCGATGGCTCGACCGCGGCCGGTACTCGACGTAGGTGTCAACGAGGTCAAGGGTGTTCTTGATCCAGACGTTGTACGGATCTCCTGCGAACGCCTTCTCGAGATGCAGGCGCCCGGTCTCGATCTCGCCGACGCGAAGCTCGTTGAGCCCGCGCAGTCCCCAGCCTCGCCACGACTTGGGATCGATCTCAACCGCCTGGGTCGCGAACTCGACCGATTCCCGGTAGAGGCGGTTGCGCACTCCTACGTCGGCGAGCACGTTGTAGAATTCCGCGTAGCGTGGGTTCAGCGCCACGATTTG
>JAYZDP010000103.1:0-43504 GCA_036337765.1 Acidobacteriota bacterium
TGCGCTGGACGAGAGCGAGTCTGCCACTTGAACCCCTCGCCCTTGTCTTGGGGTCGGCAACGAACTGCACACAGTAGGACGCCCCAAAGGAGCAGCATCGCGTGGTGAGCGCAAGAACTCCCAGTGGTCGCCGAAGGGCGACTTGACGTGGAGCGGACGCTCCTAACCCGGGACTCCACCTAGGGTCACCTTCCCCAATGCCGCTGACAGCGGCATGCTACGAAGAATCATTTTGAGCGGATCCACTATGTCATGTAAACGCCTCTATCGAGTCACCCACAGGATCGCCACGCCGAGTGCGATCCGATACACCACGAACCCCGTCAGGGATCGGGTTCTGACGAAGCCCAGAAACAGGTGGATGACGACCAGGGCGGTCAGCCCCGAAACCGCGAGCACGATCGACAACTCGAAGAGCAATCGTGCCGACACGCCCGTGGACAACAACCCAAGTGCCTCGTAGCCGCCAGCCGCGGCGCTGACCGGGATCGCAAGCAGGAAGGAGAAGCGCGCGGCCTCCTCTCGACTGAGGTTGCGAAACAGCCCGGCCGTCATGGTCACGCCCGAACGCGAAACGCCTGGCACCAGTGCCAGGGCCTGCGCAGCGCCGATCCAGAGCGCATCGCGACCCGTCATGTCCGATCTGGCCCGGACACGGCCGCCGAGGCGGTCGGCGAGGGCCAGAAGCACGCCGAAGCCGATCGAGGTCGCGGCGATCACGGTCGCCTGCCGGGCGAGGGTCGCGATCAGATCACGCACCAGAAAGCCGACGACGAGCACCGGAACCGAAGCGATTACCAGATGTAGGAAAAGTCGCCGCTCATGGGCACTGGCGGCAGTGGGTCGCAGCCAGGCGCCCGCGAGTCGCCCAAGATCGGAACGGAAGTAGACCACCACCGCGGCCAGGGTCCCGGTGTTCGCGGCAACGTCGAAAGCGAGCCCCTGATCGGGAACGTCTACGAGCCAGGGCAGAAGGATCAGATGAGCCGACGAGCTGATCGGCAGAAACTCGGTCAGGCCCTGTACGACGGCCAGGAGCACCAGGTACCACAGGCTCATCGGCGGTATAGTAACGCTCGGTTCCCGACCCCTGCGCTCCGCCGCGACGCTCTCTCCCCACCGCTCCAGGCCTCATGGACACTCTGCTCATCACCGGTGGCGCCGGGTTCATCGGCTCCAACCTAGTGCGCCGTGTCCTGGCCACGAGCGAGGCTCGCGTGCTGGTGGTCGACAAGCTGACCTATGCCGGTCGACGAGAGAACCTCGAGGACGTCCTTGGCGATGCGCGCCTGGAGCTCGTCGTGGCCGACATCTGCGACCGCCAGGCGATGTCTGCGCTGTTTCGCGATCGTCGGCCCCGCGGGATTCTGAACCTCGCCGCCGAAACCCACGTCGACCGGTCGATCGACGGTCCCCGCGCGTTCGTCGAGACCAATACCCTGGGCACCTTCGAGCTGCTCGAGGCTGCGCGCGGCTGGCTCGCGACCACCGACGACGCGGCACGCCAGGCCTTCCGCTTCCTGCACGTCTCGACCGACGAGGTCTTCGGCTCGCTCGGCGCGGACGGTCTCTTTCGAGAGGACACACCGTACGACCCGAGCTCCCCCTACTCCGCCTCCAAAGCGGCCGCCGACCACCTGGTGCGCGCCTACCACCGCACCTACGGCATGCACACGCTGGTGACGAACTGCTCCAACAACTACGGCGCCTACCAGTTCCCCGAAAAGCTCATTCCGCTGACGATTCTCAACGCCGTCGAGGGCCGCGATCTGCCGATCTACGGCGACGGCTCCAACGTGCGCGACTGGATCTATGTCGACGACCACTGTCGAGGACTGCTCGAGGTGTTCGACAACGGCGCCCCGGGCGAGACCTACAATCTCGGCGCGTCGTGCGAGCGCAGCAACCTCGAGACCGTTGAAACGCTGTGCGACGTGCTCGACGAGGTCCTGCCAGCACGCGACAACGGTGCTCTGGCCGCCAGAGGCGCCAGCTCCTACCGCGATCTGATGACTTTCGTCGACGACCGCCCCGGCCACGATCTTCGCTACGCGGTCGACGCCTCGAAGGCGCGCGACGCCTTGGGATTCGAGCCCGCCACCGACTTCGAGACCGGACTGCGGCGCACGGTCGAGTGGTATGTAGCCAACCGCGAGTGGTGCGAGTCGGCGCAGGCGACGGGTTATCGCCGGCCGCGTCTGGGACTGGCGACGTCGTGAAGGGGATCCTCCTCGCCGGCGGCTCCGGCACACGGCTCTACCCGGTCAGCCGTGCGATCTCAAAGCAGCTCGCCCCGGTGTACGACAAGCCCATGGTCTATTACCCGTTGTCGGTACTGATGCTCGCCGGGATCCGCGACATCCTGCTGATCACCACCGAAGACGCCAGGTCGAACTTCGAACGACTGCTCGGCGACGGTTCGCAATTCGGTCTGCGGCTGGCCTACGAGACCCAGTCACGGCCGGAGGGCATCGCCCAGGCGCTCCTCATCGGACGCGAGTTCATCGGTCGCGGCCGAGTGGCGCTGGCCCTGGGCGACAATATTTTCTACGGGCACCAGCTGCAGACCGTCCTGCGCCGGGCAAAGCGGCGCACTCATGGCGCCACCATCTTCGGCTACCGCGTGCGCGACCCCGGGCGCTACGGTGTCGTGAGCTTCGACCGCAATCGGCGAGCGGTGCGGATCGAGGAGAAGCCGGCCAAACCGAAGTCTTCGTTCGCGGTTCCAGGGCTCTACTTCTACGACAACCAGGTGGTGAAGATCGCCGAAGGCCTGGCGCCATCTGCGCGAGGAGAGCTCGAGATCACCGATGTCAACCGCGCCTACTTGCGCCGCAAGCAACTGCACGTCGAGCAGCTGGGACGAGGGATCGCCTGGCTCGACACCGGCACCCACGAAGCCCTACTGCAGGCCGCGAACTTCATCCAGGCGATCGAGCAGCGCCAGGGCCTTAAGATCGCCTGTCTGGAGGAGATCGCTTACAACCTCGGCTACATCGACAAGCGAGCCCTTGTGCGCATCGCACGCGGCCTAGGCGAGAGCGAGTACGGCGACTATCTCCGGCGCACAGTCGAGGAGGACTGACCTTGCAGATCGCCCGCACTACGTTGCCGGGAGTCCTCGTCGTCGAGCCCGACGTTCACCGCGACCCACGCGGCTTCCTGTTCGAGTCCTACCACCGCCAGCGCTACGTCGACGCCGGCATCCCGGACGTTTTCGTCCAGGACAACCACTCGTGCTCGTGCTCGGGCACCTTGCGCGGACTGCATTTGCAGCGCACCAAGCCGCAGGCGAAGCTGGTGCGCACGATCCGAGGCGAGATCTTCGACGTCGCGGTCGATGTACGAGTGGGCTCGCCCACCTTCGGCCAGTGGGTCGCCGAGCTTCTGAGCGCCGACAACTTCCGCCAGCTCTACATTCCCGCCGGCTTCGCGCACGGCTTATGCGTGCTGTCGGACGAGGCCCAGCTACACTACAAGTGCTCGAATTTCTACGACGCCGACGATGAGTTGTCGATCGCGTATGACGACCCCGACATCGGTATCGAGTGGCCGGTGCCGGATCCGTTGCTGTCGGAGCGAGACCGCAACGGGCAGCGACTGCGCGACGCGCTCGATCTCCTTCCCCGTCATGACCCCTGACCGCGCTCCCGTCGAGCACTCGCTCACCGACGAGGACAGGCTGGTTCTCGAGGCACACGGCGTCTCACTCAACGAGGCCAGCCGCCAGCTACGACTGCTACGAGAGCCACCCCCGCCGATCCGGTTGGTCGGGCCGTGCACGGCGGGAAACGGCATCGAAGTTCTAGCTGACGAGCAGTGTCCCGCTCTACTCGAGGCGTGGCGCAGCGCCGCAGACGCAGGAAGACTCGTCAAGCTGGTGCCGGCATCTGGCGCGGCGACGCGGATGTTCGCTAGCCTGTCGAGGGCGCGCCACGCGTTCGCCGACTCACGACAACCGGACCCCGGCGACGCCAGCGACCTGGCCACCTTTCTCGATCGGATCGACGATTTCGCCTTTGCCCCGACTCTTCGCGACGCGGCACCTCACGACGGCGACGAGGGTCTGCTGGATGCGCTTCTAGGCGAGGCGGGCCTCGACTACGGTCGGCTACCCAAGGCTCTGATTCCATTTCACCGCGACGGTGAAGCGGCCAGGGCTCCGGTCGAGGAGCACCTCGCCGAGTCGTCTGAGCTGGTGCGCGACGCGACAGGGCACTGCGCCGTCCACTTCACCGTCCCGAGAGGCAGCGAACCGGCCTTCCGCCGGCGCGCCGACGGTCTGTCGGGCGACTGGGATCTGGGCTTTTCGATCCAGGAGCCATCGACGGACACCGTCGCCGTCGATGCAGAAGCGGCGCCGTTTCGGGTCGGCGGCACGCTTTTCATGCGGCCGGGCGGGCATGGCTCGCTGCTCGTCAACCTCGCGCGCCTCGCGGCGGGCTCCAGCGCCGACCTCGTGCTGGTCAAGAACATCGACAACGTCCAGCCCCGCTCACGCCGTCAGGACGGGCTCGTCGCGCAGCGCCTACTGATCGGCAGACTCGTCGAGCTGGTCGACAACGCACACCAGCTGGTTCGCGGCCTCGCAGCGGCCGACCCGTCGGCGATTCACGACGCGGTGGACTTTCTCGAAACTAGCTTTCTTCCCGCCTCGACCACCGCGCTCGGGCTCTCCCGCGAAGAGCTGTCCGAGCGCCTCGACCGCCCCATCCGCGTGTGCGGCATGGTGGCAAACGCTGGCGAAACCGGTGGAGGACCGTTCTGGGCCGCCGATTGCGAAGGTCTCACCACGGCCCAGATCGTCGAAACCGCCGAGGTAGGACCCTCCTCCGATCAGCAGGCGATCCTCTCCAGCTCGACGCACTTCAACCCGGTGCTCATGGCTCTGAGCCTGCGCGACTTCCGAGGCGAGCCTTACGAACTGGACCGCTACGTCGACTCTCGGCGGGCCTTCATCAGTGACAAGAATGCGGACGGACGGCCCCTGCAGGCGCTCGAGCATCCAGGCCTGTGGAACGGGTCGATGGCCGGGTGGAACACGATTTTCGTGGAGGTGCCGAAGGGCGCATTCACGCCCGTCAAGACGGTACTGGACCTGCTGAAAGCGGAGCATCAGCCGTGCTAGCATCTGCGCCGCCCGCAGGCCCAGGCGCGGAGAAAACGACAAGGAGTTGCGGAAATGCCGGACTTTGTAAAGCCGAAGACATGGGACTTCGGAGCCCTCGTCGTCGCCGGTGCCGGCGCCGTTCTTTCAGGCGCGAACCTTGCCGCTTCGAACTCCGCGACCGCGTCGGGATCGATCTCCGGAACCACGACCACGATCTTCGTCGTCGTGCAGCTTGCGATCTGCTGCCTCAGCCTGATGATGCTCGGCAAGACCGCCAAGGAAGGCACCCTCTGGGGCAACCTGTTCGCCGTGGGTGGCTGCTTCGTCGGCATGGGAGGGGTACTGCTCGCCTCCGCCCTGTGGGCACTGTCATAGCAGAGCCCATCCGGCGCCGACATCGGACCCGTATCCACTTCGTGACCGGGGAGCGCGCCTGAACAGCCGCTGGCTCAAGGCCGGCACCATCGTCGCCGGCCTCGTCGGCCTCGGCTTCGCCGCACGCTACGCCGGTGGCTACATCCTCACCTTCGCCGACTGGGTCGACGACCTCGGGTTCTGGGCGCCGTTGGTGTTCGTCGTCGGCTACGCGGTCGCCACCATCGCCTTGATCCCAGGATCGCTTCTCACCCTGGCAGCCGGCGCGATCTTCGGTCTGGGCTACGGTATGGCCTACGCCTTCCTTGGTGCTTCATTGGGAGCCGTTGGCGCCTTCATCGTGGCTCGCTACTTCGTGCGCGACGCGATCGAGCGACGGCTCGAGGCCTATCCCCGCTTCGCCGCCGTCGACCGCGCCGTCGGCCGTGAGGGGCTAAAGATCGTCTTCCTCCTCCGACTGGTGCCGGTCTTTCCCTTTGCCTTCGGCAACTACGCCCTGGGCTTGACCAAGGTCCGCCTCGCGCACTACGCCCTGGCCTGCTTCGGCATGATCCCCGGCACCCTTCTCTACGTGTACTACGGCAAGGTCGCCGGCGATGTGGTTTCGCTCGCCGCAGGCGCCAGCGCCGAGCGCGGTACCGCTCACTACGTCGTCCTGGGGCTCGGGCTCGTCGCTACACTTCTCGTCACCGCCATGGTCACGCGCATCGCCAGCCGCGCGCTGAAGCAGGCGACAGAAGAAGAGACGTCGGCGGAAACACCATGAGCGAACCGCTCCATCCAGCACTAGACCCGCTCGACGAGCACAATCGGACCCTCCGCGACCACGTCCACCCGACCGACTGGACCAACCCAGAGCCTGCCGACCGCTACCACATGGTGGTCATCGGCGCCGGGACCGCCGGCCTCGTCACCGCTGTCGTCGCCGCTGGGCTCGGCGCCCGGGTGGCGCTCGTCGAGCGCGACCTGATGGGCGGAGACTGTCTCAACGTCGGCTGTGTGCCCTCGAAGGGCGTGATCGGTGCAGCGAGGGCCTGGCACGCGGCGCGCAGCGGCGCCGCCTTCGGGGCGCCGGTGGCGACTGAAGAGGGCGATTTCGCGACCGCGATGGAGCGCATGCGGCGACTCCGTGCCGGGATCAGCCACCTCGATTCTGCCGCCCGCTTCCGCGATCTCGGAGTCGACGTCTTTCTCGGCAAGGGCAGGTTCGTGGATCGATCGACGGTCGAGGTCGGCGGGGCGCGGCTGCGCTTTTGCAAGGCCACGATCGCGACCGGAGCACGTGCCGCCGCTCCGCCGATTCCCGGCCTCGCAGATGTCGACTATCTGACCAACGAGACGGTGTTCTCGCTGACCAAGCTGCCCGAGAGCTTCGGCATCATCGGGGCCGGCCCGATCGGATGCGAGTTGGCCCAGTCTTTCGCTCGCTTCGGCTCGAATACGACGCTGCTCGACGTAGCGCCTCAGGTACTCATTCGTGAGGACCCCGACGCAGCGCTCATCGTGCAGGACGCCTTGGTCGCCGAGGGTGTGGCACTCGAGCTCGGGGCACGCATTCAGGCGGTCGAAGCACGCGGCGGCAAGAAGGTCGTACGCTACGAGACTGACGACGGCGCGCACGAAGTCGAGGTCGATCAACTGCTCGTGGCGGTCGGGAGGGCGCCCAACGTGGAAGGCCTCGAGCTCGAGGCGGCCGGCGTCGAGTACGACAAGACCGGAGTCCATGTCGACGGCAAGCTGCGAACCTCCAACCGGCGCATCTTCGCCGCTGGCGACATCACGCCGCTTCTCAAGTTCACCCACCTGGCCGACGCCCATGCAGGCATCGTCATCCGCAACGCCTTCTTCTTCGGCCGAGCGCGTCATCAGAACCTCGTCGTACCGTGGTGCACGTACACGAGCCCCGAGATCGCACACGTCGGGCTGTACGAGAAGGATCTGGTCGCAGAGGGCAAGAAACCTCAGCTCATCACCGTCCCCATGGCTGAGGTCGACAGAGCCGTGCTCGACGGCCAGGATGCGGGCTTTCTCCGGCTGGTCCTCGAAGCGGGCTCCGACCGTATCGTCGGTGCAACCCTCGTTGCCGAGCACGCCGGAGACATGATCGGGGAGGCCGCGGTCGCGATCACTCACCGCATCCCGATCGGCAAGATCGGCGCGACCATCCACCCGTATCCGACGCAGGGCGAGGTCTATCGCAAGGCCGCGAACGTCTGGGTCAAGGGACGACTGACGCCCACCGCGAAGCGGTTCTTGGACTTCTGGTTCCGTCTCTTCAGATGATCGCGGGCCACTGTGAGTCAGCACCGCGACACGCCGGCTCCTGAATATCGAGAAACGTCGATATGCTGTCGAGTCCGAGCCAAGGAGCCGTCATGAAGATCACCGCCCTCATCGTCGCCACCTGGATCGCCCTGCCCTACGCGGCAGGTGCCGACATCCTGATCACTCGCGACGGACAACGCATCGGGACCGATGGGGCGTGGAAAGACAGGGGCCGGCGCATCGTGTACACGGCCAAGGGGGCCCTGTCGTCCATCTGCACCGACGAGATCGATCTGGAGATGAGCCGCGAGGCCACCGACGAGGCGATACGACCGAAGCCGAAGCCGGCATGGGCGACGCTCTCGCCGAGGGGATGGCGAAGGGCGGCGAGGCGATGGGAGAGATGATGGGCAGCCTGATGAGCGTCATGGCCGAGATGGCGCCCACCCTGCAACGCCTCGAATCCGAGCACGATCTGGACACGGTCGAGGGGATCCAGGCCGCCGCGCCGGATCTGCACAACGTCGCCGTGGAGATGCTTCGCGGGATCGCCGATCAGATGGACGAAGTCGCCCGGCTGGCCCGCACCGATCCGCAGGCCGCCTTGGAGCTGCGTCACACCAGCAAGGCCGTGTCACCGACGCCCTGACGCCGGATGGACGAGGCAGCTCTGAGCCTGCGCTCTGCCGGGCACCAGCCGGCGAGCGCACCCCGAAAGGCTAGAGCTGCAGTAAGAGCCAGCCGCCGGCGATCGTGCCGGCGATGGCGGCGCCGTAACAAAGTAGCGCCAGGGGAGTACCGAGGCTTCTCAGTCCTAGATCCACGAGGACCGCGCGGAAGCGGTGCGCCCAGTGAAAGAGGCAGAGGAAGATGACCACGAAGAGGAAGAGTCGCGCCAAGCGACTGCCGAGCAGTGCCAGCAGATCGGGCGCGCCCAGCCAGCCCAGCGGCACGGCGATTCCGGTCAGGAAAATCAGGGCGGGCAGGCAGAAGGCGGAAATGACGCCTCCCGCAGAGAACAGCGACCAGGGTATCGGTTCCTTCGATTTCGCCATTCGACCTATCCCAAGACGATCCAGGTGAGCGCACCGGTCACCGCCACCCAGGCGATCCAAGCGGCGGTCACGATCGCAGGGGCGCCGATCTTGTCCTCGCCGCGATACAGCACGATCGCCTGCGGCATGACGTTGAACCACGTCAAGGTATGAAAGAGACAGAGCGCGAGTGCTATGAGATGCAACACCACACTCGTGGGGCTCGAGAGCCGATCGATCAGGGCTGCGAAGGCGTCTTCGCTGCGCGCACTCGACACCAGGAGCAGAAGAAACAGCGTGTAGCCGCCCACCGCCACGCAGGTGAGCTCGCGGAGCATGAAATAGACGTAGGTCGGCCTCCTCAGCCACCAGCCGGCGCCCATCGGGCGAATGTACTCCTTCGCCATTGCCCTACTTTCCACTCCCCGGCATCAGAAAGGACGTGAAGAAGTCGGTGGTGTGCGCGATCTTCGCCTGCTGGATCGCCCCGGCGGGATCGACGCTCTTGGGGCACACGCGCGAGCAATCACCCACCGCCGTACATTCCCAGATTCCCTCGTGGCTGAACATGACCTCCTCCCGTTCGGCCGACGCGCCGTCGCGGGAGTCAAGGTTGTAGCGTTGCGCGAGCGCCAGCGCAGCCGGTCCTACGAACTCGGGATGATGGCCAACGACCGGGCACGCCGAGTAGCAGAGCATGCAGTTGATGCACATGCTGAACTGCTTGAAATGCGCCAGCTCGGCGGGCGTCTGGAGGTCTTCGCCGTCTTCGACACTTTTCTCCTCACGAGGAATCATCCACGCCTTCACGTCGTCGAGCTTGTCGAGAAAACTCTCCATGTTGATCACGAGATCGCGCACCACGGGGAAGTAGCTGAGCGGATCGACCCGGATTGGACTCGGATAGTAGTCGCGCAAGAAGGCGGCGCAGGTGAGCTTCGGCTCGTTGTTGACCAGCATGCCGCAGCTGCCGCACACCCCCATCCGGCACGACCAGCGGTAGCTCAGCGAGCCGTCGAGCTCGTCCTTGATGTAGTTGAGCGCGTCGAGAACGACCCAGTCCTCCTTGTAGGGAACCTCGTAGCTCTGGTACGTCGGCTCGCCGCCCTGGTCAGGAAGGTAGCGAAACACCTCGAGCGTGATGGTCTCGCCCGACGACTTCTCTTCAAGAGGTGCCATATACGCGATCTCCGGGGGCCCAGCGGGTGATGACGACGTCCGAGTACTCGATGCGAGGATCCCCCTCCTGGCTGTAGGCGAGCGAGTGCTTCAGGAAACGATCATCGTCTCGTTCCGGGTGATCCGTTCTCTGGTGTGAGCCGCGCGATTCGGTCCTTGCGAGAGCGCTGTGAGCCAGGGCCTCGGCGCAATCGAGCAGGAAACCGAGCTCGAGTGCGGTGGTGAGCTCGGTATTGAACGTGAGGCTCTTGTCCGCCAGATCGATGCGCGAGTAACGATCCTTGAGCTCGCGAATGGTGTCGCAGGTTCGCTCCAGAGCCGGACCTTCGCGGTAGATGCCCGCCCCCTCCTCCATCGCGTCGGTGAGCTCGGCACGTATGCCGGCGATCGACTCCCCACCTCGAGAGCCCTCGAAGAAGCGTTCCCGGATGCGAAGCTGCTCCTGCTCGGCCAGCGCGGCCACCTCGTCTGCGGCGATCGACGGGTTGGCCGCCGCGAAAGCCACCGCCGAGCGCGCGGCGCGGGCTCCAAAGACCAGCAGCTCGGTGAGCGAGTTCGAGCCGAGGCGATTGGCCCCGTTGATCGACACGCAGGCGCACTCGCCGGCTGCGAAGAGGCCCGGCAACGGCGTTGCCCCGTCGATATTGGTATCGACGCCGCCCATGCAGTAGTGAACGACAGGGCGTACGGGGATGAGCTCGTGAACAGGGTCGATACCGACATAGTTCTTGCACAGCTCGCGCACGAACGGCAGCTTCTTGTCGATCTTCTTCTCACCCAGGTGGCGCAGGTCGAGGTGGACGATGTGACCATACGGGCCTTCCATCGTGCCGCCCTTCGCACGCTCTCCCATGAAGGCCTGCGACAGGCGATCTCTCGGACCGAGCTCCATGGTCCGCTTGCGCGGATGCTCGGGGTCATCGACGTCGAGGGGCTGTCCGAGGTCGTAGTCCTGGAGGTAGCGGCGGCCGTCCTTGTTGACCATCACGCCGCCCTCACCGCGCGAGGCCTCCGTGATCAGGATCCCCGTGCCGGGGAGCCCCGTCGGATGGTACTGGACGAACTCCATGTCCTTCAGCGGCACGCCAGCGCGATACGCCATCGCCATGCCGTCGCCACTTTTGATGGCGGCGTTGGTGGTGAAGGGAAAGATCCTTCCGGCACCTCCGGTGCACAAGATCACCGCCTTGCCCACCACCGCACGGATCTGGCCGCTACGTAGCTCGAGAGCTGCAACGCCCTGACAGCGGCCGTCAGCGACGAGTAGCTCGGTTGCGAACCACTCGTCGTAGCGAGTGACGTTGTCGTACTTCAGCGCGGTCTGGAACAGCGTGTGGAGCATGTGGAAGCCGGTCTTGTCGGCGGCGTACCAGGTGCGCTCGATCTTCATACCGCCGAAGGGCCGCACCGCGACAGTTCCGTCTGGCTCGCGGCTCCACGGGCAGCCCCAGTGCTCCAGCTGGATCATCTCCTTCGGCGCCTCGTTCACGAACAGCTCGACGGCGTCCTGGTCGGCCAGCCAATCGGCGCCGGAGATGGTGTCGTAGATGTGATCCTCGATACTGTCGCTGTCCTTGATCACCGCCGCCGCACCGCCTTCAGCGGCGACCGTGTGGGAGCGCATCGGATAGACCTTCGACACCACCCCAATCGACAGCTCAGGGTTCTCTTCGCCAATCGCGATAGCGGCTCGAAGCCCGGCCCCGCCGCCGCCGATGACAACCAGATCGTGAGTTAACAGTTCCATACCGAGGGTCGCCCAGGGCGCGGCGCCGCCGGAGGCTATCGAAGTCACCGGAGAGCGTCAACGACTCGGCCGGACCGATCGAGCAACACTCTTTCGAGGCCATTTTCGATGCGCCCCAGGCGTTGCGGCACGCCTAACGGACCGGCTGATACATGCCTAGGAACGGCGGCGGCGACGGGGGCGGGACCGACGACGGCCGCGTGGAGCCGCGGCTGCCACCTTACCGGCCCGGAGCCAGCCGTCGAGGTTCTCCTGGCCCTGGCCGGTGGCTTGAACCAGGAGCTCGAACAGGCGCACCGCTTCGGGGAAGTGAGAGTGCTGGGTGACTCGGCGAATCGCACCGGGTGCGCCTATGGGGAGCTCACAGAGGCGCTGAAAGAGGAACAGGGTCTGTTCGGTGTGCTTGGTGCGGATGTTGGACAGCGCGAAGCGCTCGCGCAGGCCCGCCACCACCTCCTCGACGACCCGCCGAAGCTCGGTGCGCTTTAGGTGGCGATCGAGCTTCTCCTCGCGCTGCTGCAGTCGATGTACGACCGTCGATACCAGAAGGGCGGCCAACAGGAAGGAATCGGAGAAATCCTCTTTCTTGACCCGCTTGTCGACCAGGGGCATGAGCTGCGGGAACGACGCCTCGAGCTCCGGATCGAGCATGTCGCCGAGCTCGGGCAGAATGACCTCGGCCAGGCCGAGCTCCCACATCCACCGGAAGGACGGAGCGGCGGCGGTGCAGCGCAGGAGCGCCAGGAGCTCTTCGATGAGCCTCGCCGGCGAGGCCTTGGCGAGCTCCTCACGCTGGCGGAGGATCGCCTGCTGGGCCTCCTCCTCGACCTCGAAGCCCAGCCGTCCCGCCATCTCGCAGGCCCGCAACATTCGCACCGGGTCTTCCTGGAAGCGGACGTCGGGCTCGCCGATGACCCGGATCAGGCCCTCGTCGAGATCCTCAATCCCGCCCACGAAGTCGACCACCGTCTGGTCGCAGATCCGATAGAAGAGCGCGTTGACCGTGAAGTCGCGGCGAAACGCGTCCTCCTCGGGAGATCCGAAAACGTTGTCGTCCCTCACCAGGAGGTCGTCGCCCTCGCCGTCCGGTCTGGGGGGGCCGCGAAAAGTCGAAACCTCGACGATCGAGTCGTGGAAGAAGACGTGTACGAGGCGGAAGCGGCGACCGATCAGACGCGAGTTGCGAAACAGCCGCCGTACCTCGCGTGGCGTGGCGTCCGTGGCGACGTCGAAGTCCTTGGGTCTGCGGCCGAGCATGAGGTCGCGCACCGAGCCGCCTACGAGGCAGGCCTCGTAGCCAGCCCGGTCGAGGCGACGTAGGACCTTCAACGCGTCGCCGGAGATCCGACTGAAGGTGACCTCGTGCTGGTCCCTCTGGAGTATCTCGGCTGACGCGAACTCGTCATAGCTGTCTGGGTCCTTCTCCGATTCGGCCACCGCTGCATTATAGGAACCGCAGGGGACGCTACACTCCTCCGGCACCGGAAAAGAGGAATCGATCCATATGGTCGCAAAGGAGAGCTGGACGGGCAGGGTTTTCGAGGACTTCGCTGTCGGCGACGTCTACGAGCATCCGATCGGGCGCACCGTGACGACTGCTGACAACGTTTGGTTCACGGCAATCACTATGAACCCCAATCCGATCCACTTCGATCACATGTACGCTGCGGCTTCGGACTTCGGCAAGCCGCTTGTCAACAGCTGCTTCACGATCGCGCTCGTGACCGGCCTGTCGGTCAGCGACATGTCGCAGAACGCCGTTAACCTGGGCTGGGACGCGGTGCGCATCCCCCGCCCTGTGTTCGAGGGCGACACGGTCTACGCCCGAAGCGTTGTCACCGAAAGCCGCGAGTCGAAGTCGCGCCCACATCAGGGCATCGTCGGCTTCAACACCGAGGGCTACAACCAGGATGGCAAGACCGTCCTGACCTTCAGCCGCACGATGCTTGTGTACCGCAGGGGCCACGTGCCGCCAACTCCCCGCCCGACGAGCTGACGTCGGGGCCGGCGCCGTCATGACGCACAACCAAGCGGACGTCGTAACGGCGCTCGAGGCCCGGAACGTCACCAAGATCTTCGGCGGCGAGGTCACGGCGCTGGACGGCGTCGACCTGCGAGTGGAGCGCGGCGAGACCGTGGCTCTGGTCGGAGAGAGCGGGTGCGGCAAGACGACCCTCCTGCGCCTCTTCAACCGCATGGAGACCCCGACGAGCGGCACCGTTCTGCTGCACGGTACCTCCGTCGCCGAAGGCAGCCCCATCCCGCTGCGGCGCCAACTGGGCTACGTCCAGCAGGAGGGAGGGCTGCTTCCCCATTGGACCGTTGAGCGCAATATCGGTCTCGTGCCGTCCCTGATTGGCTGGGACGCAGAGCGCACCACCGCGCGGACCTACGAGCTGCTCGAACTGGTGGGCCTGGAGCCCGAGGACTACGCCGCGCGTTACCCAGCCGACCTCTCCGGCGGCCAGCGCCAGCGGGTGGCCTTTGCGAGAGCCGTCGCCGCCGACCCAGACGTGATCCTTCTAGACGAACCCTTCGGCGCGCTCGACGCCATCACGCGCCTGGAGCTGCAGGACCAGTTCCTCGATCTCAAGCAGCGCCTCGGCAAGACCTTCCTCATCGTGACTCATGATCTCGGCGAAGCCTTCCGCCTCAGCGATCGGGTGGCCGTGATGCGCCACGGGCGAGTGCTCCAGGTAGCCTCGGGACCCCAGCTTCGAGCACACCCCGAAGACCCCTACGTCGAGCGGCTGCTCGAGCTCGGAGGTAACCGTGCGTAGCCGACTGGTCGCCTGCATGCTCGCCACCACCCTCGTTGCGAACGCGAGCCTCGCCGCCGATACGATCGTCGTCGGATCGAAGAACTTCGCCGAAAGCCGGTTTCTGGGAGAGCTCTTCGCGCAGCTCATCGAGGAGAAGACCGACCTCGAAGTCGAGCGGCGACTCGGCCTGGTCGGGACCGAGTTCGTGTTCGAGGCGCTGCGCAACGGCAGTGTCGACGTCTACCCGGAGTACACCGGAACGGGTCTGGTGACGATCCTCAAGCACAACTCGATCGGCGACCCGACCGAAGCGCTCGGCACCGTGCGCCGCCACTTTCTCGATCGCTGGGATCTGCACTGGCTCGCGCCACTGGGATTCGAGAACACCTGGGAGATGGCGGTACGCCGCGAGTTCGCCGAGGCGCATGATCTGCGCACTATCGGCGATCTCAGCCGGGTTACCGACACGATCTCGGCCGGCTTCGGGGGCGAGTTCGGCGAGCGCGCCGACGGACTCGCGGGCATGCAGGAGTTCTACGGCTTCGAGCTCGAAAACGTGCGCGTGATGCAGCAGGCACTCAAGTACCAGGCAGCCGATGACGGCCTGGTCGACCTGATCGACGCCTACGGCACCGACGGCCGGCTGGCGGTGGTCGATCTCGTGCTGCTCGAGGACGACGGCAACTTCTTCCCGCCCTACGATGCGGTACCCCTGGTGCGGGGCGAGACGTTGCAACGACATCCCGAGATCGGCGCCGCTCTGGCACTTCTCGGTGGAGCGCTCGACGAAGTGTCGATGCGCGCGATCAATCTTCGTCTTCAAGAGGAGAAGGAGCCGGAAGGCCAGGTGGCGCGCGACGTGCTCGCACGACTAGGTCTCTTGGGCGATGTCGCTATCGAGGCGATCGAAAACGACGGGCGGACTACAGGAACGGTCACCGCGACCGACATCGGCAACTGGACTGTGCAGCACCTCACACTCTCGATCGGCGCCCTGATCCTAGGCGTCGTAGTCGCCGTGCCTCTGGGGCTCGGACTGGAGCGGCGCCGGCGCGTTGCCGAGGGGATCATCCGCGGTGTCGGCACGACCCAGACCATCCCATCGCTGGCGCTCCTGGGGTTTCTGATCCCTGTTCTCGGCGTCGGGGTCGTACCCGCGATCGTGGCGCTCTGGCTCTATTCGCTCTTCCCGATCCTCCGCAACACCTATACCGGTGTGCGCGACGCAGACCCCGAGGCCGTGGAAGCGGCACTCGCACTCGGCATGACCGAAGGCCAAGTACTGAGACACGTGCGGCTCCCCCTAGCGGTCCCGACCATCATGGCCGGCGTGCGCACTGCCGGGGTCATCACGGTCGGCACCGCGACCCTGGCGGCCTTCATCGGCGCCGGAGGGCTGGGGGAGCCGATCATTGCCGGCGTCCAGCTCCTCGACTCGAGCCGGATCCTCGCGGGAGCCATCCCCGCAGCACTGCTCGCGGTCGGCGTCGACGCGTCGCTCGGTCTCTTGGAGAGGAATCTGACGCCGAGGGGGCTGCGAGCTTGACCGATCCTGGACTTCGCGCGGACGATTGTGCGGATCGCGTCTCGCTTCTGAAGACGGGCCATCAGAGCGAGCAGAAGGAGCTCGCGCAGCTGCGCAGCGGCCTTCTCGGTACGCCGCGCGAGATTCCGTCGCGCTACTTCTACGACGCCACCGGCTCGGCGCTCTTCGAGCGCATCTGCGGGCTCGACGAGTACTACCAGGCCCGCACCGAGGGCGCCCTGCTCGAGGCGCATGCCGACCGGATCGTCGAGACCGCACGAGCCGACGAGTTGATCGAGATCGGGTCCGGAGCAGCAACCAAGACGCGCTCACTGCTACGAGCCATGGAGCGACTCCACGGCACGGCTGTCTATCGGCCGCTCGACGTCGACGACGACATGCTTGCCCGAGTCGGCGAGGAGCTCTGCATGGAGTTCCCCGAGCTGCGCGTCGAAGCGATCGAAGGCGACTTCACCCATTCCTTGGCCCACGTTCCCCCTGGCGAACGACAGCTCTTCATCTTTCTCGGCGGCACCATCGGCAATCTCCACCCGACCCTCGAAGCTCCGGGCTTTATTCGCATGATTGCTTCTCGCATGTCGGCGAGCGACCACTTCCTTCTCGGCACCGACCTGATCAAGAGCCCCGACCGCCTGGAAGCGGCCTACAACGACTCCGAGGGGATCACCGTGACCTTCAACCGCAACATCCCCGAAGTGGTGAACCGCAAGGCGGGAGGCGATTTCGATCCCGGCGTCTACGAGCACCGCGCCTTCTATGACACCCAGCACAACTGGATCGAGATGCGCCTCGTCGCCACGCGCGACCAGCACGTCACCCTTCGCACCCTCGACGTCGAGTTATCGATCGAGGCCGGCGAAGAAATCCGCACCGAGATCAGCGCCAAGTACGACCGCCAGCGCGTCGACGGCCTGCTCGGGCAAGCCGGCATGCTGGCGGTCGATTGGCTCACCGACCCGGAAGAGCTCTTCGCGCTAACGCTTGCAAAACCCGTACGAATGGGCGCGGCGCCGCGAGGTGCTTGAAGGAGGCGATGTGAAGAAGATCGAAGTTCCCGAGGACCGGTACAACGAGATCGGCGAGCTCATCCACAGTGCATCGAGCCCGGTCGGCATCGACGCACGGCACACCCACATCCTCATCCTCCACATGCTCAGCCGCATCGAAGAGCGCCTGCAGCGGCTCGAGGTCGCCTCGGGCGTCGACCCGGTCGCAGAACCTCCTGAAAAGCCTTTGTAAAACAGCGCTTGCAGCGGGAACCGCGCCCCCCGCAATGGCGTAGTCCAATTGTTCGACGACGAAGTCGAACCACAATTGGAGGTTCCCTACATGCATATACCGGTTTCACACCCTGGCCTTGTCTCGTGGCGAAGATCTCAGTCCACGGCAAGGATCTCGCGCAGACCCTTGTTTCCGCTGGCCTGGCCTGACCTGGGCGGACGAAGGCGGATCCTCCCTCGCCGCAGAGCAGGAGAAGGCGAAGGAGTCGAACGACGGCCTGTGGGCGGACGGCACCCCGGCCGCGCCATGGGACTACCGAGCGCAGTCGTAGTCGTTAGCCGTGCTACACCGAAGCGGCCTCGGGGGCGACCCCGGGGTCGTCTTGTCCCGCTTCGTGGCGGCTTGCAGGTAGAAGGACCGTCAGCAGCGCCGCCAACAACCCACGGGCGGCGCCCGCCTGGATCACCGGCACGAGGCCCCAGCGGTCGGCGAGTAGCCCGATCAGCACACTCGCCACCGCACCGATGCCGAAGAGATAGCCGAGCGCCAACCCCGACGCCAACCCCTGCCGCACCGGTAGGAAGGACTGAGCCATCACGATCAGAATGCTGTGGGCCGCACCAAGAAACCCGCCGGTCAGAAATGCCAGGGCGAAGGCCCAGCCTGCCCCGACCACCGGCAGCGGTACCAGCAGTACGGCTCCGAGAAGGGTCGTGACCGCCACCACGGGTCGCCGCCCGAGCCGGTCCGCAACGTGACCCGCGGCGACCCCAGAGAAACCCGCGCCGAGCCAGAAGAGACCGGTCACCAGGCCGTAGTACGTCGGGCTGAAGCCGGCCTCGGCGAAGATCGCAGGAAGGAAGGCCGAGGTACCGATGGTCGTCCAGCCGCGACAGGTGAAGATCACGACCAGCAGCGCGACGACGCCGGCCGAGCCGCCGTCTCGCGATTCACGACCGCGCGCCTGCTCGAGATGAGGATGAGGGGACGGCTTCGTCGACCGTAGGCCGAGGGCCATCAGCACCACCGTCGGTAGGGCCAGCACCGCGAGCCAGTAGACCCCCTTCGGCCCGACCCGCTCGAGCAGCGCGCCGGTCATCGCAGGGCCGCCCGCGAGGCCGATCTGGCCACACAGGAAGAAGATCGCAGTAGTGGTCGCGGCCCGGCCGGCGATCGCCCGGGAAGCGTGCATCGTTCCCTGCGGATGAAAGGCCCCGGAGCCCAGCGCGCCGATAGCGAAGAGGCCGAGAAAGAGCCAATAGCTGCCGACGGCATCCGCGGCGAAGACCGCCAGCGCGACGAAGCCGATCGTCCACACCAGGCTCGAGGGTCCGAGCCAACGACTACCGATGCGATCAGCGAGAAAGCCGAAGGGCGGCTGGGTGACGCCGGCGAGAAACTGATACGAGCCGACCGCGAGCCCGACCTGTGCGGCGCTCAGCGCCATCGGCTGTCGCAGGAAGGCGACGAGCACCGGTCCCATGCTGTTGAAGACGTCGATTGTCAGGTGCCCCACGGTCACTGCCAGATACGGTGTGGCCTGGAATCTGCGCTTGGGGCCCATGGCGCCGGGCAATCTAGCACCGCTAGTTCGGCCGGGTTAGCCTCTGCTCCGTGACCGACCTGTGCATCGACCTCGACGACGTGCGCGCCGCTGCGCGCCGGATCGACGGAGTTGCGCACCGGACTCCGGTCCTGACTTCCACAAGCGTCGACCGCATCCTCGGCGCGAAGGTCTTCTTCAAGTGCGAGAACCTACAGAAGGTCGGTGCTTTCAAGTTCCGCGGCGCCATGAACACGGTCGCGCAGCTGACGGACGACGAGCTCGCCCGCGGCGTCGCCACCCACTCCTCGGGCAACCCCGCCGCGGCGCTCGCGCTGGCGGCCGCCGAGCGCGGCGCCCGGGCCCGGATCGTGATGCCGACGACGGCCCCGGCGGTCAAGAAGGCCGCCGTTGAGGGCTATGGCGCCGAGATCACGTTCTGCGAGCCCAGCCTCGAGGCACGCGAGACGACTCTTGCTTCGATCGTCGCCAACGACGGATGCGTCGAGGTCCACCCCTTCGACGAGCCACGAGTCATCGCCGGCCAGGGCACCGCGGCAATGGAGCTGTTGGACCAGACCGATGCCCTGGAAGCGGTTCTCACGCCGGTCGGTGGCGGCGGACTGCTCTCGGGGTCCGCGATCGTGGTGACCGAATCCGCGGGCGACGCGAAGGTGTGGGGCTGCGAGCCCGCCGGCGCCGACGATGCGTTTCGCTCGCTGGAGCTGGGGGCCATCCAGCCCTCGATCGATCCCGACACCATCGCCGACGGCCTCCTGACCTCGCTTGGTGAGCACACCTTCGCCATCATCCGCGACCGCGTCGTCGGCATCGTGACGGTGAGCGAGGCGGCAATCGTCGACGCCATGCGCCTGGTCTGGGAGCGGATGAAGATCGTCATCGAGCCGTCGGCAGCCGTCCCTGTCGCGGTGCTGCTCGAGCGGCGCAACGCGATCGACGCCTCTCGCATCGGCGTCGTTCTATCCGGCGGCAACGTAGATCTTGCTCGCCTACCGTGGAGCCGCAAATGAACGTCGAGTCGTTTCTGGTGCGGATGCCGAAAGCGGAGCTGCACGTCCACCTGGAAGGCACCTTTCGCCCCGAGACCCTGCTTCATCTCGCCGGCCGTCATGGGGTGGCACTACCGGCCGACGATGCTGCGGGGGTGCGGCGCTGGTTTCAGTTCACCAGCTTCGAGCATTTCGTGGAGATCTTCGTCACCTGTTCGAGCTGCCTGCGCGATGGTGAGGACTTCTACCTGCTGACACAGGACTTCCTCGCCGAGCAGGCGGTGCAGAACGTGCTCTACAGCGAGGTGCACTTCACCATCTCGACCCACCTCTGGCGCGGTTGCGACGGCGAGGAGATCCGCGCCGCCATCGATCAGGCGATCGCCGAGGGCGAGGCCCACCACGGCGTGCGCATGAAGCTCATCCCCGACATCGTGCGCAACCTCGAGGTCGAGCGCGCCGATGCCACGGTCGAGTGGGTGATCGCAGGCCGTGAGGGCAACGTGGTGGCCATGGGCATGGGTGGTATCGAGCACGGCTACCCGGCAGAGCCTTTCGCCCGTCACTACGACGCCGTCAGAGAAGCGGACCTGCACTGTGTCGCACATGCCGGAGAAACCGGCGGACCGGAGTCGATCCGCCAGGCCCTGGAGCACTGCGGCGCCGAGCGCATCGGCCACGGGATCCGTGCCATCGACGATCCGCAGCTCTTGGCAGAGCTCGCCGCCTCCGGAATCCCGCTCGAGGTCTGCCCGTCGTCGAATGTCGCCCTCGGCAACACTCCATCCATCGCCGAACATCCGATCGCGGACCTGCATCGTGCGGGAATCGAGATCACGCTCAACTCCGACGACCCGCCGCTATTCGACACCAATCTGACTCGCGAGTACCTCCACATGCACCGCACTCACGGATACGGAGCCGCCGAGCTGGCAGAGCTCTCGGTCGCCGGCATCCGCCACTCGTTTCTGGGCGATGACGAGAAGACGGCGCTCGAGACGCGCTTCCGTGACCAGTTCGCCAAACTGGGCCTCTAGTCCGGGCGGTGTCGCTCTCGCACAGATAGGGCTGGCGACGAGCCATCTCCTGCGCCAGGCGATCCGCAGGTGGAGTTAGCACGGACTCCGGTTCATCCGCCTCGTCCCGATCGCAGTCGGAACCAGTCTCGTCGCCGGATGCATGGTCGTTGCCACCTTCATGGGCGTCACGACCCTCCTGGGGCCTCTCCTACACGACACTCTCGTCGGCTGGACGACGATCGAATTCGTCAGCGAGTCGGGAGCGATCGCCGGCCAGGCCATCTACTGGAGCTTCCTGTTGCTGGCGTGGCAGCTGGTCTATCTCGGACATCGCCTGGCGCAACGCTTTCGCGACGCCGAGCTCGACACCGTGCGCAACTATCTAGCATTGGAAGCCGTACGTTTCGAGGGAAGGCTCGCGTGTGATTTCGACTTGCCTTCCCTCTGGGGGGCGCTCGCTGCGTAGGCCCCGAGCTTGCTCAGCCTCACGGCCTGCTTGTTCTTCCGCGGTCGATCGGGGCCACGTACAATCCGCAGCACCCATGAAGCACCTCTTCGTCGCGGATCCGCCGCAGCGCTTTCTGCCGGACGCCGACACCACTATCGCGTTTCTGCGCGAGGCCGCTCGGCGAGACCACGAAACCCACATCTGTGAGATCGGCAGCCTGGGCGCGCGCGACGGCGGGCGCCCTGACGCCATGGCCACATCGATACAGGCCAATGACACCGAAGACTGGTTCCGGCTGGGGGATACCGCGCGCAGGCCGCTCGATTCATTCGACGTGGTGTGGATGCGCAAGGACCCGCCGTTCGACATGCGCTTCTACTACTCGACCCACCTCCTGTCGCTAGTATCGCCGCCTACTCTGGTGGTCAACGATCCTCTCTCGCTACGCGATGCCAACGAGAAGCTCGTGGCACTGCGCTTCCCGGAACTGTGCCCCGAGACGCTGATCTCGAGCGAGATCGAGGAGCTTCTGGCTTTCAAGACGCAGCTCGGCGGCGAGATGATCATCAAGCCCCTGGGCGGTGCCGGCGGCGAGGGGATCTTCCACCTCACGGACGGGGACCGCAACGTCAAGGCGATCCTCGAGATGTCCACCCACCAGGAGACCGAGTACCTGATGGCCCAGGCCTACATTCCAGAGGTGCGCGAGGGTGACAAGCGCGTGATCCTGGTCGAGGGCGAGGCCAGGGGCGCGGTGCTCCGCATACCGCACGCCAGCGAGGCGCGCGCCAACTTCCACGTCGGCGGCGTGGCGGCGGCCACCGAGCTGACGCCGCGCGACCTCGAGATCGCCGGTCAGGTGGGTCCCGCGATGCGGGCCATGGGTATCGTCTTCGCCGGCCTCGACATCATCGGCAACTGGATGACCGAGGTGAACGTCACCAGCCCGACCGGCATCCGCGAGATCCGTGCCCTCGGCGGCCCGGCGATCGAGACCGACGTGCTCGACGCGGTCGAGGCACGCTGGTCTGCCGGGCGCCAGAGCTATCGCGACCGTCTCGGCATCTAGCGGTCTCAATCCGGTCCGACGGCAGCGCCACCGCGGCGCGGATCCGGCACGCCTAGCCATCCGGACTCTGTGCGCATGATGGCCTGGATGTCACCGCTCGTGCGCTGGCGCTCGCGCAGAACGTAGCCCATCTCGCCCAGACGATCCTGGGCGTCCTGAGTCAGGCCGCCAGGCTCGAAGAAGACCACATCGGGCAGCGCCTGGTGGTGAACGCGCGGCGCAGCCACGGCCTCGGGCAGGCTCATGCCGTGGTCCAGGACGTTGGAGATCACCTGAAAGACCGAGGTGATGATGGTCGATCCGCCCGGCGTGCCGACCACCATGCGCAGTTCGCCGGCCGCGTCCTCGACCACCGCCGGGCTCATCGACGACAGCATGCGCTTGTGAGGCGCGACAGCGTTGGCCTCACCCTGCACCAAGCCGAACTGATTCGGCACGCCCGGCTTGGCGGCAAAGTCGTCCATCTCGTTATTGAGCAGAAAGCCCGCCCCGGCCACCGTGACGCCATTGCCGTAGAACGAGTTGATGGTGGTGGTGATCGAAGCGGCCCGACCGTCGCGGCCAACGACCGAATAGTGGGTTGTCGAGGTGCCCTCGGGGGCGATCTGGAAGGTCGGTGTGGGCGTGGCGCTGCCCGGATCGACCCGGCCGCGGAGCTCGGCGGCGTAGCCCTTCGACAGCAGCCGCTCCAGCGGCATGTCGACGAAGTCGGGATCGCCGAGGTACTGGTTGCGGTCGATGAAGGCCCAGCGCATCGCCTCGGCCTCGAGATGGACCAGGTCCGGGGACCCAAACGCTGGCAGGACGTCGAAGCCTTCGAGGATGTTGAAGATCATCGCCATCGCCACGCCGCCCGACGACGACGGAGGCATCGACCAGACGACATGATCGCGATAGGCGACGCGCACCGGATCGCGCCACACAGCGCGATAGGCCGCAAGATCCTCGATCGTGATCAGACCCCCACCGCGCTCCATCTCCGCGACCAGAAGATCGGCGGTCTCCCCTTCGTAGAACTCAGACGCGCCACCCTTGGCGATCCGACGCAGCGTGTCTGCGAGCTCAGGCTGCGACCACCGCTGGCCCGCCGATGGCGACTCACCATCGATCAGGAACTGTTGGGCGCTGGTCTCGAAGCGCGCCAACAGATGCCTACCGCCGCTCAGATTGGCCGCGCGAACCTCGTCGATGACATGACCCACGGCGAGGTCTACGGCCGGCGCCACCAGGCTTTCCCAGGGCAGCGAGCCGAACTTCTCGTGCATCGCGGCCATTCCCGCGACCGACCCGGGCACGCCGGCGGCGAGATGACCGACACGGCTCGCCTCGGTCACGTTGCCCTCGTCGTCGAGGTACATGTCGTGGTGGCCATTCCCCGGCGCCTTCTCGCGGTAGTCAAGGGCGTGCACGCCGCCCTCGCCGTCTCGATAGACCAGAAAGCCACCGCCGCCGATGTTGCCTGCCTCCGGCAAAACGACCGCCAGTGCGAAGCCGACCGCCACGGCGGCGTCGATCGCGTTGCCACCACGGGCGAGAACGTCGGAGCCCACCTGGCTGGCGAGGGGGTGGCCGCTCGTCACCATCCCGCCAGCAGCCTCGACCGCTCGGACGCTCTCGTGCAGGGACCACCCCGCCGGAAAGAGGCCCGTGGCGACCTCGATCGCAGGGCTCTCGACCGCGGCACCGCAGGCGAAGACGAGGCCCGTGAGAGCGAGGAGGGCGCTGAAGCGCGTGCTAGGCTGCCGCGCGCCCTTTCTTCGTTTCGACGCCGCGACCATGCGTTCGCCCTCCCTCACCATCGGAATCGAGGAAGAGTACCAAATCGTCGACCCTCAGACGGGGGAGCTGACGTCCTATATCCAGGAGCTTCTGGACCAGGGTCATTGGGTGCTGCACGACCAGCTGAAGGCCGAGTTCATGCAGTCGCAGATCGAGGTCGGAAGCCGGATCTGCGCCAACGTCCAGGAGGCGCGCGAGGAACTGGTGCGCCTGCGCAGCTCGGTCTACGACCTGGCCCAGGAGAACGGTCTAGTGGTCGTGGCCGCGTCGACGCATCCGTTCAGCGAGTGGACGCAGCAGGAGGTCTCGGCCGGCGAGCGCTACACCAAGCTCGAGAAGGACTTCGGCGAGGTGGCGCGGCGCCTGCTGATCTTCGGCATGCACATCCACATCGGTATCGAGGACAAGGATCTGCTGATCGACGTGATGAACCAGGCGCAGTACTTCCTGCCCCACATCTTGGCGCTCTCGACCAGCTCGCCCTTCTGGCACGGCCGCGCGACGGGGCTGAAGTCGTACCGCTCCGTGGTGTTCGAAAACCTCCCCCGCACCGGGGTGGCACCGCTCTTTCAGTCGTGGCGTCAGTACGAGGGCGAAATCGACACTCTGGTCTCAACCGGATGCATCGAGGACGCGACCAAGATCTGGTGGGACGTGCGCCCGCATCCGAAGTTCGGCACCCTCGAGTTTCGGGTCTGCGACATCTGCACCCGCGTCGATGAGGCGATCTGCATCACTGCGCTCCTGCAGGCGATCGTGGCCAAGTTGATCCAGCTCCGCCGACGCAACACCACCTGGCGCCTCTATCCCCGCCACCTCATCACCGAGAACAAATGGCGTGCGGTGCGCTATGGCATCGATGGGCAGATGATCGACTTCGGGAAGCGCAAAGAGGTCTCGATGCGAGACCTCACGCTGGAGCTTCTCGAGATCCTCGACGACGTGATCGACGAGCTCGGAACCCGCAAGGAGATCGAACACGTGCACAGGATCTTCGAGGAGGGAACGAGTGCGGATCGGCAGCTGCGGGTGTTCGAGGAGACGGGAGATCTAGGGTCGGTGATCGATCATCTGGCGGCTGAGACGATGGAAGGCTGTTAGGGCTTCCTCACGGGCGGTGGCTTGGAAAACGGAGCGTCAGGAAGACGAGGATCGCGAGCAGGACGGTGGTGAGCCCCCACAGCTGGGGCTTGGTGGGGGTTGTCCAGATTCGGAGGGGGTCGCGGAACACTGGGCTGAGGTAGGGGTAGAGGTCTTGTGTGGGCCGGTTCGCTTCGGTGCGCTCTTGTTCGTCTGGGTTAAGGGCGAAGGGTTTGCCGGCTTCGTTCCGCAGGAGGTGGAGGAAGGGGGTGTAGTACTTCTCGAGGATGTCGTTTTCTTTGGCGGCGACGAAGAAGTCCTGGGCGGCGAGCGAGCGGTTGCGGAGTCTTAGGTGCCAGCCGGCCTCGGAGCGGTAGTAGTCCTCGATGTTCAGGGGCTCGCGCTCGAAGCCGGGGGGGTTGGCGGCCCACTGTCGTGTGCGGGCTGCGTTCAGGGCATTTAGCTCGGCTAGGGTGAAGTAGGAGCGGAAGGTCCCGACTTCGGGGTCGTGGTTTTCGTAGCCCAGGTGTGCCATGTGAATGAAGCCGGCTGTCGCGAGGGTGGCGAGGGCGAGGTGTCGCGCGATCGAGGGAATGGCAGTGGAGGGGAGCTTGCATTCAAGCTTGTCGGGACCGTCCCACGCCAGGCACACGAGAAGCATGCATAGCGCCGCGTACAGGTTGATACCGACGTCGATGATCTCGCCGGTGCGAATCTCGGAGAGCCATTGGACCGCCTCGTCAGCGATGGCCACGACCGCGGCCGCGATCCAGGTCTCAACGAGCGCCGAGAGGTCGCGGCGCCTCCGATAAGCTCGGAAGAAGAGGAAGGTGATCGCACCGTAGAAGACGAAGTGGATCCGCTCTACCGCGTTGACCTCTGCCTCGGGCCGATTCCAGCCGAAGAGCTGGCCGGCCATGAGACCGAGGCCCAGGAGCAGCAGGGCGTAGCGACGCACCCGATCGGTGCGAATGCGCCGAACCACGAGCGCAACGACGACCACCAGGGGTACGACGAACGCCATTCCCATGACCCGGACGAAGGAGCCCTCGAGCGACTCCTTGAGATGGTCGCGAAGCTCGCCGACGAACGGCGCGACGGCGACGACGGCGAGCGAGAAGAGGATTGCCTGGGCGAAGCGCAGCATGGTCGGGTGGTAGCTTATCGAGGGCCCCAGCTCGGGAATTCAAGCATCCGGCCCCAGGTTCCCCTAGCGTGACCCACCTCCTGCAGCGCCTCGCCCTCGCCGGCGCGATGACGGCGCTCGCGGTGCCGACCGTAGCCCAGACCTCGTCGGCGCTCGTGACCAAGATCGAAAAGGTGCGCGACGATGTCGGGCGGGCGAAGTTCTCGGCCCAAGGCGACACCATCGCCTTCGACCGCCCGGCCGAGCGTGGCCTCTACCAGATCTACACCATGCGGACCGACGGCTCGTTCGAGCGCTGTCTGACCTGCGCCCACTACGACCTGCGCAAGACCAACGCCTTCAACCCGGCCTGGCACCCATCGGGTGATCTGGTGGTTTTTCAGGTCCAGAAACAGGCACGGCGCCTCGACCTCGGCCCGATCGAGATGGCGACGGCGAACCGCGGCCTCTTCAGTGATCTGTGGATAGCCGACGTTGGCGGCAAGCGGATATGGCAACTGACCCAGGTGGTTCCCAACGGCGGCGCGATCATCGACCCGCACTTCTCCTACGAGGGTAGCCAGCTGCTGTGGAGCGAACGCGTGGTGAGCCGCGTAGGTCGCTGGGGGACTTGGGTGCTGCGCGTCGCGACACTGAAGGGCGACAAGATCCCGCGGCTGGCCAAGCCGCAGGTCTTCCAGCCAGGCCGGCAGAAGCTCTTTCTCACCGGGTCGGCCTTCACGCCCGACGATCGAGGTGTTTTCATCGCCGGCAACCGCGAGGAGGGTCAGCGCGAGAACGGTATGGACATCTACCGGGTCGACCTTGCCACCAAGAGAGCGGAGCGACTGACCCACTCTCGCAACGCCTGGGACGAGAAGGCACGGGTAACCGCCAAGGGCGATCGGATTCTCTGGGTCTCGGCGGGTGAGATCACGCTACGCGACGCGGGCGCCGAGCCGAAGCTCCCACTCGAGCAGCTGCGCGAGCTGTGGGTGATGGACCTCGACGGCGGCGACAAGCAGCGCCTGACCTACTTCAACCACCCCGGTGCCAACGAGTCTCTACGCGCTGCGATCGTCAACGACTTCAGCCAGAGCCCCGACGGCAGCGAGGTTCTGATGCACGTGATCTGGCCGTGGCGCGACCGGCCGCGCGAGAGCCTCTTCCGACTCGAGCTCGACGAGAGCTTCCATCGCCGCTGAAGCCTCGTAGCTAGCGCCCTTTGAAGTCGGGCTTCTCGTTCGGATCGAAGTTGCGGGCGTAAAGCTCACGCGCGAGAGCCGCGTCTTGTGTGGCTCCGGCGAGAATGCCCTGGTCGAAATCCATGTGCATGATCGCGTCGTCGAGCGCGCCGGTGATCTTGTTGACGCTGCGCTTGATCATCTGGGCCTGCACGGGAGGCTGCGCCGCGTAGCTGTCGGCCACGGCCAACGCACGATCCAGGACCTCGGCCTCTGCCACGACCTCGTCGACCATGCCCCATTCGAGGAGGTCCGACGCGTGCTCGCGCTGACCGAGGATCACCAGTCGCTTCGCCTTCGACGGCCCGACCAGGTGGACCGCCAGGGGTAGGCCCTGCCACATCAGGTTCAGGCCCTGGTTGATCGCCGGATAGCAGACGAAGAACGACTCCGCGGCGACGCGGTAGTCGAGCGCGGTGACAATGCACGCCCCGCCGCCCATCGCCGCACCGTGGAGCGCCCCGATCGAGATCTGGTCCATCTCGAGAATCGCCCGTAGCACACGCTGACCCATCCGCATGGTGCGCCGCCGGGCCACCAGCGGAGCCACAGCCTGTCCGCGTGCCTGGATATCGCCTATGTCGGCGCCTGAGGAGAAGTGCTTGCCCTCACCTCGGAAAACGACGACCCGAGTCTCCGCGTCGTCGCGAAACCCGAGCACCGCGTGTTCGATCTCGACCAGAACATCGGTCGAGAGAGCGTTGGCCTTCTCAGGCCGGTCGAGGCTGAGAACGGTGACCGTACCCCGCCGCTCGAGGGTCAGGTAGCGATAGTCCATCGGACCATCTTAGTGTCCCTCCCAACCGGCGATCACGATGACGAGCGGCTGCGGAGCACCATCGAGGCGCCGATGGCGACCAGGATCAGGGGCCATAGATTCCGCGCGTCGCCCCACTCGAGAATGCCGGTGGTCATCGACAGCGCGACGACTCCGAAGAGCACCATGAAGGTCCCCGACCCGCCGAGGAGCAGCACTCCGCCCCAGACCAGCCCACCGAAACGCGTGCCCCGCTGCATTCGATGTCGACGATGCCGCATCCGTTTGCCCTCCCCGTGGAGGCTGTCGCGTACCTCCCTGGCCGCCTCGTGCGCGGCGTCGACGGCTTCGCGTGCAGCGTCGGCGGCTTGCTGCGCGGCGTCTCGAACTTCTTTCACATTCCCCCCGGATCATATGATCCCTGCGCCGCGACGCCCCTATCGGCAGGGCTCGCAGCCGCAGACATTGATACGACTGGACAGTGGGAACGTTGCGTTCGACCATCGCAAGGCCCGTCGCATCCCCCACGGAAAGAGGTGGAACCCATGACCGTCGTCCTGCATCTTCTCGGAGTCTTCCTGCTCTTCTCTGGGCTCGGCGCCCTGGCCCTCGGTGGCGACGAAAGCCGCAAGCTGGGCGGCATGACCCATGGCATCGGCCTGCTGCTGATCCTCGTGACCGGCCTCGTCGCGATGATGGGCCTCGGCACCGATCATTCCGCCGGGCTGCCCGGTTGGATCTACGCCAAGCTCGCCATCTGGCTGCTGATGGGCGCTGCGATCGTGGCACTTCGGCGAGCCCCGGGCATGCGGGTCCCGCTCTTTTTCGCCTTGCCGTTGCTCGGCTCTTTGGCGGCTTGGTTAGCCTTCTACCGCCCAGGGTAGCGCGAGTCGCTAGTCATGGCGGTTGATGTGCCGAGGCGGTAGCGCGCTCATACCGCGACCCCCGCTACGACAGATGGCCGGACTCGGAGTCACCCATCTCGACGCCTGAAGGGAAGTACTCCCTCCAACGCCGGGTGACCCGCTCGGCGATCTCTCGGCTCGCGGTCATCTCGTCGGGAAACTCGGGTCGCACCCTCGCGTCGATAACGACGGGGGCACCGTAGACCACCTGGTTGCGGATTAGCTCGGTGCGCGCGGCGTAGATGTCGAGCGCCGGCTCGAAGCGCGTGAATGTGGTCCACAGGAAGTTGATCGAGCTCCGCGCGGCGCGATCGGGCTCGTCGGAAACCACCACGAGCGGCCAGTCGGCGAACGCAGTGTGTCCCGCGATCCGCTCGGCGAAGCCGGGCTCGCTCTCCTTCGACGGCCCTCCCACCACTAGACAGCCACGGCAAAAGACCTCGACCCTGTCCACGCCCGCCGGCAGCTCCGCCGCCGAGAACTCGCCTGCCAGCTCGCGGATTGGATCGCCCAGGCCAAGCAGCACGCCCTTCGAACCCTCGTTTATCCGGTCGCCGGTGTAGTCGAGGGTGTCCATCGACGTGTTGCCGATGACGTAGAGGTCGGTGTCGAAGCGGCAGCGACTCAAGACATGCTCAAGAGTCGCCCGGAAGTCGCGCAGATCGACCGCCTGATCGGTCACCAGCAGGAACTTGGTCAGCGAGAGCTGGCCCTCACCGAGGATCCGTAGCGCGCAGCTGAGCGCTTCTCGCGGGTGGCGATTGTGGACCACGGCGCCGGCGAGCGAGTGGTAGCCGGTCTCGCCGTAGGACCACAGCGAACGCACCAGTGGCATGACCAGCGGAAAGAGCGGTGATAGCAGATCCTGCAGCAGGTCGCCGATGAAGAAATCCTCCTGGCGGGGCTTGCCGACCACGGTGGCGGGAAAGATCGCGTCGCGACGCCGTGCGATCGCCTCCAACTCGAAGACCGGAAAATCGTGGCGCAACGAGTAGTACCCGTAGTGGTCCCCGAAGGGACCCTCCTCGCGCCGAAGCCGCGGCGGCACTTGGCCGACGAGGGCGAATTCCGCATCGGCGACCAGGCGGTGCGGACCCGGACCGTCGCACGTGCGCAGCCGCGCCCCGGTGAGCAGCGACGCCAGCAGCATCTCGGGCACGTTCTCCGGCAGCGGTGCGATCGCGGCCAACACCAGTGCCGGCGGGCCGCCGAGGAGGACCGTCACTGGCAGACTCTCGCCGCGCTCCTCGGCGACGCCGTAGTGGTAGCCGCCGCCGCGGCCGATCTGCCAGTGCATGCCGGTAGTCGAGCGGTCGTAGACCTGAAGCCGGTACATGCCGAGGTTCGAGCCGCCGTCGGTCGGATGCTCGGAGTAGCACAGCGGCAGCGTCACGAACGGTCCGCCGTCCTGGGGCCACGTCTTCAGCGCTGGGAGCCGAGTCAGATCGGGCCGTCGATCCACTACCTCGAGAACCGGCGCACGGTTGACGCGGCGCGCTCCGAGCTTGAGTGCGGCCAGCCCGAGGTCGCGGGCATCCCAGAGCTTCGCCGCCGTCGGAGGCGGCAGGGTCTGAACGACCTCGACGAGGCGCTCGATGAGCCGAAACGGCCGATCGCCGAAGGCTTCGAGTGCCCTTTCGGCAGTGCCGAAGAGGTTGGTGACGCATGGATGGTCGGCGCCCTCGACTGCGGAGAAGAGCAGCGCCGGTCCACCGGCCGCGATCACCCGGCGGTGGATCTCGGCAATCTCCTCGTCGGCGCTGACTGGCACCGTCACCTCGAAAAGGTCACCGCGATCGCGGAGCCGGTCGAGGAACGAGCGTAGATCTGGGAAGTGCACGGGATCGACTGCCGGTCCGATCTTTGCAGGATTTGAGGCTTCGATGCGGGAACCAACGCAGTTTCGAGGCGTTGATATGGATGTGGGCAGCCCCAGTGTCGGCATCGAGCTCGCCTCCCCCGCAATGGGGGTCGCGGCGGACAGAGTGGCGGCAAGCGACGCCGCGCTCATGTCGAGAGTACAGAGCGGCGATCAGGAAGCCTTCGGCGATCTGATCGAGCGCCACAAGGACGGACTCGTGAACTACCTCACCAAGATGACGCGCGATCGCGACAAGGCGGAAGAGCTCGCCCAGGACGCGTTCCTGCGCCTCTATCAAAAGTCGTCCTACTACAAGGAGCAGGGGCACCTGTTGCCGTATCTGATGCGCATCACCACCAATCTGCTGCGCTCCGAACAGCGGCGCGCCGCCCGTTGGCGGCTGCTCGGACGCGAAGCGACCGAAGTGGTGGAAGAGGCACTGGCCGAACTGCCGTTGCGCTACCGCGCACCTCTGGTCTTGCGCGAGATCGAGGGGTTGTCGTATCGCGAGATCTCCGTCGCCCTCGAATGCCGTGAAGGGACTGTGAAGTCACGCATCAGCCGCGGCCGTGCCGAGCTGCGCACGTTGCTCGAGCCCTACTGGAAGGGCCACACCGGAGAGACAGCATGAAGGATCGAGACCTCGACCAGCTGCTACGCGACCTCCCGCGAGAGGGCGCATCGGTGGGCTTCAAGACCCGAGTCCTGGCCCGTTCACAGGCGCTGGCCCACGTCGACGACGCCGGCCGGCCCCGCTGGGCAACCTCCCTGCGCTGGAGCGTCGTCGCCGCCGCCGCCCTAGCGATCGTCTTCGCGACGGTGTCGTGGCGCGAAGCGGCTGAGGAGAGGCGCGAGGAGATCGCGCGCCATGCCGCCGAAGCGCCGGAAGATCGTACCGACTCGCTGCGCATCGAGACGATGCGTAACGAATACCGCGATCTCGAGCAGGAGATGCGCCACCTGCGTCGTCTCGTCGCTGCCTCGGAGCCGCTCGTCGGCGTGCAGGGCAACGGCGAGTACGACTACGTCTTCGATCTACAGCAGATCACCCGTGCCCGAGGGGGCGACGCGTTTCCCGTTTCCTATCGTCTTCCCGAGTAAGTCCGAGGAGTGAGCCATGAATCGATGGACCGTTACGCTCTGCATCGCAATCCTCGCCGTGCCGCTGGCCGCGCAGGAACAGAAGAAGAAGATCGAGACCCGCGTCATCATCAACGGCGAGGACGTCAAGGCCGTTCTCGTCGACGAGGAGGGCAGGGCCAAGGTGCTGCCCTTCGGTGAAGGTAGCGGCTTCGCCTGGGTCCACGGCGGCAAGGGCGACAACGCCCTGCGCTACCTCGACCTGGGCGGCCACCGCCGCTTCATCGGCGTGCAATTGATGAGCCTGACCCCGGAGCTGCGCGAGCACTTCGGTGTCCCCAGCGAGACCGGCGTCATGGTCTCGAAGGTCTTCGAGGACACCCCGGCCGAGCGCGCAGGCATCGAGATCGGCGACATCATCACCTCCGCCGAGGGCAGCTCGGTCGACAGCTCCGGCGATCTAAGCCGCACGATCGCCGATCTCGAACAGGGAGACTCGGTCTCGATCGAGCTCACTCGTAGCCGCCGCCAGCGGACTCTCGAGGTCGAGCAGCGCTCACGCAAGCTCTCCAACATGACCCCGCACCTTCTCGGCGGACACCGTGCGTTGATCCTGGGTGACAACGGCGTGGACCTCAAGAAGTTCGATGATCTGCACGAGCAGTACCGGCTGGCGCTACCCGACGGCCAGGCCCTCAAGTTCGGGCGCTACGAAGATTTCGAAGGCGTACTCAAGCGCCTCGAGGAGTACTTCGAGAGCGACGAATGGCACGAGCGACTCGAGCACCTCGAGGGCACCGACTGGGGCGACGTCGAAGAGCGGATGAAGGCGGTCGAGCAGCGGCTGCGCGAGCTCGAAGGCGCTCTGGACGAGTAACTAGGCTGGCTGAGCGGCCGCCCGGATGGCGCAATAGTCCTCGCCGCTGATCAGGCGGCGGCTTGCCAGGTCTTTCTCGATGTCGACGGCCCAAGCACCTTCTTTCGCCGCCGGTCCGGCGACCAGCGACATCAGCTCGGCGCCAACGCCGGAACCGTAGGAGAAAGCGGCGATGCGATCGCCGCTTTCGCGGCCTTGAAGCGCGTTGGCCACTGAGATCCAAAGGCTCGCGGTGTAGGCGTTGCCGGTCAGCTTGTTCCAGATCATGGTCGGCTCGACCTTGTCTTCGAAGAGCTCGATCACCTTCTCGGCTGGCATCTTGAGTGCCCCGGCAAGATGCATGACCGCTTTTCGCACCATCTTCGGAAAAGGCACGTGGAAGCAGATCGCCTCGAAGCCCTGGAGCGTCTTGTCCGGATCGCGCTCATTGATGAGCGCCTGGAAGCAGAACTCGGCGGCCTTCTTGTAGCACTCGAGGCTCAGCTTGCCGTTGACAGTCGGGAACTTGTCGCCCACCGGACGAAAGAAGTCGAACTCGGGCTCGCTGTAGGGGATCGTGTCGGTGTCGATGGAGGCGATCTCCGGCCTGTCGACGACAAAGGCCACGGCTCCTGCGCCCTGCGTCGCTTCGCCGGGGTCACCCTCCTCATAAAGGGCCACATCGGCGGCGACCACCAGAGCAGCGCGCTCCTTGGCTGCGCCCAACAGTCGCCACTCGGCGGCCTGGCGCAGCGCCAGCGTGCCGCCGTAGCAGGCATGCTTGACCTCGTACGAGCGAATGCCACCCGACAGGCCGAGCTCGTCGGCGACGTAGGCGCTGAGCGGTCGCGACATGTCCACGGCGGTCTCGGTGCCAGCGGCCAGCAAGCCGATGCGTCGAGGATCGCCGTCCCAGCGCGAGAGCGCTCGGCGGGCCGCTTCGGCGGCCAGATCGACCACCCCATAGTCCGGGGGGCAGATCGCCATCTGCGAGCAGCCAAGACCGACCGTGTACTTGTTCGGGTCCTCGCCGCGCAGCTTCGCCAGCTCCTCGACCGGCAGCGCCAGGGGCGGCAGGTGAAGGCCAATCGACTCGATGCCGACCGTGGGTGTCGTCGTTTCGCTCATCTTCCTAATACTAGCAACCGGGGGCAATGTTTCGGATGCTCAGATGCTCTCCCGCCGCTGCTCGGTGGCACCTTCAGGGGTCCCAGCGATAGCGCTTCAGACTCACCTTTCCCGCAACCGAGAACTCCACCCCCTCTACTTCGAGAAGCGCCCTCTGATGCCCCTCCCACCCGGGAGTCGCACGCGGGCTCACCTCACCCGATGCGTTGATCACGCGGTGCCAGGGCACGTCCTCGGCGTCGAGGGCGTGAAGCGCGTAGCCGACCTGGCGAGCATGGCGAGGAAGGCCGGCCAGCGACGCCACCTGCCCGTAGGTCGCGACGCGACCCTCTGGAATCCGCCGCACCACGTCGTAGAAGAGCTGCCAGCGGCCGGACACCGACAAACCCTAACCCAACGGCGTACCCGTCCCGCCACCGGTCGCCGTCACCGCCTCCCATCGGGCCCCAATGGCGCCCAGCCCCGGAGCTCCGCCTCACCTGCGGCGCAACTTCATCGCTCTGCTCGCCCACGGCATGCTGGGCCAGACGGGCTTCCGACTGCTCGGCGCGCCGACGTTTCTGCCCGCGTACTTGAGCATTCTCGCGGGCAACAACGCAGCAGTCGGGATCGCGCGCGCCATACAGAGCCTCGGCATGGCGCTGTCGCCGTTTCTCGGCGCGTGGATGGTCGAACACCGGGTCTACGTCAAGCGTCTGGGCCTCGTCTTCGGCGGCTTCATGCGGCTGCAGATCCTGTTCATCGCCCTCACCGCGCTGCTCCTGCCGCCCAGTGCAGCACTGATCGCGGTGTGGATCGTCATCGGAATCTGGGGCTTCGCCAGCGGCCTTCAGGGCGTCACCTTCACCTTCCTCATCTCGAAGGCGATCCCGCCGCGGCAACGCGGTCGCCTGCAGGGCTTTCGCAACGTCACGTCCGGCGCGACACTCCTCGTGGTCTCGGCGCTGGGCGGCTTGATCGTCGACTCCTACGGATTCCCAGACGGCTACGGCTGGACCTTCATGCTCGCCTTCCTGCTCACGTCGCTGAGCCTGCTGGCCTTCTCGACCATTCGCGAGCCAGGAACCGCGCAGCCCAAGGTGCGCGTTGACCTGGCTAGCCGGCTGCGCGACCTACCCGCGCTGCTCGGCCAAGACCCGAGCTTTCGCCACTTCTTCTCGGCCCGACTGCTGGGAACGGCGAGCCGAGGCGCCATGCCCTTCTACGTGCTCTACATCGGGCAGAGCTACGGACTGTCGGGAGCGCGCCTGGCGACCCTGACCATCATCTTCACCATCTCCCAGGCACTCGGCTCCCTGGTCTGGGGCACCCTCGCCGATGCCAAAGGCTTCAAGGCAGTGCTATTCGGCTGCTTCGTGGTCTGGATCGGCGGCAACGCAATGATTCTCTCGACGACATCGCTTTGGGGGGCGTACGCGGTCTTCGCCTTGGTCGGCGTGGGACTGTCGGGCTTCATGCTCGCCGGCAACAACCTGGCGCTCGAGTTCGGGGCGGAGAACGATCGACCGATGCGGATCGCCGCCACCAACAGCGCAGCCGAGCTGGTCGGAGGCCTGAGCGTACTCGGTGCCGGCTTCCTCGCCGACTCCGCCGTGTTGACCCGAGTTTTCTGGCTGTCCATCGCTTTTCAGCTCCTTGCGATGCAGCAAACATCGAGGATCGACGACCCTCGATGTGAAGAGGAGGCCGCATCGAGCTTGTGAAATTTTTCACTTGCAATGGCACACTTATTGCTTCATACTACTTTCATCAACGGAGGAATCCAACGAGACGAGGTCCCGCGTCCCATTTTTCTTACCTTTTGTCCCATCCCTTGATCCGCCAAGATCCCTCGACCTCCGAGGGTAAAGCCATTCATCCAATCCCCTCGCGGAACCTCTTCCCTCCAACCCTCTCCCCGCCTCCTAGCGACGATCAGAGCTTCCCGCGGTGCCAATGTGGCATCATCGGCGGTGTTCATGCTGCGACGCAGCGTCGAAATCGGCCGCGAGCACTGGGTCTGCGGCTGAGCGGTAGACTCGCGCCGCCGTCTGCCCATGTCGCCGCCACGCTTCTCCTGGACGTTCACCGTCTTTGCACTGGGCGCCTGCGCTCCCGACGGCGCGCGGCTGGAGATCGACCTGCGAGCGGAGCTGAGCTCGGCGGCCGTTTCGCAGACACCTCCGATGCTCGACCTCGGCACGGCCGAGGGGCAGCTTCACCTGCTCCAGGGTTGGTCGGAGGGAGCGACGCGCAGCGACGGGGTTACCTACGCTTGGAGCGTCGGTCCCCGATCGACCTTCAGCTTCTTCCTCGACCAGCCCCAGGATCTCGATCTGCGCTTCATCGGCCGGCCCTTCCACCTCTCCGATGAAGACGAGCAGCAAGTTCACGTCGAGGTCAATGGCGTTGGGGTGGACAGCTTCGTGCCGCGGACGAGTGGTCGGGGCACGGCCGTGGCAGTGCCCGCTGCCGCTCTGCGCTCGGGGACCAACGAAGTCGCCCTGACCTACGCCTATACCGCCATCCCGGCCACGCTGGGGCGCGGTCCGGACGAGCGCGAGCTCGCCGTAGCCTGGCATCGCATCTCCATCGAAGGTCCGCCTCTGGCGCGCGAGATCAGGCTCGAAGGCGAGGAGATGCGACTCCCCTTCGGCACCCGGGTCGACTACTTTATCGATCTCCCAGACCGAGCGACCCTGATGTTCGAGAGGCTCAAGCCGGGTGGGGCCGACAGCGGCTCGCTGCACCTGGAGATCCTCAGCGTGGACGGCAGCTCGAGAGCCGCCACCGTCGCGGTTCCGAGCGGGCGGGTGGCGCCGTTGGAGGATCTCCCTGCAGGCCCTGCCCGACTACGCCTTGTGGCGCGAAACGAAGCCGGCTCACACGGCGACATCCGGCTCGAGAGCCCCCGCGTCGGAGGCGTCGCCACCAAGCGCCACGAGTCGCCGCCCACGCCCGCTATCACCGCCACCCGCACGACGCTGCCGCACGTCCTCTTCTATCTGGTGGACACACTGCGCGCAGATCACCTCTCCTGCTACGGCTATGCTCGCGAGACCAGTCCCCACCTCGACGCTTTCGCAGCCGACGCCACGCTGTTCGAGAACGCGTTCGCGGCGGCGTCAAAGACGCGTCCTTCGATCGCCTCGCTGTTCACGGGCCTCAGCCCCTTCGAGCACGGTGTCAACGGCGGCTACGACCGCCTACCCGACGAGGCCGTGACCATAGCCGAGCTTCTACGGGGAGCGGGCTACACCACCGTCGGTTTCATCGCCAATCCGACCATCGCCGACGAGCTCGGTTTCGGCCAGGGCTTCGAGCACTACACCCTCACCGGGAAGGCCAAGGACACCCATCCGACCCCGATGGCTGAGCTCCTGACGAACTGGCTCGACACCCGCGACGGCAGCGCGCCGTTTTTCGCCTACATCCATGCCATCGAGCCCCACGGGCCCTACCAGCCACCCGCGCAGCTCCGCGAACGCTTCGGCGCAGTGCCCGGCATGCCGTTCGGATCGTCCGAGCACCTCAAGACACTTCAGGAAGGCGCCGTACCCCCGGCGGAGGGCGAGGCCAGCGACCTGCAGAAGCTCTACGACGCCGAAATCTCGTGGAGCGATCAGCGCTTCGCCCAGGTGGTCGAGCTCCTTCGCGAGCACGATCTGTACGACGAAACGATCATCGTCTTCGTGTCGGACCACGGCGAGGCCTTCTTTGAGCACGGCTGGTGGCAGCACGGCCGGGTTCTCTATCGCGAAGTGGTCGGCGTGCCGCTGGTCGTTCGCTTTCCCGAGCTCGGCCACGGGCTCCGGGTGGCTCAACCAGTACAGCTGACGGATCTGCTGCCGACGATTCTTGAGGCCGCCGGCGTGCCGGTCCCCGCCGGGGCAGTGGGCCGAGATCTAGTACCCCTGCTCGAGGCCGGCGCCCAGGACATTGCGAGAAGGCACTACTCACTAGCGATGAGCGGCGGTGGTCACGTAAGCGCGTCGGTCACCACGCAGCGCTGGCGTCTCATCGAATCAGCGCCATCGGGATCTGCGCAGTCACACGAGCTCTACGAGTGGCGTGAAGATCCTGCTGAGCGCACCGACCTAGCCGCAGACCACCCGGTCATCACCGGCTACCTGCGCACTCTGCTCGCAAAGCGGCGAGAGGAGACCGCCAGCAGGCGCCTCGACCGAGAGACGATCGAGCTCAGCCCGGCGATCGAGGAGCGCCTGCGGGCGCTCGGCTACCTGAACTAGTGTCCCGTGCTGCTCATTTTCGAAAGGCGACGTGACGAAAACTTCCGCCGAGGTACACCCATGTCGAATGGACCTCGAATCGACAGTTGACGAGCTCGCGCGCCGCCCCCCCCGCCCGCAGGCACAACCCACCGTCACCCTCGACCGGGTCGCCGTCCGCGAAGCCCTCGACCGTGTCTGCGGCGATTCGTTCCTCGACTGGGGGCTGGTGCGCCGCGCCAGTGGCTCGGCTCTGAAGATCACTCCGACGGTAGCCGATATCGACTCCGTGGTTCAGCAGCCAGACAGCCCGGATCGCTAGCCCCTCTCAGAGCCGCTCGCCCAAGAAGGCACCCACGCTGTCGAGCGTGATCCGCTCCTGGCCGCCGCTGTCGCGATCGCGCACTGTCAGGGTCTGGTCCTCGAGGGTCTGCCCGTCGACCGTGAAGCAGAACGGCGTGCCCGCCTCGTCCATGCGGGCGTAGCGCTTGCCAATCGACTGTTTGACGTCGAACTGCAAAGTGAAACGGCGGCGCAGGTCGAGGTAGAGCTTCTCGGCGATCTCGGGCATGCCTTCCTTGTTCACCAGTGGGAAGATCCCAGCCTTGATCGGCGCGAGGCACGGCTCGAAGCGCATGATCTCGGGCGACGGACGGTTCTCGTCAACGTCGTAGGCGTCGCACAGCAGCGCCAGCACACCGCGGGAGAGGCCCGCCGCCGGCTCGATGACGTGCGGCACGAAGCGTTCGCGGGCCTCCTGGTCGAAGTACTCGAGCTTGGTCTGAGAGTGCTCCTGATGCGCCTCGAGATCGAAGGAGGTGCGGTGCGCAATGCCCTCGAGCTCGCCGAAGCCCGGCTCGGTGAAGGGATAGCGGAACTCGACGTCGTAGGTGCCTTCGCCCGTCTTGGCGTAGTGCGACAGCTCATCGGCGTCGTGCTTGCGCAGGGTGAGGCTCGTGCTCTTCAGACCCACCGAGCTCCACCACTCGCGCCGAGCCTCGACCCAGAAGTCCATCCAGGTCTTGGCGTCGCCGGGAGCACAGAAGAACTCCATCTCCATCTGTTCGAACTCTCGGCTGCGGAAGATGAAGTTACGTGGGGTGACCTCGTTGCGAAAGGCCTTGCCGATCTGGGCGATGCCGAACGGAATGCGTACGCGGCTGGTGTCGAGGACATTCTTGTAGTTGAGAAAGATCCCCTGGGCGGTCTCGGGGCGCAGATACGCGACGTTGTCGTCGCCGCTCGTCGCGCCTACGAAGGTGCGGAACATGAGGTTGAACTGCTTGGGCTCGGTGAGCGTGCCCGCCTCGCTCGCCTCGGGCCCGTACACGCGAGCCCACTCGGCGGCATCGAGATCGACCAGAGCCGAGGTCTCGAAGTCCGCAATGTCGACCTTGCGCTTGAGGACCTTTTTCGCCCTCTTGAGCGCCGGCTCCGGCTCGCCCTCCTGGAAGGCGAACATCGGCCCATCTTCGCCGCTTCGAAGTAGCTGGACGTGGTCCGCACGGTAGCGCCGCTTGGTCTCGCGACAGTCGACCATCGGGTCGGAGAAGCCAGCCACGTGACCGCTCGCCTCCCAGGCGCGCGGGTTCTGGATGATCGAGGAATCCAGACCCACGATCGAGAGCGGATGGCCGTCGGGCCCGAGCGGCGGGCACTCGACCGTGTCCTGCCACCAGGCGTCGCGCAGGTTGTTCTTCAGCTGGGCGCCCAGCGGACCGTAGTCCCAGAAGCCGTTGATCCCACCATAGATCTCCGACGCCGGATAGATGAAGCCGCGCCGCTTCGTCAGCGCAACGATACGTTCCATGAGCTCGGAGCCGGTTGGCCTGGGCATAGCTGGTTTGGCCTTGTTCTGAGGAGAGTTGCGGCAGGGCGCCAGGGCGGCGGCCGCGATCGTGGCCGCTCAGTATGTCCAAGAGCGGGGGCGACGGCAAGACGCCCGTTTGAAACGTTCCGCTGTCGAACGCCGTACAGAAAGAAGCCATGTTCAAGATCCCACTATTGTCCGCAGTACTTCTGGTCCCGCTGAACTGTGTCGATATCTCGATCCCGATCGGGTGTACCGACGAGGAGCCGCGCGAAGCATCGATCGAGGTCGAGGGCAAGGCATGTGCCTCGCGGCGCCAGGATCTCGACGAGATCGAGATCAGCTACGTGGTATCGGTCGAGGTGACTGACAGCTCGGGCGAGATCAACGTACCGCACCGCCGTCGGCGCTAGCTCTTCATCCAGCGGGCGTTCGTCCAACCTAAGTGGGCGTGCGAGTTACACAGCCGTACCAGCGGCTCCTCACCCCAGTCGATGACCGTGATCGTTGCAGGGTCGAGAAACAGCCGGCGCACCTGATCGACCCGCAACCGCATCGCGGCGGCCAGCAGCGCCTTGATCGGCCCGACGTGGCTGACGAGAACGGTATCTCCGCCCGAGCCGCCTTCCAATTCGCCGACCAGAGCCAACACCCGCCGTTGCACCGAGACCATGGACTCTCCCTCCGGCGGTGCCACCTCCGGATCGCTCTCCCATGCCGTGAGGGTCGCGCGATCCTCCTCCGATCGCTGGAGCACCTCGGCTCGTGACATCCCCTCCCAGGTCCCGAACGATTGCTCTCTGAGCCGATCGTCAGCCCGAAGCGGCGCTTCGGTCGCGGCAGCAATCGTCTCGGCAGTCCGTAGGCAGCGCACCAGGGGGCTGGTGACGACCGAACCGACGCTCAGCTGCGCCAGTGCCGAGGCGAGCGCATCGGTCTGCCGCTCGCCAACCTCCGTGAGCCGCTCGTCGAGGTCGCCGACATAGCGCATCTCTCGATTGGACGGCACCTGGCCGTGTCGGGCAAGGAAGAGGCGAACCGGCATTCGGGCGCATGCTACCGGTTGGCCGGCTACAATCGACGGCTCCGCCCGAGGAGCCGACCGGTATGAACACGACTCTCATTCGCCGAATCCGGCGCCAACTCCGCGAGCAGGGGGATCCCGAGAAGGCCGCCGGGATGCGCGCCTACATGAAGTCGGAGATGCCCTACCACGGCGTACAGACGACTCCGCTGCGCAAGATCTGTCGAGACGCATTTGCCGCCCTCCCGATCGACGACGACGACGCGTGGCGGGCCACGGTCTTGGGCCTGTGGCGGGAAGCCAAGTTCCGCGACGAGCGCTACGCGGCCATCGAGCTCGCCGGGGCCAAGATGTACGCGCCGTACCGGACCTTCCAGAGCCTCTCGATGTTCGAGGAGATGATCGTCAGCGGCGCGTGGTGGGACTACGTCGATGCCATCGCCAGCCACCGGCTGCGCGAGCTCCTCGTGCGCCACCCGCCGGGCATGTCGCGGCGGATGCGGGCGTGGAGCCATTGCGACAATAAGTGGAAGCGGCGATCGTCGATCATCTGCCAGCTACGACGCGGGCCCGACACGGATCTGGATCTTCTGTGGGACTGCATCGAGCCGAATCTCTCCCACACCGACTTCTTCGTTCGCAAGGCCATCGGCTGGGCGCTGCGCGACCTGGCCTGGTTCGACTTGCCGACCGTCGAGGAGTACGTCGAGCGAAATCACGACAGTCTGAGCCCGCTCAGCCGCCGCGAGGCACTGAAGAACGCCGCCAAGATCCGGGGTTAGACTAGGCCCCTTGCCGGTTGTAGAAGAGCTCTTTCATCCCGCTGTCTCGTCTTGGTTCACCGAGAGCCTCGGTGAGCCGACCGAGCCGCAGGAGCAGGCCTGGCCGTCGATCCAAAAACGGCAGCCGACCTTGATCGCAGCGCCTACCGGGTCCGGAAAGACGCTGGCGTCGTTTCTGGCCATCATCGACAAGCTGGTTCGTGAGGCGGTTGAGAACGGCGGACTGCCCGAGCAGACACGTGTCGTCTACGTGTCGCCGCTGAAGGCGCTGTCGAACGACATCGAGATCAACCTCCACCAGCCGCTTCTGGGCATCCAGGAACGGCTCGAGGCGGCCGGTCACGCGGGCGTCGAGATCCGCAGCTGGGTGCGCACCGGCGACACGCCCTCGAGCGAGCGCACCAGGATGCTCAAGCACCCGCCGCACATCCTGGTCACCACGCCGGAGTCGCTCTACATCCTGCTGACCTCGGATGGCGGCCGCGGCATGCTGCAAACGACCGAGACCGTGATCGTCGACGAGATCCACGCCATGGTCGGCGACAAGCGCGGCTCGCACCTGGCGGTGACACTCGAGCGACTCGAGCGGCTGGTCGATGGGGACCTGCTGCGCATCGGCCTGTCGGCGACGCAGAACCCGATCGAGAAAGTCGCCGAGTTCCTGTTCGGACAAGAGGAGTGCAACCTGGTCGACCTCGGCCATCGTCGCCAGCTCGACCTCGCCCTCGAGTTGCCGCAATCGCCACTCGAAGCGGTGATGTCGAACGAAGTGTGGGAGGAGATCTACGACCGGCTCGCCGAGCTCATCCTCGCCCATCAGACGACGCTCGTCTTCGTCAACACACGCCGACTGGCGGAGCGAGCGGCGAAGCACCTCAGCGACCGCCTCGGCAAGGGGGCCCTGACCTCCCACCACGGCAGCCTTTCGCGCGATCAGCGCCTCGACGCCGAGAAGCGGCTCAAGGCCGGCGACCTGCGCGCGCTGGTCGCCACCGCGTCGCTCGAGCTCGGCATCGACATCGGCGGCGTCGACCTCGTCTGCCAGCTCGGCACAACCCGAACCATCTCGACCCTTCTGCAGCGCGTCGGCCGCTCCGGGCATGCCGTTGGAGGAGTCTCGAAGGGTCGCCTGTTTCCGCTGAGCCGCGACGAGCTGGTCGAGGCGGTGGCGCTTTGTGCCGCCATCAAAGCCGGTCACCTCGATCGGCTCGAGATACCGGAGCGGCCGCTCGACATCCTCGCCCAGCAGATCGTGGCGTGCGTGGCGTGCGAGGACTGGGACGAGAGCGAGCTGTACGAAACTCTGACGCGCGCCTATCCCTTCCGCCGTCTAGACCGCAGCGACTACGACGAGATCGTGGCCATGCTGCGCGACGGCTTCTCGACGCGCAACGGGCGGCGCGGCGCCTACATCCACCACGATCGTGTGCAGAATCGTCTGCGGGGCCGGCGGGGCGCGCGCCTGGCCGCGCTGACCAATGGCGGCGCGATCCCCGACTCCGCCGACTACGACGTGGTACTCGAGCCCGACGAAAT
>JAYZDP010000104.1:0-94467 GCA_036337765.1 Acidobacteriota bacterium
CGTATCTGCGCTCCAGCGCCACCAGATAGGTGGGCTCCGGGCGTGTGGAGTTCGTCCCTGCATGAGCTGGTAGCGGAGTAGGCGCGAGGCGGCGGGAACGGCGACCGCTGTGGCCATCGTCTGCGGGGCTGTGGGAGTCGAGCTGCTCCTCATGGCCTACCTGGGAGAGCGCACCTACTATGACGCCCTGCGGGCGGTTCGCTTCGGTCGCGACATCGTCGCGGGCACTCTCTCCATCCACACCGACGTCGACAACACCAAGACCTTCATCGGGCCGGTTCTCTGGTTTCAGATCTACGCTGGGGTCGGCGTGTGGGGGTTGAAGGCGTTCAACCTCATCTCGTTCGCCGCGATGGCGCTGTCTCACCGGGCGATGGGCAGAGGGCTCTTCGGTGCGCGCGTCACTCTCGTGGCGCTCTTCTTTCTCTGCTTCTATCCCGGCACTCACCGCAACGTCGTAGCGGGTGAGCTCGACGACAACCTGGCGGCGCTACTGCTGACCCTTGCGATGCTCGTCCTGGTGAGAAGCGGGAGGCACATCTCGGCGGCGCTGATCCTCGGCGTCGCGTTCCTCTTCAAGTTCTGGAGCGCCATCTTCGTTGTTGGCTTGCTCCTCCACCTCATGCTCGAACGGCGGTGGCGCCTAGCCATGGCGACCGCACTGGCCGCTGCGGCGCCGTTCGTAGCTCTGGATCTGTTGTCGGGCGGGGCGGGGACGGCCGCCTTCGTGGCGTCGATACAGAAGCAAGGCTCGATCTCCAGCTGGAGCCTGATCGGAACCCGGCTACTGACGACCGGCCTCGCTCCCTGTTTTCTGCTCGCCGGATGGGCTGTGCTGCGCCAGCCCGACGCGAATCGACGCTTGTTGTTTCTGGTGCCAGCGCCCTACCTGCTCTACGTCGTCGTGATGCAGGATGCGCACGCCGTCACCTTCGTCATGATGGCGTGTCTGGTCACCTGGTCGTACCTCATCGCTGAACTAGTACTGGACCTGCTGCCGAGGGGCCTTCAAGCGGCGACTCTCGCCGCATATCTGCTGCTCGGAGTGGCCATCGCGGTGCAACACCTCCATCGCGATACGGTGCTTTTCGATCTTGGTACCGAGTCCTCGATCGAGTCCTCCCTCGGCTCTTCACGAGTCTTCGGGCGCCCCTCTACGGCAGCCGCAGGCGTTGACCCGTCGCGGCGACCGGCGTTAGGCTCCGGCGCCTGTTGGGAGATCGTCTAACGGTAGGACATACGGCTCTGGACCGTAGAATCGGGGTTCGAATCCCTGTCTCCCAGCCATCGGTCGGTCCGCTACTACGGCGAGTACTCGATTGAGTAGAGCCTTGCGAGTGACCTCCCGGCTAGCCGAGCTCGTTCACGGCTCGCCAGCCCATGCGGATCGCGGCCTTCGCATCGGCTTCGGCGGCGGAATCGCAGTTCGCAACGGTGATCCGCCCGAAGGGCTGCCGGCCCCGCTCGACCGAATCGCCAGGCCCGGCGATGGTGTAGCCGTGCGCCCACCGGTTGACGGTGATGCTTTCGACGTCCCGATCGAAGTCGAACGAGCTCTGGGGCAGCATGCCCGTCAGATGCCGTCGGATCTCCGCTTCGTAGTCGTCGAACTCCAGCCTCAGCATCCGGTAGCGAGCCTCCCGAAACTGCTCGAGCCTCGGCGCACCCGGCGTTTCTCCGTAGGGGCAGTGGATCATCATCAGCACGCACGGATCGTCGGGTGTCTTGGTGAACTCGTAGCCACCCAGGCTCACCGGGAAGTCCATGAAGACTCCCTGGTGCATGTTGCCGGGACACATGGCCATGCCCATACCGATCTCTCGGATCGCCAGCCAGTTCCGAAGGCCCACCGTCGTGTACTGGAGCGGGCTCTTCTGCTGCTGGCGCAACGCCGCCGCCTGCTCTTCGGGGAGGTCCGCGACGATGTGCGGGATCATCAGGTTGTAGCAGGCCATGACGACGCCCTTGCCCCTCACCCGGTACAGCCGGTCGCCGTTGACGTAGCTGACGAGGACGTCGCTGGCTCTCTTCGGATCGCCGGCGTGCCGCACGTCGACCGCAGTGCTCTCGAGGCGAATGCGGACACTGTTGTGCGGTTTGTCGAGCTCGTCGTAGTCGAATCTCGAGAGCACCAGCTCCTCCGCATTGCTTCCCTCCCCGACTCGGGGAACCAGTCTCTTCACCAGCGCACGAGCCAACCCGGCGTTGCCGTCGGGGAAGTGGTGGATATACGGGTGGTCCTCGTTGAGGACGGCCACCGGAGCGAAGCCCAGCGCGCCAGCGGCCTTGGCCGCGCCGATCGTCATCAGGTCGGTTCCCGTGCTGGCCCAGTCCAGTCCGGAACATCGGGCCATTCGCAGCACTCCCGGATCGTCGACACCGAGGGTGTCTCGCAGGTAGTCGTAGTACGAGTGGGTGCCAACGTAGTGTTGGAGCTCCTCTGCGGGCAGGTCGAGAAGATGCAGCCCGCCCTTCAGGGCACGCAGGAGCTGCTCCCTGCCCGCCTCGCCGAGCGGAGCCTGGCGAGCCGCCTCTTCGTTCGAGAGCTTCGCCTGGGGAAGGCCTTCGATGAAGTTCGGGTAGTTGCAGTAGGGGTGCTGGACGACTCTGCCTACGCCGAACACCTCCTCGTTGAAGTACGTGACGGCCGACAGATCGTGCCGCCGATAGAAGCCAGCGTCGTAGGCGGTCTCGAACCGCTCGACGTCCATGCCGATGTCGCGCAGCAGCTCGAGCACCACCTCTCCGGCATTGCCGGGCTCCACGAGAGTCTGGGAACCGCCGTAGCCGATGTGCAGCCTGCCGCCGATCTTGTGTTCGTTGCGCTTCGCGTGACCACCGAAGTCGTCGTGGTTGTCGAGCACCAGGACCTTCGTGCCCCTGCCGTGCTTCTGCTGGAAGAAGTAGGCGGCGGCCAACCCGCTGATTCCCCCGCCGATGACCACCAGGTCGTACGCCTCCTCCAGGTCGGACGCAACTCCCCAATCGGAACCTCGGCCCCACGCCAGGTCGTGCGCGTGCTCGTTGGATCCGGGATGGCTTCCCCGCAGCCCCGTCAGTCCCGGGGGGTAGGGCGACGACTCCAGCGCCGCCAAGGCCTCTTGAGCCTTCGCCTCGCGCGGGATCGTCGAGCTCCCCGCGGCCACCAACGTGCCGTTGATGAAGTCCCTGCGTGTGATCTCACCCATTGGGAGATTCTGCTTCCAACGCCATGCTCGAGCGGATCTTATCGGCCGCCTGTCGGCCTCCGGGCTGGAGTGCGCGGACCGGCCGGTCGCGCGGGCCTGCGTCACATGGGGTGGCAGGCTACGAGATCCGCTTCTGGGCTAGGATCGAGCCCTCTTGGCCCGCTTCCTCCGCAGGCTCGCCGTCGCCGTGGGCTTGGCGATCTTTGCCATCGCCGCCATCGTCGCGGTCGCCTGGCGGCGCTCGGCTCCGGAGCCCCTCGCCACCGGGACGGAGAGTGCCACGCGCCTCGCGTCCGGCCCGCACGCCGTCGCCACCGCCGAGTACGAATGGGTCCGACAGGTCGCGCCCGACGCCGCCCAACGGCGACTTCAGCGGCACCCCGGACCGTACTGTCCCGACCACCCTGTGGTATCCGGAGGGAGCCCCGCCGGAGTTTGGCTGGGCGTCACTGCGATTCTCGTGGCGGTCGCGGCGGCCGCCTGCTACATCCCAGCCAGGCGCGCGACCCGGATCGATCCGATCACAGCCCTGCGCGAGGCGTAGCTGCGCCACGAGTAGAAGCGACCTTCGAAACCAGCTCTAGCAGGTAACTCTGTCACCCGCGGGCGTGCTAGCGTGGCGCCTTGGCGACTGGCCTGCGCGTCCCGGTGATCCGACCGTGAACCTGCTGCACGACCTGCTGCCTCTCCTCGCCCTGGTCGCGGCCTCCCCTGCCGCGGTGGATGACGCCGTCTCGGCCGAGATCGACGTCGTCAAGCAGCACGAGGAGGAGCACTGCCACGACGAGCGCTGCGAAGGTGGCGGCGGCCAGGGCGGCGTGCCGATCCCGAGCATCGGGCCGCGGCCCTGCGTCAACGGCCGGGCCGGGCGTTTCAGCTGTAGTCAGGTCGACCTATGGTCGTTCGTGTCGATCGAAGATATCGGCGGCGGTGCCGGCAACGACGTCTGGGGCTGGACCGATCCAGCCACCGGGTCCGAGTACGCGATCATGGGGCGCAACACGGGCACGTCGTTCGTGGACATCTCGGTACCCGACCAGCCGGTCTACCTGGGCGATCTGCCCGGGCGCGGGATCGCGAGCTCCTGGCGCGACATCAAGGTCTACAACGACCACGCCTACATCGTCAGCGAGTCTCCGGGGCACGGTGTGCAGATCTTCGATCTCCGCCGCCTCTCCAGGGTGCGCCAGCCCCCTGTGAAGTTCTCGCAGAGCGCTCGCTGGGGCGGGTTCGGCAACGCGCACAACCTCTTCATCGAAGAGGAGACGGGTTTCGCCTACATCGTCGGCTCGAATCAGTGCGCTGGCGGCCTCCTGATCCTCGACCTCACCCGGCCGCGCAACCCGGAGAGGGTGGGCTGCTTCTCCGAGGACGGCTACACCCACGATATCTATTGCCACTTGTACCACGGTCCGGACACGCGCTACCAGGGCCGCGATATCTGTTACGCGTCCAACGAAGACACCCTGACCGTCATCGACACGACCGACAAAGCGTCTCCGGTGATGGTCGGGCGGGTGACCTACGAGGGCGTCGGCTACACGCACCAGGCCTGGACGACGACCAACCACCGCTGGTTGCTCCTCGGAGACGAGACTGACGAGCTCGACGGCGGGCTCGGCACCACGACCTACATCTACCACCTCCGTAACCTCGAAAGGCCTCGGCTCCACGGCCGCCACGAGTCGCCGTTGGCGTCGATCGATCACAACCAGTACGTGGTGAAGAGGTGGACGTACCAGGCCAACTACACGGCGGGCCTGCGGATTCTGGCCCTTGACCGCATCTCCCGGGGTCAGCTCTGCGAGGTGGCGCACTTCGACGTCTTCCCCCGCAACAACGGGACGAGTTTCGACGGCGCCTGGAGCGTCTATCCGTTCTTCGAGAGCGGCAACGTCGTGGTGTCGAGCTTCGAGGGGCTGGCGGTTCTACGACCGCGGATCGGCGGCCGGCTCTGTTCCCAGCCGGGGAACTAGGCAGACCCCGATCGGCCGATAGACTCTCGCCACCTCCATGGCACTAGCTCCTGGTTCCAAGCTCGGGCCGTACGAAGTCGTCTCTTCTCTCGGTGCGGGGCCTTGTTCTAAGGTTGGGTTACCTGTCTCCCAGCCAATCCCAAGTTACTGGAAATAGTGCCGTGGCCTCGTCGCTGCCGATGACCGCCGGCTGGACTTCCTCGCCGCAGGCGGAACAGAAGCGGGCAGCCCGTCGTGGTCGAGGGTCAGCGATCACCGCGCGGCAGGGAGAAAACGAACACGTTGTTCCCGGCGCTCGGCCGGAGCTCCGGCGTGAGGCCCGCGTCCGCCGCGGACGAGGTGCTGCCGGTAGAGGCCACGACGTACTGGCGACCATCGATGCCGTAGCCGATCGGGAAGCCCGTCACCGGCGAGCCGAGGTTTATCTCCCAGAGCACATCCCCCGTCTCGTGGTCGAGGGCCTTGAATCGGCCGTTGCTGTCGCCGACGAAGACCAGCCCACCGCCCGTCGCAAAGAGAGACTGCGTCGCCGCGCGCTGCTCGTAGACCCACAGGAACTCGCCGGTCTCAGCCGACACCGCGTAGACCGTGCCCGAGTCCTCCTTGCCCGGGGTGAGGATGTGCTCGCCGTCGAGAGCATAGCTCGGCAGGCGGCCTTCGCGGTTCGCGCTCATGCGCGCACAGGCGTTGCGCAGCGGGACGTACATGGCGTTGGTGACCGGGCTGTATGCGCCGGCCTGCCAATCCTTGCCGCCGAGCCAGGTCGGGCAGACTAGCGCCTTCTGGCCGAGCTCCTGAAAGACCACCTCGGGGTTCTCGACCACCTCACCGGTCTCGCCGTCGATCTGGATGATGACGTTCTGCTCAACGGTCGGCGTGGCCCACAGGAACTCGCCGGTCTCGCGGTCGAGCGTGTACACGACGCCGGTCTTGCCGGGAACGCCGGTGACTACCCGGCGGGTCTCGCCCGGCTCGACGGTGGGGTTGATCCACTGCACCGCCTCGGAGTCGGGAGCCACCACCGTGTCGACGAGCATGCGCTCGAACGGGTGATCGAGGTCCCAGTGGTCGTTGAGGTGCTGGTAGTACCACGCGATCTCACCGGTATCCGCGACGAGCGCGAGCGTGGAGTTGTGGTACAGGTGCCGGTTCTCTGCTCCGCCGAGTAGGAACTTCGGTGCCGGCGCCGTGACCGAGGTGCCGATATAGACGAGGTCGAGCTCGGGGTCATAGCTCGGCACCATCCAGGTGCCGACGTGGGCGCGCTCCTCGTATGGCACGTCGCCCCAGGTCTCGTCACCAGGCTCGCCCGGCTTGGGGATCGTGTGCCGTCGCCACAGCTCGCGCCCGGTCTTCGGATCGTGAGCGACGATCACGCACGCCTCCGGCCCGCTGCGCGCCCGGCAGCTGCGGCCCGAGATCACCTTGCCGTTGGCGACGATCGGACCCGAGCCCTGGATCGCCGCCTGGGTCTTGTAGTCGAGGACCTCGGTCTCCCACACGAGCTCTCCGGTGCGGGCGTCGAGGGCGAGAATGAAGTCGTCGCCCGAGGTGTGGATGATCAGGTTGTCGTAGATAGCGATGTTGCGGTTGTTCTCCGACAGCGTGCCCACATACTGGCGGATGTCGTCGGGCAGCTCTCTCCGATACTCCCAGATCAGGTCGCCGGTGGCCGCATCGATCGCCTGGATGACGTCGCGCGGGTTGGGGAAGTACATGACACCGTCGTAGACCAGTGGCGTTCCCTGCTGGCGGCCTTCGCTGAGACCCCGTGACCACTCGAGCCGCAGCTCCGAGACGTTCGATCGATCGATCTGATCCAGCGGACTGAAGGCCCAGCCATCGAGCGTTCGCCGCCACTGCAGCCAGTCGTCGCCCGACGGGCCCTGGAGGATCTCGTCGGTGACCGCAACGAAGTCCGCCGCGTCCACCTGTCCTGTGATGGGAGCCGCCACGACCGTCGAGGCCACGAGTGCCACGACGATCCCAAAGCGCGTCAGGCCCAGGACAGCGCCCCGACTGGGAGATGTCGATTCATGGCCGAACCTCGCAAGGACATGGCTCCGGCAGCGACTAACGCGGGCGGGCCGCCATCCTATCGTGCTGCCGCTCGCCCATGATGGCCGTCGGCGTCGACACGAGCTCGGGGTTTCAAGCCGACGCTCGGGCCAAGCTCTTTGAGGGCAACTCCGCCAGGTCCTGCAAGCCGACGTTGGCGTCCATCGCAAGCGTCAGTGTGAGGATCGACGTCAGCGCGAACGAGGGGCTGGCCACGAGCCGCCGAAGCACGACGCGCCCGGAGCGCCGCCGGCTGTCTGTCATTGAGCGGCCGGCCCGGCGGTAGACTTCTCCACCTCATGCCGCTTCCGCCAGGTACCGGCGTGGGTTCGTACGAGATCGGAGTAGAGTCTTCGCCGTGAAGCTGCTCGCCGGTGAGATGGCCTCGATCCTTGCTTCCCGTGGCCAGAGACCGCGGGTGGGAGTGCTGGTTCGCTTCATCGTTGTCCTCGTCGTGATGGTCACGGCCTATGCCGTGATCTTCAAGCTCCTGATGGCCCGCGAGGGCCAGGATCTGAGCTGGATCACGTCTTTCTATTGGGTCCTCACCGTGATGTCGACCCTCGGTTTCGGAGACCTCGTGTTCTCTACGGACGCTGGGCGTCTGTTCTCGATCGTCGTGCTCATGAGCGGCATGCTGTTTCTGCTCGTGCTCCTGCCGTTCATCTTCATCGAGTTTTTCTACCAGCCCTGGATGGCGGCCCAGACCGCAGCGCGCACTCCCCGTGCGCTCAAGCCGGGGACCCGCGGGCACGTCATCATCACGCACCTCGACGCGGTCGCCGAAGACTTCATTCGCCGGTTGGAGCGCTACGGGCAGAGCTACGCGCTGCTCGTTCCCGAGGTGGAAGAAGCACTGCGACTGCTCGACCATGGCTATAGCGTCGTGGTCGGTGCCTTCGACGATCCGGAGACCTATCGCGCGATCCACGCTCCCGACGCCGCTCTGATCGCGGCCACCGGCTCCGATCCGATCAACACCCTCATCGCCTCGACCGTGCGCGAGGTCTCGGAGGACGTGCGCCTCATCGCGACCGCCGATGACATTGCGTCGATCGACATCCTCGCGCTCGCCGGTTGTCAGCAGGTGCTGAACCTCACGAGCATGATGGGGATCGCCCTCGCCCGGCGGGTGACGGGCGGCGACCACCGTTCGCACGTGATCGACTCCGTGGACCGTCTCCAGATTGCCGAGGCGAGCGTCAGCGGCACGACACTCGTCGGCAAGCGCATCCGGGACAGTGGAGTCCGCCAGAGCACCGGCGTCGGCATCGTCGGGGTCTGGAAGCGGGGCGAATTCGTGACTCCGGGTCCCGACGACGTCCTCAGCGAGGACACGGTACTTCTGCTTGCTGGATCGCGTGAGCAGCTCGCGCGCTACGACGAGATTCTCGGCGATCGAGAAGCGCCGCGCAGCTCGGTGCTGATCCTCGGGGGCGGGCGGGTTGGTCGCATCATTGCCGAGGCCCTGGCGTTGCGCAAGATCGACTATCACGTCGTCGAGCGCGATCCCACCCGCCCCAAGCGCGACGATCGTTGGGTGATCGGCGATGCGGCCGAGCTCGGAGTGCTCAAGGGCGCCGGCATCGACGAGGCGACGACGATCATCATCACCACGCACGACGACGACACCAACATCTACCTCACGCTCTACTGTCGCCGTCTCCAGCCCTCGGCCAAGATCCTGAGCCGGGCTACCGATCGGCGCAACGTCTCCTCGATCCATCGCGCGGGAGCCGACTTCGTTCTCTCCTATGCCTCGATGGGGTCGAGCCAGCTCTTCAACTCCCTGGACATCGGCGCGGTTACGATCGTGGCCGAAGGGCTCATCCTGTTTCGGGTGCGCGTCCCCAAGCGGCTTCACGGCACTCGGCTCCGGGACAGCTCGATTCGGCTCCGAACCGGTGCCACGGTGGTTGCGATCGACGACGGCGAAGGTGAGCGCGAGGTCAACCCGCTGGCGGATACCGCGCTCCGCGACGGCAGCAGCTTGATCCTGATCGGCCATCCGGACGCCGAATCGAGATTCCTTGCGGCGTTCGGAAACCGGGCGTGATCGAGCTATCCGCCCGGCGGCGATGTTGCGTGTACCTTGCGCATGAAGGCCCTGCAACTGTCGCAGAAGTGCAGACCGCGGGCGTCGATGACGGAGCGAAGGTAGCCGCGCTCGCCGTGACGATTGAAGTCGCCCTTGCTCATCGGACAGCAGCCACCTTGGTCAACACTGACGAAGGAGTAGTGATGCACCAGGCCGAAGTTGTGGCCCAGTTCGTGCAGGCTGATCTTCAAGAGTCTGGCGGCTACGCGCTGAGGGTCGTACATCGAGATCCGACGGGTGGAGACGACGGCGACATGATTGCGCCGGTCTTTGCCCCCGAACATGAAGCGAAAGAAATCCGTTCCGGAGTCGTCCACCAGCTCGGCATCCGTGATGCCGAGGACGTGCCCGCCCACTTCCAGGTCGAGGACCTGTGTCAGGAGTCCGGCTTCGATGCTGTCGAGGGCCGGCGACTCGTAGTCGAGGAACCGAAGTCGGCGTATGACGCCATCGAAGGCCTCTCGGATGGGCTCGAACACGGCCTCTCCGAAGCCACTGTGCATCGCGCTTCCGACGCTGACGACTTTGAGCGTAGAGAGAGTGTTCTCCATTGTGACGGTGCGATAGGGCCGTCCTATGCCGTGGTCTAGTCCTAGCTAGGCCACCCGAGACAGAACGAGAAGTCAGCAGCAGTTCGCGGCTGCGAGCGCCAGCTCCAGCGCCAGGGCTACACCGTGAAGTTCGAGGTGAAGAGGCTCTCGTACTGCGGGCCACGCGTGCGGAACGCCTCGCACGTGACATCGCCGCTGTCCGGCTCGACGGTGACCAGAACCGCGGATCGGTTGTTGGCGAATCTCCGCAGCGAGCCGTTGATGGTGTATCCAGGAATACCCCATCCCTGGCGAGGCTTGAACGCGAGCCTCGGGTTCGGGCCCTTGTTCAATGGGCTTGCCATGACTTCGTGGCAGGTGATCGCTGGGCTGGTGCCCGCTCGCACCGACACCGCGCCTTGATACGAGGCGTGCATGTTGCCTATGTACTTGTTGGCAGGCTGGAGAGTCACCGTACGCTACCTACGAGTGCCTACCTCGTCGAGGAGACGGACCGTAGCTCTCGGGTGGCTCGGCGAGCCCTGTACCCACACGCGAGCGGCCGTATCGCTGACGTGTCCCACGATCAGTTGGAGTGGGGGTGTCGGCACGGACCACCGAGAGGCCGCGGCGACTAGAAGGCGAAGTCCTGCTGGATCACAGAGACCCGGTCGTGCACCGGCTGACCGCCGGTCGACCTTTCCTTGGTCTGCTCGTCGCTGCCGGTGGTGGCGGTAACTACGAGGCTCAGCGGCGCGCCCCAGAGCAGTACCTCGTAGGTGCCGTCCTTCGCCGTCGTGGCCTGAACCGCTAGCTCGGGGTCGTCTGGAGAGCTCACGGTGACCACGATGTCCCTTATGCCCTTCTTGCCACCCCGGGAGACCTTGCCGCGGAGCATCAGGCTCGGGCGCATCGCCGACAGATCCTCACCCGGTTTGGCGAGGATCGGCGACAACTCGGTGTAGGTGTTGACCGGTGCGGCCACCCTGAGGACCAGGGACTCGAAGCCTTCCGCCTCGAAGGTGAGGCGCAGCATGATGCCGGCCATGTCGCGTTCCGTGAAGAGACGGCCGATTCCGCGCACCAGGTACGCCCCGGTGGCTCTCGACCGGCCACGTGCCCGGTCGGCCGGCGCGTTGTCGTTCTGAATCCACATCTCGACCTTGGGCATCGGATTGCCCTGGCTGTCGTAGATGACGCCGCCGACCCGCGTTGAGTCTTGCTGCGCAATGTTGTCGGTGTTGACCTGCGCCGCCAATGGCGGCGTGACCAGCGCGAAGGCCATCCAAGCGATGGCGATCACAAAAGGCGCTCGGGCTAGGCGCATGGGCGCTTCCTCCAGCTTGTTGTTGAGGCTCTGCTAGCGTACCAGTCTGCACGACCGTCCTCGGGAGTGGGTGATCGTCGCAACCCACGACTCTCAGGTCGATGCCCTGTTAGAGCGCTATGGTGGAATGATCGATCGGATCGAGGTCTCGATTCCGGTCGACCACGCGAGCGACCCTCGGAGGTGCTTTCAGCGGTCGTCTCGAGGATCGCGGCGTCAGCGAAGGAGCAACCGTGAGCCAGGTGGGGATGGTGAGCATCGTGGTGGGACTTGTCGCGGTCGGCATGCGGCTGCCACAGGCCGTGGCACCGGCTGCCAGCCTGCGGTGGCTTCGGAAGATGGCCCGCTCGGGGGGCCGGACGCGAGCCCTGGGTGCGTTGATGGCGGCGTTTGGAGCCACGATGGTCTGGGCGGGGGGATCGGAAGACACGACCCTCGCCACTGTCCTTACGGTTGCTGGTTGGGGAATCCTCGGCCTCAGCGTGCCGGCGCTGATCGTGTTCCCCACGAGCTTCCGAGCCCTCGTCGAATGGTTCTACCCGGAGAGTGCCCCTGGACGTGAAACCTTCCTACAAATGAGAGGCGTGTTTGGTGTCGTCGTGGGGGCGTTTCTCGTGTGGTTTGGGTGGCAGGCGCTCTGACCGAGACTCGCTCTTCTACGGTTCTTCGACGAAGGCCTTGAGCCTGGCCAGGGCGGCGTCCCACTGTTCGCACACGCGATCGAGATAGCCGCGTACATCGTCGATCGGATCGAGGGTGAGGGTGAAGTGGCTCTCGCGTCCGACCCGCCGGCGCTCTCGAGGCAAAACTCGACGAGCGTTCGCGGCACTTCGGCAGCACCGGCGCCCTCGCCTTCGCCTAGCAAGGGCCAGGTCATGGAGAACAGCCGTTCGGGCTCGATGGTCTCGACCGTCGCTTCCCTGGTCATGTGCTCGTAGCCAGGGGCGGTCACCTTGCCTCGGGTGACTTGGTCGAGCTCGAACGGACCCTCAAGATCCACCTGGAACCACTGGCCAACCTCCTTCGAGTCGGTGAGGGCTCGCCATACCCTCGAGACTGGAGCAGCGAGGTCGTTTCCTCCCGACGAGGACCGGGTCGACGTGACGTATCTCAGTGGCGGCGCGGTCGCGCAGACTCGCCTCGACTGGCGTGTCTTCGATAGCGGCGCCGACCTACTAGAAGGCGCGGCAGACCCCACCGGGTGATCCAGGATCTGACGGTTCCACTGCGCTACAACGTTGGCGTCGACGAACGGGCGGAGCATCAAACGCCGCGCTCGAAGGTGCTCTTCAATCGGGGCGCGGTCAAAGAGGCAAAGCGGGCGGCGAGTTACAGAACCGGTGTGCCCAGGTCCACGGCGGCATTGGCGCTGGCCGACGCGCTGCCGACCCGTCGCCCGGAAGAGATCACCGCGAAGACGTCGAGCAGCGTCGGCACGGTGCAGCCCATCGATGCCCGCACCCGCGCCGAGGCGATTTGCCCGACCAGCACCCGCCTCGAGAGGCGGCGGAGGTTGCGACGACGGTCCTCCGGGAGGGCGGCGAGGACCAGTTGAAAGAGGTCGGCATATACACGGTCGCCGACGACCGCGTCGTCCAAGAGGAGTTTCTCTACCTCTCGACCTAGCCGGGAGGAGGGAAGGGCTACGGCTCTGGTGGCATGCGCCAGAGCCAAACCAGAGCCGTGGCCGCGATGACCAGACCGAGGAACTCGCGCGAGTCCTCGATGAACTGACGATCCGTCGACATCACGCCGGCGAGGTCGCTGAGCGAGTGGTTCTGGAGCAGATCCAGGAAGCCCGGGAAGACCGTGGCACCGACGCCGACGTACACGAGGAGAACGAGGCCAATCGTCCAGGGACGGTGCCAGCCCGCGAGAGCGCCGGCAAAGAGTGCCGCCGCAGCGGCGTAAAGGGCGGCCCAGAGGAAGGAGTCGGGGTCGTTGAACTGGAGCGCGCCGAAGATCGCCATGCCCGCGCCGAGCACGACGTAGCCGACGACGCGTTGCAGCGGGGTGGTGGCCTTCACGCGATGCCCCTGCAACAATCGGGCGCCATGACACCCATCCTTGCACGGATGGGTCGGCCCCCTCGGTCACGCTTTACAGGACCTCGTGCCACTTCCGCCACAGACTTTTCGCGCCGGTGCCTGCGCCGTCATTGTCGGAGACGACGGCCGGGTGATGGCGTTCGAGCGTAACCAGACTCCGGTCGGGTCGTGGCAGCTGCCGCAGGGCGGCCTCGAGCCCGGCGAGTCGCCTCGCGAGGCGCTGTTTCGAGAGATCTTGGAGGAGAGCGGGATCGGTCGCGAGCTCCTGACCCTGGTCACGGAAGAGCCAAGGCTACTTGCCTACGAGCTACCGGAGGGCTTCCGCAAGCGCATCTTCGGTCGGGGCCAGACGCTCTACTGCTTCGTGCTGCGCTTCTCGGGATCGGAGGACGCCGTGACCCTTGGCGATTGTGAGGAGTTCCGCGCTTGGCGGTGGATCGAGATGGCGCAGCTCGCTGAGGAGGTGGTCTTTTTCCGCCGGCCGCTGTATCGCGAAATCGACCGCTGGTTGCGAGAGCTCGCGTAGCGCTCAGCGAGCCGAGCCCTCAGCCGTACACGCGCTCGCCGTGCGGGTCGAAGAAGGCGCGCAGCGAGACCTCGGCAGGCGTGAGCGCCAGGGCCATCGTCGTGTCGACTGGGTTGGTCACGGCGTCCCCGCGCGGCGCTCGCCGCTGCATCGAGCTCGGAGATCTGGACCCCGAAGGCACGCGCCATCGAGGACTACATCGGCGCAGCCGCGCTTCGTCAGGTGGTAGGCGACGCTGCAACCCACAATGCCGCCGCCAATGACGACCGCGTCGGCTCGCGCGGGCAGGCTCGCCGTCATTCCCTTTAGCGCCGTGCTGCGACCCGTCGCCAGTAGCCCTCGAGCTCGTCCTTGACCTTGGGCGCGAGCATGTAGAGGCCAAGGACGTTGGCCAGCGCCATGGCGAAGACCATCGCGTCTGAAAAATCGATCACTGCCTGCAGCTGGATCGTGCAGCCGAGGACGACGAACAGGCAAAAGACAGTGTTGTAGATCGTCTTCGAGCGCGGCGAGTGACCGAAGAGGTAGATGAAGCCCTCGAGGCCGTAGTACGACCACGAGATCATCGTCGAGAATGCGAAGAGCATGACGACGACGGCGAGTGGATACGGGAACCACGAGATCACCGACTCGAAGGCCGACGACGTCAACTCGACGCCGGAGACGGTCACCTCCGCCATGCCCGGCTCCCAGACGGTCAGGGTGATGACCAGCCCTGTGATCGTGCAGATGACGACGGTGTCGATGAAAGGCTCGAGGACCGCGACTAGCCCTTCGGTGACCGGCTCTTTGGTTCGTACCGCCGAGTGGGCGATGGAGGCCGAGCCGATCCCGGCCTCGTTGGAGAAGGCGGCTCGCCGGAAGCCCAGGATCAGGACCGCGATCGCTCCGCCCGCGATTCCTTCGGGGCGGAAGGCGCCGGTGACGATCGCCTCAATGGCGAAGGGCAGCTTCGAGGCGTTGGCGAGGATCACCACTCCCGCGGTCGCCACGTACAACAGCGCCATGAGCGGCACGAGCTTCGAGGTGACCCGGGCGATCGAGCGGATGCCGCCGATGATGACGAAGGCCACTAGCACGGCGAGGATGAGGCCGAACGCCCAGCCACGCTCGGCGAAGAAGCTCCCCTCGCCTCCGGTGACGTTGACGAACTGCACGTAGGCCTGGTTCGACTGGAACATGCAGCCGACACCGAGACAGCCGACCATGACGCAGATCGCGTAGTAGACCGCCAAGCTCTTGCCGAGCCGTGGCAGGCCGAGCTCACGCAGGCCGGCATCGAGGTAGAACATCGGCCCGCCCGAGACCGAGCCGTCGGCGTGCTCGACGCGGTACTTGACGCCGAGGGTGCACTCGACGAACTTCGAGGACATGCCGAGTAGACCCGCGACGATGAGCCAAAACACCGCCCCGGGGCCGCCGACCGAGATGGCGATGGCGACGTGGGCGATGTTGCCCACCCCGACCGTGCCCGAAACGGCGGTGGTCAGGGCTTGAAAGTGGGTGACCTCGCCGGGATCGCTGGGGTCGGCGTCTGCTCCGCTGACCAGGCGAATGGCCTCACGGAAGCCGCGAATGCCGATGAAGCGGAAATAGATGGTGAAAAACGCCGCGCCGACGACCAGCCAGACCACGATCAGCTGCAGGTCGGAACCGCCGACCGGAATCGAGAAGAAGACGAGGTCGGAGAAGCGCTGAGCCAGAGGCGCAAAGAGGGCGTTGATGCGCTCGTCGATCGACACCTAGTCGGAGTCCGGAACCTCGAGACGCACTTCGGCCTTCCGCTCGTCGCGCCCGCGGAGGTAGGTGACCTCGACGCGGTCGCCCTCCTCCTTCCTCTCGAGAAGCAGGGTCAGGTCTTCCCGGCTGCGCACGGGCTCGCCGTCGATCGCAGTGATGATGTCGCCGAGGAGCACTCGGCCGCGGCGGTCGCGGCGAAGCGGCTGCAGGCCGGCTCGGTCGGCGGGCCCGTCGGGCTCGACGCGTACGAAGATCACTCCCTCGATGCCGGCGCGCTTCGCGGTGGTGTCGGGACCCGGGTAGATGCCGAGCGCGGGCCGGTGGATCTCGCCGTGCTCGATCAGGTCCGGCACCACCCATCGCACGGTGTCGACCGGAATGGCGAAGCCGATGCCGGCCGAGGCGCCGCTCGGGCTGTAGATCTGGGTGTTGACGCCGACGAGGCGGCCGAAGCTATCGAGAAGCGGCCCCCCCGAGTTGCCGGGGTTGATCGCGGCGTCGGTCTGGATCACGTCCTCGATGCGCGTGCGCTGGGGGTCGAGCGACTGGATCTCACGACCTAGCGCGCTGATGACGCCGGTCGTCAAGGTGTGGTCGAGGCCGAACGGGTTGCCGATCGCGAAGACGCTCTGGCCGACCAGGAGATCCGAGGAGCTGCCAACGGGGAGCGCGGCGACCTGGTTGGCTGGAGCCTCGATCTTGAGCACCGCCAGGTCCTTCTCGCGGGCGACTCCGACCAGGGTCGCGGGCCACGACGACTGATCGCCGAGGGTCACGTGGGCGCGGTCCGCCCCCTGGATGACGTGGTAGTTGGTAACGATGTGACCCTGGTCGTCCCACACGAAGCCCGAGCCGGCGCCCGAGGGCACCGCATAATCGCTCATCGTGAAGTAATCGCGACGCACGTCGACCGTCGTGATGTAGACGACCGAAGGCGAGGCCTCACGGAAGAGATCGACGGTCGCCTGCTCGGCCGCCTGCAGAGCGCCGCGCGGCGCTACGTCTGGCGTGGCCGCGGCGTTCGAGGCGTCCTCGGTCGGTTCTGTCGGACCCGGCTCCGCCTTGGGAAGCTCAACCCCGCTGCGCCAGAGCAGACCGGCGTAGAGGAGTAGGGCCACCAGGAGGGCGAAGACGAAGAAACGAGCGGGCGCGTGCTCTCTCATGACGGTGTGCCGTCGACGGATGTCGTCGGACTGGGGGTAGTCTAGCCCCATGCGCGAGCTTCGTCTCGGGGGTTTGCAGGCTCGGCTCCCGTGTCCGATCGCGTCAGCTGTCGAGGCCGAGCTCGTGGATTGGGACCGGGTCGACGGCACCCGGAGGCTGCTTGCCGGTGATGCATCGCTGTGGTCGGGCTGCGACGAGGCGGAGTGGCTCGGTTGGCTCGAGCCCGGTGCCGGCTGCGATACCGAAGCCTTCCGCCAGTGGCGCCACACCGCGGCCGGAGCCGGCTGGTCGAGGGTCGTGCTTCTGGGAATGGGCGGATCGAGCCTCGGGGCGCGGCTCCTGTGTGAGGGGGCACATTCGGTGCCGGGGCCTCGGGGCGCCGGTGCGCGTACGCTGGTAGTTCTCGATACGACCGATGCGGAAGAGATCGCCAGTGCTCGCGGCGAGCTCGACCTCGAGACCACGCTGTTCGTCGTGGCATCGAAGTCCGGCACCACGGTCGAGACCGTCTCGCTGGAGGCGTACTTCGTGGCCGAGATGGAATCGTCAGGCCTCGATGTCGGGCCGCGCGTGCTCGCCATCACCGACCCAGGGACCGAGCTCGCGACGCGCGCGGTCGAGCGCGGCTATCACCTGCTTTATGGCCGGGCCGATATCGGTGGGCGGTTCTCGGCCCTCAGTCCTTTTGGATTGGGGGTCTTGATAGCGATGGGCGTCGAGCCCGATTCTGTGGTCGCGGCCGCCCGACTCGCGCGGTCGGAGCTCGCCGAGGGAGCCGCGGCTGGCAACGATCCGGGGCTCGCGCTGGGTGCCGTTCTCGGTGCCTTGGCCAAGCTTGGTCACGACCTCGTGGAGATCGTGCCGCCCGCGGCCGTGCCGTCGCTCGCCGATTGGCTCGAGCAGCTTCTCGCCGAATCGACCGGCAAAGAGGGCGGGGGAATCCTCCCGATACGGTGCGGCGATGGCACTGCCCACGCCGGCCTGGTAGCCGCGTTGTGGAACGGGCGCCAAGTCGCCGACCGGGTCGGCGAGGTGCGCTCAGACTGGAAGGGCCCCCACTCCGAAGCCCTTGGCCGAGAGATCTTCAGATGGCAGGTCGCGACCGCGGTAGCCGGCTCGATCCTCGGTGTGAACCCGTTCGACCAGGCCGACGTCGACAGCGCCAAGGTGGCGGCGCACGAGCGTCTCTCGCGGCGCAGGGATCTCTCGCCGCGGGTCGTGCCGACGACGGATGCGCTCGCACGGCTGGTGGCCGGGAGCTCCGCCTCGCGCCATGTCGGTGTGCTCGCCTACCTGCCGCGCACGGCGGAGATTGTCGCGGGGGTAGAGAAAGTGCGCAAGGCGATGACCGATGCGACCGGGCGCCCCGTTACCGCGAGCTTTGGGCCACGCTATCTCCATTCCGCCGGTCAGCTGTTCAAGGGAGGCACTCCCGGGGCGTTCCTCTTCATCACCCGCCGTGGTGCTCCGTGCGTCCTCGTCCCCGGAAGCGGTGTCACCTTCGACCAGCTGCAGGCGGCGCAGGCTTCGGGCGACCTCGCCGTGCTGGCGGAGCGCGGTCGGCCGGTAGAAGCCATCGAGCTTTCGGGAGAGCTCACGGCCGGCTTGGACGACATCGCATCCCGCCTGCGCCAGCTCTGAGTCGGTAGCTGCGGGGGTCGCGCTATGAGCGTTCCACCATCTCGACGCCCTACCCGTCATGACCTACCGCGACCCCCGCTACCAGAGCTCTAGCTGGGTGTCGTCGCCGATGACCTTTTCGAACTTGAGGCCGAGCAGGTCGAGGAGCGGCGTGGTGATGGGGCGGATCTGCTTGTCGACGTAGTGCTCGTAGTCGAACGGCGACTTGCGCTCTCGTGCGGGCTCCGGGCCGTCGCTGGTGATCACGTAGTCGATCAGCGTCCCCGGGGGCCCCTTCATCTTGCGTGCGGCGGCGACATGGGGTGGAGTGGTGGCCGTGTATTCGCGCAGGTCCTTGCGCAGCGCCTTGCGGTAGACGAGCTGCTCGTCGAGCTGGCCGGTGCGCACGGCATCGACCGTCGAGCAAAGGTAGTCCTCGAATGGGCGGTCGTGGAAGAAGCGCTCGTAGAGCTCCTTCTGCATCTGTCGGGCGAGGTCGGTCCAGTCGCGGCGTACCACCTCCATGCCGGTGAAGACCACGCCGTTGTCTTCGGTGAGACCGACGTAGTGCTTCATCGCACCGCCCTCGCCGTGGCGCTTGCGTGGGAAAAGAATGCGCAGGTACAGGCGTTCGAACTCGAGCTCGAGCCGGCTCGTCACCCCCCACGTGTCGTGAACATGCGCGACGAGTCGGCGATTGAGGTCCTCGGCGAGGTGACGGCCGAGCTCGTGAGCGGCTTCTGGCGTCGATTCCGCGGAGCGGACAAACAGGCTGTCGGTGTCGCCGTAGAGCACGTCGAGGCCCTTGTCCTGCACGACGCCTTTCGCCCACATCAGGATCTCGCGCCCGAAGCTGGTGATGGCGGCCGCGAGCTTGGGGTTATAGAACCGGCAGACAGGCGTGCCGAGCACGCCATAGAAGGAGTTCATGAGGATCTTGATGGCCTGGCTCGAGACGGCGTCGCCGCGCTCTTTGGCGTCTTCGCGCTTGACGAAAAGGCCGTCTAGGAGATCCGAGAGAATGCCCTTCTGCTTGCGAAAGATGGCTCCGTTCGGAGCCACTACCACTTCGTCCGATTGTGCGCCCTCGCCAGAGGGCAGCAGGTCAGAGCCAAGGTAGCCCAGCGGGTCGATCTCGAAGGTGCGAATGATGGACGGATACAGGCTCTTGTAGTCGAACACCAAGACGTTGTCGTAGACCCCCGCGTCGGGCTGCAGGACCGTGCCGCCGAAGTCGTCGGATTCGAAGGTCCCGGCTCCGACGCTCGGCGCCGTGCGCCCGCGCCGCGACAGCTCCGACAGGTAGAGAAAGTCGAACGAAGCGATGGCCGCCGAGACCCGGTCGAGCGGCATGCCGGTCAAAAGGCTGCGCTCCAGCGACAGCGTCACCAGGTCGAGCTTGTCGAGGATGTCGAGTACCAGCCTGGCGTCCTTGAGGTTGTACTCCACGAACGCCGCCCGCTCCTCGCGGTACGTGCGCAGGATCTCGCCGACTCGGTCGCTACCGTGGATGGTCTTGCCCTCGCCGAGCACCTTGTTAGATACCGAGTCGAGGCTGTAGCTCTCCATGCGAATGAAGGCGCCGCGCAGCAGGCGCACTCCGTCGAGTACGACTCGGCCGGGGATGGTGGCCTGTTCGGCGGCCCGGTCGCGACCGCCGGAGCCCTCACGGGGCACGAACAGGCGCACGTCACCTGGCGCTCGTCCGATCTCAAGGCGCACGCCAACCGCACGCGAGCGCTGAACCAGGAAGTGGAGGTCGAAACCGATGACGTTCCAGCCGGTGATGATGTCCGGATCCAGCTCTCGGATGCGTACACAGAGCTGGCGCAGGAGGTCCGCTTCGCTACGGTAGCTGGTGCCGAGGCCCGGACCGGCGGGCATCTCGGGGTCGACCACCATGACCTCTTCCGTGCCGCATCCGCTGAGCGCCGCCGACAGCAGCCGGTTGCGGTATGGGTCGGTCTCGATATCGATCGAGAGGATCGTCAGCGCGGGACGCGCGATCGCGGGCTCGAGGTCGGGGTTGTGAAACACCAGATCGACACCGGCACCCTCCACCGGCTGTCCGTGGATCGCCACCGCGGACCTGATCTGCCGATCGATCAGCGGCCGGAGCGCGAAGCGCACGTCGGCTTCGAGGCACTCGATGCCAGCCCCCACCAGCCGGTCTCGTAGCGGCGGTACGTCGGATGGTTTCGGGGCCTCGACGCGCAACAGCTTTGCGCCACCCAGATCGACGCGCGGTGTTGGCAGCAGGGACGTGGCCCCGAGCGCACGCGCGCGCGCGTCGGCGCCGCGGGGGATGAAGAAGTGCGGCCGCTGGCGGTCGTCACGGACCAGGAAGGTCTTACCGCTGTCGAGCTTTCCGAACAGATGAACGACCGGACGTTCGTTCTCGATGCGGTAGGTGGGCTGGAGGATCAGGCCGCGCGCGACCATGGTCGCATCCTAGCGACTCGCCGCGGACACCGCTCGCCGGGGTCATCGTCTAGACCCCGCTACGGAAAGTACGATTCCAGATCGCCGCGCCTGCGCACGTCGAGGGTCGCGCAGTGGAACGACCCGCCGAAGGAGTTGGAATTGCGGAAAGGGCACGGGATCGGCTCGAGGCCCCAGCCGCGCACGTGCTCGACTAGCCGCTGTAGGCAGCGCAGCTGGAAGGCCGCGATCTCGGCCGGCGACCGGCGAGCGCCGACAAACAAGGTCCACAGAGCAGCGGAGTCAGGGTTGTGCATGGTCCGCGGGAGCGGTCAGAGAGTGCGGGCCGCGATCAGGGTGCCGGCGATGAAGGTGCCGAGCGTGCTCCCGAGGTTGGCGAGTACCACGACCAGCAGGATGCGGGTGACATGGTTGCGCCAGAAGCCTCCGAACGAGGTGATCGCCTCAGGAAGGTCCTCGAGATCCTCGACCGTGGGGTTCTTGATCCAGGCCTGCACCAGGCCGGCCACCCAGCCGGCTGCGATGAAGGGGTTGAGACTCGTGAGCGGCGCCGCCACGAACGCCGAAACGACGGTGAGGGGGTGACCCAGGGCGAACGCTACTCCGAGTGCCGAAAGCCCGCCGTTGATCAGAACCCACAGGGCGAGCGACTCCTGCGACTTGTCGGCACCGCCGGTCACGAAGCCCCAGATCATGAGCCCGATGATGGCCGCCGGGATGGCCCACTTCAGGATGCGGGGCGCCAGCGAAGGCTTTGGCACCAAGTCGAGCGGTCCGAGGTCGCTGTCGCCCAGGATGTGCTCGGTGATTCCCTTCACGTGACCCGCACCCACTACGGCGACCACTGTTTCCCCTGGTGCATCGCGAATTTTCTGGGCGAGGTAAACGTCGCGCTCGTCGATCAAAGTCGCCTTGGCTTGCGGTAGCTCGTTGGCGAGCATCTGCAAGGCGTCGGAGAGCCGCTCTTTCTCTTTGAGCTTCTCGATGTCTTCGGCCGAGATGTCCTCGCCGACGAAGAGTCCGGCCAGGAGCTGCGAGAACACCTTGAGCTTGGTCCAGAAACCGAGGCTTGCTCCGGTACGCCGCAGCGTGATCTCGATCGCGCGGTCGGCGAGCACCAGCTCGGCGCCGAGCTCGCCGGCCTTCTCGATGCCGGCGACCATCTCGGCGCCGGGGGTGACACCCAGCTTCTTGGCGATCCGGCGCTGAAACGACGCCATGACTAGAGAGCTCAGCAGCAGCGGCGCCTTGCCCTCCCTCAGTACCTTGAGAATGTTGAGCTTCCGCCAGCTGTCGGGGTCGATCAGGCCCTGGTGCCGCGAGGCACACAGCTCGACACACACCGTGTTGGGCGCGACCTCGTCTATCGTCTGCTCGACGTCTATGACGCTTTGCTTGGACACGTGGGCAGTGCCCACCAGCAGGATCCGTCGGCCGTCGAGCTCAAGCTCGGTGACGGTGTCGGGAAGGCTCGTTTGAGACGGGGGGCTCGATTGGACCATGACTCATCGCGCGCCAGGGCTTCGGGGACGGCGGCTGGCGATCGTACCGAAAAGGAGGGGCCGAGGTGCATGGTAAAGTCCGCGCGGCCGCGGGACCTGCCTCAAACCCCTATGAAACGGAGACTTGTCGCTTTCCTGATGACGGCCGCGGGAGTGGCCGTTCTCTCGGCTGGAGTGCAGGCTCTGGGCGGAACCTGGCTCACCCACGCCGAGGCGCACGAGGCGGTCAGCCGCCTTGTGCTTCGCGACTGGCAAGAGTCACGCGCCGCGCTCGCCGCGCTTGGCGGGCGTCGGGCTGGCGGGGCCGAAGCGCGCTCGGGGCAGCGCCTTGTTGACGTGCTGGTGGGCTCGGCGGAGTCCACCGCGGGCCTCGAGCTCGAAGCCGCGGAAGTACGCGGCCTGCCGATCGTCGCTCTGCTGCAACGTGCGCTCTCTGAGGAGCGCTACGAAGGCTGTCTACGGATGTCGGATCTGCTGGCCGAGATCGGTGCGCCGGACTTCCCGGAGTATCGGGCCGCGGCCCTCGTCGAGCTCGGCAGGGTCGACGAGGCACGGGCGATCGAGCTGGCCGAGGAGCCGCGGACCCGCGTTCGCACCCGACTGACCCAGGCATTCTCGACGGACCTCAGTACGCTCCTCGTTCGTGATCGCAACGGTGAGCTGCTGGGCAAGACGATTCCGCAAGACGGCAGCTTCGTCGCCAACGAGGGGGTTGCCGCCGGCATCGTGCCCGCCGCGGTGTTGGCCGACGCAGAATCGCTGGGTCCGGCGCGGAGCCTGCGGCTGACCCTCGATCTCGATCTCAGCCGCCTTGCGCAAAAGGCGCTCGGCTCGTATCGCGGCAGCATGGTGGTTATCAATCCGCAGGACGGCTCGGTCCTCGCCGCCGTCAGCGACAAGCGCACCGCGCGCGACGAGGACTCGGCGGCACTGACCCAGCTCCGTGAGCCGGCCTCGATCGCCAAGCTGATTACGGTCACGGCGGCGCTTCGTGCTGGCGTCGACGTCGAGAACGTGCTGTCCGACATGGTGTGTCGCGGCTCGCTCGGCTTCCCACAGGGACCGCTGTACTGTTCCGCGATCAACGGCAAGTTACGTGGCCTCGACCGGGCGATGGCCGTGAGTTGCAACGTCGCGTTCGCCTATCTCGGATCGATGGTCGGCCGCGAGGCCATCGTCGACGAGTTCCGGCGCTACGGCTACGACATCGAAGACGCCAACGGCTACTTCGGCCAGGTGCTCCAGCCCTGGCCTACGGAGCGCGAGCTCGGCGAGCTGTCGATAGGCCTGGAGGCCAGCGCCATCACGCCGATCCATGCGGCGCTGCAGGCGGCCACGGTGGCGAACGGCGGCTTCATGCACCGGCCCCGGCTGCACCGCGCGGCCGATACTTTCCTCGGCTTCTCCGAGCGTCTGCTGCCCGCCGAAGACGGCTGGCAGGTGATCGAGGAGAGCTGGCAGCCGATGCTCGAGAGCGCGATGAAGGCGGTGGTCGAGCCGGGGGGTACCGCCTATCGAGTGGCGCCCAGCGACTTCCCGATCGCGCTCAAGACCGGCACGGCGTCCGAGCCGAAGACCGGCTTTCATGTCAACTACATCGGCTTCGGGCCGCTGCCAGAGGCACGTTTCGCATTCGCTGTCCGCATCACCCACCAGCGCACGTCGCGCCGGGTACGCAACGCGGCCTACGCGGTTACCAAGCGCTTCCTGCGCAGCCTCGCCGGTTGGGACGCGGTGCACTACGTCGACGTGCCACGACCGGCGCCGGTCGCCTCGTCGGCATCCTGACCCGAACGGTTGCAGATGGACATTCGCGACGACATTCTGGGTACGCTCGGCGATACGCCACTGGTCCGACTTTCGCGCTTCGCGACCGAGGGGGCTCCGGTGGCGGCGAAGCTCGAGTCGTTCAACCCCGGTGGCAGTGTCAAGGACCGCATCGGGATCGCGATGATCGAGGCCGCGGAAGAGGCGGGCGAGCTCGAGCCTGGGCAGATCATCTGTGAACCGACGTCGGGCAACACCGGCCTCGGCCTTGCCATGGTGGCGGCGCTCAGGGGCTACCCGTTGGTGTGCACGGCGACCGAGAAGATCTCAAGGGAAAAGGTGGCGCTGCTCGAGGCGTACGGCGCCGAAGTGGTGGTTTGCCCGTTGTCGGTGGAGAAGAAGGATCCACGCTCGTACTACAGCGTCGCTGAGCGCTACCGCGACGAGCAGGGAGCCTTTCTTCCCTACCAGTACTACAACCAGGCCAACCCCACGGCCCACTACCGGACCACCGGCCCCGAGATCTGGCGCCAGACCGACGGCACGGTCACCCACTGGGTCGCAGGTGTGGGCACCGGCGGCACCATCAGCGGTACCGCGCGCTACCTCAAGGAGCAGAATCCCGAAGTCCGTGTCATCGGTGTCGATCCGGTGGGCAGCGTCTACGCCTACTTTCGCGAGCACGGCGAGCTGCCGCCCGCGGATCAGATCAAGAGCTATCTCATCGACGGCGTCGGCGAGGACTTCCTGCCCGAAACGGTGTGGTGGGACACGATCGACGAGGTCGTCACCGTCGACGATCGCACGGCCTATCAGGCCGCCCTCGAACTGGCCCGGATCGAGGGCTACCTGGCGGGCTCGTCGGGGGGAATGGCGGCTGCCGCGGCACGCGAGGTGGCGAAGGAGCTTGCAGCCGACGCGCTGGTAGTGACGCTCCTACCCGACTCGGGTGAGCGCTACCTCTCCAAGCTCGACCCGTCCTGGCTCGAAGAGCACGGTATCTCCTAAGCCCGAGGTGCGCGCTGTAGGACCAAGCGCGGTGAGGTCATCGTGGGGGCCTTCGTCGCTCACGCTCTGAATGCTCGAGAATTTGCCTCCGCTGCAGCCGGAGAAAAAGGCGGCCGCTCGTGGGTCCATGAAGAGCTACGAAAACGCCGAGCGCGAGTTCTTCGCCGACTTGCAACTCCAGCACTGACGGGCTTTTGGCCTCAAGGTCCGGTTCGGACAGAATACACGGCTGGGTGGATCAACGAAGGCGATGGGCAAACGTAGATATGTACCCGCTGTCGGCCCTCGGCTGAAGAAGCTGCTCTTCGTCGTTCTCGGGTTGTTCTCTCTGCTGGCCGTCAACTCCGCCTACATGGTCGGCGTCTCAATCCTCGAGAGCGTGACCGGGCAGACCTACCAGAACTGGTTCTACCTGGTGATGTTCCTGCTCCATCTGGCGCTGGGAGCCCTGATCGTGCTGCCGGTGATCGTCTTCGGCACGATCCACATCCGAAACGCCCACAATCGGCCGAACCGGCGCGCTGTCGTGGCGGGATTCGCGCTCTTTGGCACGGCGCTGGTTCTCTTGGCGTCGGGGATTGTGCTGACGCGGGTGGAGGGGTTCGTCGTCATCCGCAACCCGGCGACGCGCTCGATCGCCTACTGGGCGCATGTGCTCAGCCCACTGGTTGCGGGTTGGCTGTTCGTGCTGCACCGTCTTGCCGGGCGCCGCATCCGTTGGCGGGTGGGCGCGCGTTGGGCGGCGGTGGCCGCCGTCTTCGGTGGCGTGATGCTGGTCGTCCAGTACCAGGACCCGCGCAGCTGGAACGTTACAGGCCCGGTCAGCGGCGAGCAGTACTTCTTCCCGTCACTCGCGCGCACCGCGACCGGCGACTTCATCCCGGAATCCGTGCTCGACAACACCGAGTACTGCCGCGAGTGCCATCCCGACGTCTACGACAGTTGGCGGCACTCGGTGCACCACATCAGCTCCTTCAACAATCCTCCCTACCTCTTCAGCGTGCGCGAGACGCGCCAGGTCGCCTTCGAGCGTGACGGCGACCTGCAGGCGTCGCGCTTCTGCGCCGGCTGCCACGACCCGGTGGTCTTTTTCTCGGGTCGCTTCGACGATCCCGAGTTCGATGACGAGAACGATCCCACCGGGCAGGCGGGCATCACCTGCACGGCGTGTCACGCCATCACGAATATCAACAGCCCTCGCGGAAACTCCGACTACACCCTGGACGAGCCGATCCACTATCCCTTCGCCTTCAGCAAGGACCCGACGCTGGCATGGATCAACCGCCAGCTCGTCAAGGCCAAGCCGGAGCTGCACAAGAAGACCTTCCTCAAGCCACTGCACACGAGCGCCGAGTTCTGCGGCTCGTGCCACAAGGTGCATCTGCCAGAGGAGCTGAACAAGTACAAGTTCCTGCGCGGCCAGAATCACTACGACTCATTTCTTCTCTCCGGCGTTTCGGGCCACGGCGCCCAGAGCTTCTACTACCCCGAGACCGCCCAGGCGGGCTGCAACGGCTGCCACATGCCGACCTTCGAGTCGACCGACTTCGGCGCTCGGGTGCTGGATGAGAGCGGCGCCCTGAAGGTGCACGACCACCTTTTCCCCTCGGCCAACACCGGGCTCGCCCATCTCAAGGAGATGCCGCCGGAGGTGGTCGAGAGGCACCGCGAGTTCAGCGAGGGCAGCGTGCGGGTCGATCTGTTCGGTCTGCGCCGCGGTGGGGAGATCCAGGGCGAGCTGATCGCGCCCCTGCGCCCGACGGTGCCCACGCTCGAGCCCGGTGAGACCTACCTGCTCGAGACCGTGGTGCGAACGTTGACGCTCGGCCACCACCTCACTCAGGGGACCACTGACTCCAACCAGCTGTGGATGGACGTCGAGGTGGCGGATGACGCGGGCGCGGTCGTCGGACGCAGCGGCGGCATGGACGGCGTGGGCCGCGTCGATCCGTGGTCGCACTTCGTCAACGTGTACATGCTCGACCGCGAGGGACGTCGTGTCGACCGGCGCAACGCGCAGGACATCTTCGTGCCGCTGTACAACCACCAGATCCCACCGGGGGCGGCCGACGTCGTCCACTTCCGGCTCGAAGTTCCGCCGGACGCAGTCGGCACCCTGGTGGTGCGTGCGGCCCTGCGCTACCGGAAGTTCGACACCACCTACCTGCGACACATCTACGGTGAGGACACCACCAACGACCTGCCGATCATGACGCTGGGTAGCGACGAGATCCGCTTTCCGATCGGGCGCGTCGCTGAGACGACGCGGGTGGCGGCGAGTGAGATCCCCGAGTGGCAGCGCTGGAACGACTACGGCATCGGCCTGCTGCGCAAGGGCGGCAAGAGCAAGGGCGAGCTGCGCCAGGCCGAGGTGGCCTTCCGCCGCGTCGAGGAGCTCGGGCGCGCCGACGGCCCTCTGAACTTGGCGCGCGTCTACATCGCACAGGGAACAGTTGAGGATCTAGCCATCGGTGCGCTCGAGCGTGCGGCGAGCTTCGATCCGCCGGCGCCGCCCTGGCTGATCGCGTGGTTTACCGGGATCGTCAATAAGCAGAACGGCCGGCTCGACGAGGCGATCGCGAGCTTCCGCAGTCTCGCCGAGGGTACCGACGATGAGATGCGCCGCCGGGGCTTCGACTTCAGCCTCGACTATCGCGTCCTCAACGAGCTCGGCCAGACCCTCTTCGAGCGGGCCAAGGTCGAGCGTGGCGCGAACCGGCGAGCTGCGCGTGAGGCTCTCCTGACGCAGTCTCGCACCGCCCTGAAGCGCGTGCTCGAGCTCGATCCCGAAAACGTTGCCGCTCACTTCAACCTCAACCTCGTCCTTCGCCAGCTCGGCGACGACGAGCTCGCCGCTGCGCACTTCGACGCCTACAACCGCTATCGCGCCGACGACAACGCCCACGACCGGGCGATCGCGGTCGCGCGCGCCGCCGATCCGGCCGCGAACCACGCAGCCGAGGCCATCGTCATCTACGATCTGCACCGTCAGGGCGCGACCGGCCTCGCAGGCGGCGCGCCGGAGCCCAAGGACCCTTCCGGGTGAGAGACGAGCGCGAGCAGACACCGACAGACGAGGAGGAGTGGGTACCCGAGGACGACGCCGTCATCGGGCGTGCATTTCGCGGCTCGCTCGTGGCTCTGGTGGCGGTCGCGGTCCTGGTCGGCGCCTTGCTCGGACTGAATCGAGGCTGTAGCGAGGCTCCGGACGACCATGAGATCGAAGCTTTTGCCCCGGTCGCGGTAACGCGGGCTGCAGAAGCGCCGTCCGTGCCGTTTGCCGACGTGACCGCCGCGTCGGGCGTGGGCTTCGTCCATCACAACGGCGCCACCGGCGACAAGCTCCTGCCCGAAACCATGGGCGGTGGAGTGGCGATCGCCGACCTCGACGGCGACGGCGATCTGGATCTGTTCTTCGTCGACTCTTCGCCCTGGGAAGGCCGGCCGGGCCGGGCCGGGACTCCCGTTCTGTACGACAACGACGGCACCGGCAGTTTCCGCGACGTGAGCGCGCAGCGCGGCCTCGACGTCAGTCTCTACGGCACCGGCGTCGCGGCTGGTGACTTCGACAACGACGGTGATGTCGACCTGTTCGTCGCGGCGGTGGGGGAGAACCTGCTACTGCGAAACGACGACGGAGCCTTTGTCGACGTGACCGCCGAGGCGGGCGTGGCTGGCGATCCGGGCGAGTGGTCGTCGTCCAGCGCGTTCGTCGACATCGATCGAGACGGCGATCTGGATCTGTTCGTTGGCAACTACGTGCGCTGGTCGAAGGAGATCGACCTCGAGCTCGACTACCGACTGACCGGGGTCGGCCGCGCCTACGGGCCGCCTGTGAACTACGGCGGTACCTTCCCATATCTCTACCGCAACGACGGCGACGGGCGCTTCACCGACGTATCGGCCTCGAGCGGTGTCCAGGTGCGCAACGTCGCCACCGGCGGCCCGGTCGCCAAGTCGCTCGGCGTCACACCGGTCGACGTCGATCGCGACGGCTGGCTCGATCTCTTTGTCGCCAACGACACGGTGCGCAACTTCCTTCTACACAACCGCCAGGACGGGACGTTCGAAGATGTCGGCGACCGCTACGGCATCGCCTATGGCCGCGACGGCGCGGCGACCGGCGCGATGGGCGTCGATTGGGCCGACTTCCGCAACGACGGCGAGCTGGGGTTTCTGGTGGCGAACTTCGCCAACGAGATGAGCTCACTGTTCGTCACCCAGGGCGATCCGGAGCTCTACGCAGATGAGTCGATCATTGAGGGAATCGGCGCCCCGAGTAGGCGCATGCTCAGTTTTGGGGTCTTCTTCTTCGACTACGACCTCGACGGACGACTCGATGTGCTGCAGTCCAACGGCCATCTCGAAGAGGCCATCAACGTCGTCGATCCGAGCCAGGAGTACCACCAACCGCTGCAGCTGTTCTGGAATGCGGGCGACGCGGGCATGGTCGAGGTCGATGCCGACAAGATGGACGACCTCGCACAGCGCCTTGTCGGTCGGGCGACCGCCTATGGCGACCTCGACGGCGACGGCGACCTCGACGTCGTGGTGTGTCAGACCGCGGGCCCAGCGATCGTGTTTCGTAACGATCAGGCCGAGGGCCATCATTGGCTGCGGGTGAAGCTCGAGGGCAACGGTCGGTCCTCGAACCGCGACGCGATCGGCGCGGTCGTCGAGCTGACCGCCGGTGGAACCCTACAGCGCCGCGGCGTGACGCCGTCTCGCTCCTACCAGGCACAGGTCGAGCTACCGCTGACCTTCGGACTCGGCGACGCTGGCTCAGTCGAGGGACTCGTGGTGATCTGGCCCGACGGCTCGACCTCATCGCACGAGGTGGCTCAGGTCGATCGGGTGGTCGTGATCCGCCAAGAGAGCTGATGCTAAAATGGCGAATCGCGCACGCTGGAGGAAGAGACGAAAGGGCGAACGGAATTGGAGAAGGAAGCCGCCATCGAAACGGAGCCGAAGGTGCCTGGAGACCAGCCAGGCCCGCAGCAAGAGGACCGCGAGGGTCGCGATCTGGTTGCTGAGCTGCGCCTTGCCGAGGAGCGCATCCGTCTACTCGAGCGCGACAAGCTCATCGTGCTCAAGGAGGCCGCCGATGCGCGCCTCCCCTTGGAAGAGCAAGCGAAAGCGGCGCAGGCCGCGTTCGCGGTTGCGCAGGCGCGCATCGGTGAGCTCGAGGGGGAACGTGACGAGATCCGTGCGTTGCTCGAGAAGTTCCTGGCCGAGAACTGGAGCGATCTGAAGGAGCACACCCCGGCCGCCGGTGTGCCGATCGGATTGACCGACTTTCTCAGCCCGGCCGAATCCGGCCAGCGCGCGGCTGTGGGTGGCGACGAGGAGTCAGAGGTCGCCCCGCCCCCAGTGCACCGCTCGGCGAGCGCGCCGCCTCCTAAGCCGACGCAGTCCCCGCGCCGGGCTCCGATCGAGAACAAGGAGGATCTGGGCCAGGTCTTGGCGGCCGGCGCTTCGATCGAGACCACCGAGAACTTCGCCCGGTTCCAGCCGGTGAAGACCTCGCACATCAAGGTCAGCGACTGGCTGCAGCGCGCTCACGACTATGAAGCTCTTCGGAATCTCGCCCGCGACGAGGTAGCCGAGGAAGAGCTCGTCTCCGTTCTGTTTCTCTTCATGCAGAAGGCATTCATTCGGGTCGAGCGCTGAGCCGGCTGACCGCGTGATGCGCTTGCTCTCCTTCTCGTTGACGATCTTCGCCTTGGCGACACCGCTCGGCGGTGGCTCTCCCCTCGAACCACCTTCCACGGGTGGCATCGTCGCCCTACACCGCGCCCTGGCGCGACTCGATGTGCACAAGCGGCTGCTGATCATCGGCGCACACCCCGACGATGAGGACACGAGCCTGCTCGCCCTGGTGAGTCGAGGGATGGGCGGTGAGGCAGCCTATCTCTCGCTGTCGCGCGGCGAGGGCGGCCAGAACCTCATCGGCACCGAGCTCGGCCGTGACCTGGGTCTCGTCCGCAGCCAGGAGCTGCTTTCGGCGCGCGGCGTTGACGGTGGCCATCAGTTCTTCACCCGCGCCTTCGACTTCGGCTACACCCGCTCGCTCGACGAGACCGTCGGCCGGTGGCCTGAGGAAGTGCTGCTCGAAGACGCGGTGCGGGTGGTGCGGCGGTTCAAGCCGCAGATCATTGTGTCGGTGTTTCCCAACAGTGCGCGTGCGGGCCACGGCCAGCATCAGGCGGCCGGACTGACCGCGGAGCGAGTGTTCGAGGCGGCCGGCGATCCCGCGCAGTTCCCCGAGATGGCCGCCGACGGCTTGGCGCCTTGGCAGCCCAGATCGTTTTACAGATCCGCCTTCTTCCGCCCTGTGCCAGGCAACCTGGTGCTCGAGACCGGAGGCACCGACCCCGGCTCGGGTAAGACGTACTTCCAACTGGCGATGGCCTCTCGCAGCATGCATCGCTCCCAGGACATGGGGGTGTTGCAGGACACCGGGCCGCGCAGCACCCGCGTGGTACGCGAGTCGAGCGACAGCGACGATCCCGATCTCTTCGCCGGTGTGGACACCCACCTTGCGGCGATCGCCGACCTGATCGAGGACCGCGAGGACCGAGATGCGTCGCGGGCGCGGCTGCAGTCGGCGGCGGACCGCGTAGCGGCGTTGCGCCGGGAGGTCGATCCTGGGAATCTCGGGGTCGCGACGGCGGCGCTCGGCGCACTCGTCTCGGATCTGAGAGCCGCGCACGCCCAAGCCGGCGCCGCCACCGTGGCTGGTCAGCTGCTGCGGGAGAAGGTGGAGATCGCGGAGGAGGCATGGACGATCGCGGCGGGTCTCGTTCTCGACGCGACCACCACCGACGATCGACTGGTCGCCGGTCGCCGCACGGAGATTCGCGTCGTCGTCTACAACAGCGGCAGCGCGGCGGTCGAGGTGGCCCCCGCACTCGACGTGCCGGCAGGCTGGTCCGATCCCGAAGGCCTGGATCCGCAGCAGGTGCCGGCCGGAGAGTCGAAGACCTGGACGGTCGAACTGTCGGTTCCGGCATCGGCCGAGCCCACCGTTCCGTACTTTCTGGCCGCGCCGCGCCAGGGCGACGTCTACGATTGGTCGGGGGTGGCTGTCGACATCAAGGCAGAGCCCTTCGGGCCGCCGCCGCTGAGTGCGCGCTTTCGCCTGACCGCTGGCGGCTTGGAGCTGGAGCGGAGTCGCGAGGTCGTCCAGCGCTTTCGCGATCAGGCGGTCGGCGAGCGTCGGCGGCCGCTTCGCGTCGTGCCCGTGGTCGAGGTGGCGGTCGATCCCGCCCGCCTGGTCTGGCCCGTCGGGCAGGCCTCTCGCAGGACCGTTCGGGTAAGCCTCACCAAGAACGTCGGCGAGGCGCTGGATGGCACCATCGAGGTCAGCAGCCCGCTCGGCTGGCCCAGTGTCGCCGCCGTCGACTTCTCGCTGGAAGCGACTCGCGAGCGACGTACCTACGAGCTCGTCATCGAGCGCCCCGCCGACGACAGCCAGGGCGGCGGCACCTTCGCCTTTGCCGCGGCCCTGTCCAGTGGGGTCGAGAGCCGCGCGGCCTATCCGTTGGTCGACTATCCTCACATCCGCGCCGTGCCGTGCCCTCGGCCCGCCCTCGCTGACATTCAGCTGCTCGATCTTGAGCTCCCCGGTGCCAAGCGCATCGCCTACATCCGGGGCGCTTCCGATCGGGTACCCGAGAGCCTGCTCGAGGTGGGTCTGCCGATCCAGCTCGTGACCTCGGACCAGCTCCTCGACATGGACGAGACGGAGCTGGCGAGCTTTGACTCCGTCGTCATCGGCTCGCGTGCCTACGAGACCGACTCCCGTCTCGCCGAAGCCAATCCCAGGCTACGCGAGTACGTCGCCCGAGGTGGGACCCTGCTGGTCCAGTACCAGCAGTACGCGTTCAGTCGCGGGGGCATGGCACTGCTACCGCTCAGTATCGCGCGGCCGCACGACCGGATCACCGACGAGACGGCGGCGATGAACGTCATTGCTCCCGACCACGGTGCCTTCACCTCTCCGAATGCCATCGGCAAGGCCGACTGGCAGGGCTGGGTACAGGAGCGTGGCCTGTATTTCGCCAACGAGTGGGACGACAGCTACAAGAGCCTGCTGCGCATTTCCGACCCCGGCCGCGACCCGCAGGAGGGGGGTCTCCTGGTCGCACCGATCGGTGAGGGGACCTACATCTACACTGGCCTGGCCTTCTTCCGCCAGCTCCCGGCGGGAGTCCCCGGCGCGTTCCGACTGTTCGCCAACCTGCTCAACCTCTAGCTCGCTGTCGATGCCGAGCCGCTGGAGCGAGGAGACCGTGAGCAGGGTGCTGATTTTGGTGGTCGATTGTCTTCAACCGGCGGGGGGACCGAGCAGTCGTAGGCGGTCCTGTGACGCACTCTGGAGTCACACCGCCACGCATCCCTCGAACGGGATCATCCACGCCGGCGGTTCCGTTTGCGAGCTGTCTGTTCCCCTCGCGGCCGCCACGCTCATCCCCGGCGTCGTAGATGGACACCACGCTTGAGCGACAGCTCTCGCCCGGGCCTCCAGCCGCGCCGTCGGCCGTCGCGCAGGGCGCGGACTGCGGTCGAAAGGACCTGGGCGGCGCCTTCGAGAGCCGAGCCGCCAGGGGACTCTAAATAGCGGCGCAAGTGGCCCCAGCGGGATCGCGGGTCGGGGCGTGCTTCGAGCTCGGCGAGGACACTGACGCCCTCCCACTCGGGAAGCCGACGCCAGTGTCGGTAGAGGCGGACGGCGACACTGCGGTCGAGGGCCTCGTCGCGGCGCTGCGGGACGGCGGTCAACCAGGCAGGCTCGGCCGCCAGCCAGCCGAGAGGGCCGGCGAGCGCTCGGGTGACGAGCGCGAGCTCCTCGGCGACATCGCAGCGATGGGCGCAGTCGGCCAGGCGGTCGGCGTCGATGAGGTCATCGCGCTCGAGGGCGAGGGCGAGGTCGAGGACGGCGCGCATCGTGACCGCGAGGTCGTGGTGCAGGAGGTGCCCGAGGGCGAGGATGAGCGCATGCTCGGGCGCCGGGGCTTCGAAGCGCACGCCGCCCGCCTGGCAGGAGGTGGCGTGGTCCCAGGTCTGCTCGAGCAACCATGGGCGCTCCGACAGCTCGTCCCAGAGATCGAAGTGGAGCTCGATCGAACGACCGGTCTCCGGGTCGTGGCGCTCGACGTGGTGGGGTGCCGTGCGGCCTCGCTCGGTGTAGCCGAGGGCCTCTAGCTCGCGTTCGAGCGCGCGGAGCTCCGCCGGGCGGCAGAGGAGGTCGAGGTCGACCATCGGACGCAGACCGGGGGCACCGTAGAAGCGGGCGATGTCGGCCGGGCCCTTGAAAGCCAGTGGGCGCAACCCGAGTTCGCGGCAGCGCTCGAGGAGGCGGCCGAGGTCGTCGAGCCGGCGGCCGTTGTGGAGTGCCGTCAGGCAGGAGGCGCCGAACCAGTCGTCGCGCACCGCGGCGTCAACTTGGAAGGGCAGCCGGCCGTCGTGGGCGAGATGGCTGAGGACGGGCTGCAGCCGGTGCGCCGCCGCGAGGATGACCAGGCGGTCGAGGTCGTCGACCGGTCGGGGCGGTGGCTGGCCTCCGGTCGCCTTCGAGACGAACTCTCTGCAGGCCCGCTCGAGGAGGGCGATGCACGAGTCGACCGGCGTGGTTTCGAAACGGTCGGCGGCGAGGGGCGGCCGCGACCCCGCGGCCTCGACCGCGAACCCCATGCCCTCGGCGAGGCGTCGGCAGACGCGGTCGCTAGCGTAGTCGGACGCCAGCTGGCCGCGCTTGGCGGCGGCGATCCGGCGGGCCTCTCCGCGGTGCTCGAAGACCCAGCGCAGCAGCTCGCTCGCGTGGGCTCGGTCGGCTCGGGCCCAGTGCGGGGGACCCGAGGCGGTGCGGTACTCCTCGTCGGGAGCCTCGACCAGGTCGTAGCGCACCGCGAGCGGCCAGTCATCGCCGAGGTAGTCCTTCTGGCCTCCCCAACCGGTAAGGATCGCGGGATTGCCGAAGAGCAGCGCCTCGAAGGGGCAGATGCCCCAGCCCTCGCTGCGCGGCAGCCCGAAGAAGCAGTCGCCCCGTGTGTGCAGGCCGTCGATGGTGCGCGGCGAGACCTCCTCGGCTACGAGATGCACGCGCCCGCGGCCCGGGTACTCCGCCAGGATCTTCGCCACCTGCCACCAGGTCATCTGCTCGTGCGGCACGGCGCGGCCCACGCGGTCGCCCTCGAGGGCACCGGGCACGATCGAATCGGTCTTGACCACCAGCACTACACGCTCGTCGGCCCGGAAGGTCTCGAGGTAGGCCCGCAGGGTGTCGCTCATGGACTTGCGCGGGGTCCAGGTGGCGATGGTGTAGAAGACGAAGTCGTCGTTCTCGATCGCCCGCAGCGCGTCGGGCACCGGAGCGCGCCGGACCTCCCGCGCGATGTGCGGCACGATCTCGATGGGTCGGGTGATGCCCTCCGACGCCAGCACCGAACGGTTGAACTCACTCGGCACGAAGAGGCGCTCGAACCCATTCAGAACGTCGCACCAGCCGTCCGGAAGGCGATCCATCTCCCAGGCGACGTAGGCGTAGGGCGTCAGGTCGAGCGCCTTGCGCAACCAGTGGGCGTGGGCCCTCGGCGGAGGCACGTCGATCAGCAGGGTGTCGACGTCGAGAGGGCGGTGGTGGAGCCGCAGGACGCGTTCATCGATCGCCGGGTGCAGGCCCGGTAGCCGGTCGAGCGAGCTGGGCGTGTCGAGCCCCTTCGCGATCGGCCACCACGTCAGGGGGACCCCAAGCCGGTCGAGCCCTGCCGCGTAGAGCGTGGCGGCGTCGCCGTAGCCGGAGCCCGGCAGCTGGGTGACTAGCTGCAGTCCGCGGGGCGGCGTCATCGAGGCCCGGCCGCGAGCTCGTGCGGCGTCGGGACGAGGGGCTGCAGCAGGCGGGCGAGCCCACTCGACGAGCGGTGGATGCGCGTGACGGTGAGCTCCTCGGCGTGGTGGGTCGAGAAGTCGACTCGATCCTCTTCCCACCACATGTGCTGCCACAGGTGGAGCGAGGAGGCCTCGCCGGTGTCCAGCGGCTCTTCGGCGAAGAGCCGTGCGATCCCCTCCGGCGTCGAGCGCACCGGGAAGAACGTCGCCTCGGGCTCGACGTGGATCTCGTCGGGGAGCTCTTCGCTGAGCTGCTGCGCGAGGAAGCCCGAGTGGTTGCTCCAGCTGCCGTCGAGGGCACCCTCCATACGTTCACGCCAGGTGCGGGCGAAGAGCGAGCCGGGCTCGGCCATCAGCAGGGCGTTGCAGAGGGACGGCTTGACGTTGCCGGTGTGTTCGTCGACGACCGGCGGCTCTCGGCCGATGACGAAGCTCTCTTCCCACAGGTGCTCCGGTGGCGGCCGCAGGAAGATCGTGTCGATGTCGGCGTAGAGACCGCCGTGCTCGATCAGGGCGTCGAGTCGCACGAAGTCGGCCTGGTGGGCATAGCGGTAGGCTTCGGGGACGAGCCGGTCATCGTAGCGCGCGCGATCGATCTCGACCGGCCGCTCGACACGAACCAACTCCAGGTGCGGCCGGATCTCCTCCCACAGAGCGCCGAACGGCAGCGAATGGTAGTGCAGCACGATCTTCTCCGGCCGGACGACCTGGCGACACGACTCGATGGCCGCGTAGTGGAGCGGGTGAAAGGTGAGCCGCTGAGGGCGGAGTCCGAAGACGAAGTGCGCGATGCGCGGGATCCCGGCCATGGGAGAGGGAAGTGACATTAGCACGCGACCGCGGGCGGAGCCTGATGCTCGCTCCGCTGGTGCCCGAGCCGACGGGCAACGGCTTGGCGATGCGGGCGGCGACGTCGCTCGAGGCCTTGGCGCGCCTCGGCGACGTGACACTGGTGGTCGTTCCGGCGGCCGATCCGGAGGCCGCCCGACGCGACGCTGGCTGGGCGCGCGAGCGGTGCGAGCGGTTGGTGCTCATGGCGCTGCCCTCCGGCCGGGAGGCCGCAGCCGCGTGGCTCGCCTCGCCCACGGGGCGTCGGATCGCGGCCGCCGCTGGGTCGTTGCCGTCGCTCGCGCGGGGGGTGCCGCCGGTTCTCGGCAGCCGGCTCGCTGCCGAGCTGGGACGGGGCTTCGAGCGTATCTTCACGCTTCGGCTTTACCTGTCCGGCGTGGCCCTCGGCTGGCGCGACGCGGAAGCGGCGGGCGCTCCGCAGCTCGTGCTCGATCTCGACGAGGACGACGCTGCGACGCTCTCGGCAATCGCCCGGCTCGAAGCGGCACGTGGCGTGGGGGATCGCGCCCGGAAGACCCGGGAGGAGGCGGAGGCCTTCGGCCGCCTCGCGGGCGCTGCTCTACCGAACTTTGACCGTCTGCTGGCGTCGACCGTACTCGAGGCGCAGGGTCTGGCCGCGGCGACTGGCGGACGGGAGATCGTCGTAGTGCCGAACGCGGTGCGACGGCCCGGGAACGGTGACAGCCCAGGGAGGCCGCCTGCATCAAGCGCAGGGTCGGCGGCTCCCCGACTGCTGCTGGTCGGCAACTACTCCTACCTGCCGAATGTCGATGCAGCCGAACGCCTGGTGCGGGGCATCCTGCCGCGTCTTCGCGAGTCCCGTTCCGAGGCGGAGGCGCACCTGGTGGGCGGGGGCGGCGGCTCGGTGCTCGAGGCTCTGGCGAGGGAGGATGGAGCGGTCGTCCACGGCTGGGTCGACGACCTCCGGCCGCACTACGGCGCGGCGGCGGTGGTGGTGGTGCCGCTGCGGGCCGGCGGTGGCAGCCGCCTGAAGATCCTCGAGGCGGCGGCTCACGGCGTGCCGGTGGTCGCCACTCCGGTAGCCGCTCGGGGGCTCGAGGGGCTACGCGACGGCCGGGAGATCCGCCTGGCCGAGAGCGACGACGAGTTGGCTCTTGCGGTCCGGACGGTGCTCGACGATCCGGCGGCCGCCGCGGCGGTCGCGGAACGGGCTCGCGATCGGGTGCTTGCGGCGCACGCGGCCGACCGCGTCGCGGCCGATTTGGCGACCCTCCTCGAGACTCCCTCGACCGGGCGCCGGTGATACCGTGCGCGGATTGTGAGCGAGTCACCGAAGTACGAGCGGGCGCCGGGCCTGGAGTCGCACGAGGCCGATGATGGACTGGTGATCTTCGATCCCGCCGTCGACAAGATCCACCACATCAACTCCTCGGCCGGAGTGTTCTTCGAGCTCTGCGACGGCACCCGTGACGCCGAGCGCATCGCCGAGGTCGCGACCGGCGTCTTCGGCCCGGACGAATTGCCGGAGGGCGCCGTCGCACAGGCGCTCGAGATGCTGGTGCGCGAGGGCATCGTACGGCAGGTCGACGGGGACTCTTGATCTCCTTCCAACTGCTCGACACCCGGGTGGAGGTCGTGCGCGACGACCCGGTGATCGACGGCGGGCTGCGCTACCTGGCGCACGGCGCTTCGAGCGAGGTCGTCGTCCGGCGGACGATACGCTATGCCATCGAGGGCTCGGGGCCGTGGCTGCTGCGCGAGGAGGGCGACGCTGTCGACGTCCTGGAAGATCCGGACGACTTGCTCTGGTTCCTCTTTGTGCGTGTACACGGTCGGGTGTGCGAGCGCTATTCGCTGGCGGGCTGGTCGACCTTCCACGCCGCCGTCGCGGGCGTGCGAGGCGTGCGGCTGTTGTTCGTCGGACCGTCGAGCGTCGGCAAATCGACTCTCGCTTCGACGCTGCTCTTTGGGGGGCATTCGGTCGAGGGCGACGAGATGGCCTTCGAGCGCGCTGGCGTCGTGGTGCCGCTGGCGCGCCGCTTTCATCTCAAGGAAGGGATCGAGCGGCACGTGTCGGGCCTGGCCCCCTGGATCGACGATCTGCCGGCGGTCAGGCGCGACGGCGCGCCGGTGCGGGCCTTCGACCCGAGCGAGCACGGCTTCGAGTGGAGGGTGAGGTCGGCGCCGGTCGACGCGGTCGTCTGTCTGCGCGCCGAGCACGGCGGAGAGAGCCGGCTTCGGGAGATAACGACCTTCGAAGCGCTGACGGGATTGCTGGGCGGTGCTCTGAACTGGGTCCAGTCGCGAAGCGTCCTGGTGGCGGCGGCGACGCGGCTGGCCAGGGCGCGGCGGGTCGAGCTCACCTTGGGACGGCCCTCCGAGACCCTGGCGGCGCTCGAGTCCTGGTGCGGCTCGATCGACGGGAAGTTGCCGGACACGGACGGGATCGTCTAGGATGCGCTCGTACATCACGGGAGACCACCCATGTCGAAGAGAGAAGAGGCCCTTGAAGAGTTCGACGAGTCGCGACGCGACTTCGTGCGCAAGGCCGGCGTGGCCGGTTTCGTGGCGCCGGTGGTGGCGTCGTTCACGATGTCCGGTCTGATGGCCCGCCCGGCCGCCGCGCAGGCACCGAACCAGTCGCCATAGAGCCCGGCGGTGGTGCGCGTCACCGCTGCCCTCATTGTCCGCGACGAAGCGGAGCATCTGCGCGCTTGCCTACAGGCGGCCGGTCCGCTCGTTGACGAGATCGTCGTCGTCGACACCGGATCGGATGACGACAGCCCGGCGGTCGCCGAGGCGGCTGGGGCGCACGTGATCTACGATGCGTGGCGGGACGACTTCGCTCGCCCTCGCAACCTCGGCCTCGAGGCCGCCACGGGCGACTGGATCCTCTACCTCGACGCCGACGAGAGGGTGGCGGCGGAGCCGGGGTGGCGACAGCGGCTTGAGGCGCCCGATGTCCTGGGGGCCCGGGTGGCGTTCCGCGCGGCCAGCCACCTGACCCCGTACACCGAGCTCCGCCTCTTCCGTAGCCGCCCGGACCTGCGCTTCCGCGGCGCCATCCACGAGACGGTGGTCCCGGACGTCGAGGCAGTCGCGGCCCGCGAGGGCGTGCGGGTGGTCGACGCGCCCGAGGTCTTCGTGGAGCACCTCGGCTACGAGGGTGATCGAACGCCCAAGTACCGGCGCGACCTGCCGATCCTGCGCCGGGCTGTCGAGGACGATCCCGATCGTCTCTTTCTCTGGCACGCCCTGGGCGAGGCGGCGCTCGGGCTGGGGCGGCGCGTCGAGGCGGAGCGGGCGTGGCGGCGCGGCGTCGAGGTTGCCCGGAGGGCCCCGGGGAATGCGATCGGTACCATGTTGTGGGTCGACCTCATCTCGATGCACTTTGCGTGGGAGACGATCGAGGACGTCGAAGCCCTGGTCGATGAGGCACTGGTCCGGTCCCCCGAGGACCCGGCGGTGCTCTGGTGGAGCGCACGCTGGTCCGCCGAGGCTGGCGATCCCGTTGGGGCGGAGCGGCGGCTGCGTGCCCTCCTCGAACGGGGAGAGCCGAAAGGGCCCGGCGCGGTCGGGGTCGACCGGCGGCTCTTCGGCGAGCTCGGCTGGGCCCTGCTGGGGTCGGTGCTGCTGGCCGAGGGGCGTGACGAAGAGGCGCTACGCTACCTGAGGCTTGCGGCGGAGCGGCGCCCGGACGACGCCGAGCTGCGGGCGAAGCGAAGCCTCGCCGAGTCCCGCCTGACGTCGGCCTGAGTGACCACCAGATGGCGGTTCTCCGACCCGTCGGGCGACGCTCATCCCCAGTCCAAGCTGACTCTCAGGCGTCCCCTTCGCGGGTTCATACTGTGTGTCTCCGCGATAGACGTTGAAAGGCGCCGCCAGGGTCGGACCGCGGAAGTCCTTTCCTGACGAGGCCTTGTAGCTATCAAAGGTTGGTAGCGGGGACAGGATTTGAACCTGCGACCTTTGGGTTATGAGCCCAATGAGCTACCTGACTGCTCCACCCCGCACCAAGGTTCGTTGGCCGCCCTTTCGGGCGAAGGGAGATAGTTGCACGGCCTGCCTGGGGCTGTCAACGAACTCGGCGTGGACTACGTTTTCGGGGCCTGCGGTTGTATTGTTGCCGCGGTTGGTGGTTCCCCGATGTTCGAGATCCAGGCTCTTGGTGCGCGTGAAGTCCTCGATTCTCGGGGGAACCCGACGCTGGAGGTCGAGTGTCGGCTCGCTGGCGGGGCGGTCGGGAGCGCGATGGTCCCCTCTGGGGCGTCGACCGGGAGCCGCGAGGCGCTCGAGCTACGCGACGGCGGGGCTCGCTACCTCGGCAAGGGGGTTCTCGATGCCGTGCGCAACGTGGAGACCGAGATCGCGCCGACGATGGTCGGGCACGACGCCCGCGACCAGGGGGGGCTAGATCGGGCGCTGATCGAGCTCGACGGCACGCCGACGAAGAGCCGGCTCGGTGCCAACGCCACCCTCGGCGTATCGTTGGCCGCGGCTCACGCCGCTGCGGCGGGGAGCGACCTGCCGTTGTACCGATACCTGGAGGGCGGTGGCACCCCGGTCATGCCGGTGCCCATGCTGAACGTGCTCAACGGCGGCGCCCACGCCGACAACTCGGTCGACGTGCAGGAGTTCATGTTGGTGCCGCTGGGGTTCGAGAGCTTCTCGGAGGGGCTGCGCGCCTCGGTCGAGGTGTATCACCGGCTCAAGACGACGCTCAAGAGCCGCGGCCTGGTCACCGCGGTCGGCGACGAGGGCGGGTTCGCGCCCGAGCTGCGCAGCAACCAGGAGGCGCTGGATCTGTTGATGGAGGCGATCGGTGCTTCTGGCTACAAGCCCGGCGATGAGATCGCGTTGGCGCTCGACGTCGCCGCCAGTGAGCTGCGCGAGGAGAACGCCGCCGGACCGGTGCTCTACGGGCTTCCCGGTGAGGGGCGCTCAGGTCTCGAGACCGAAGAGCTGATATCCACCTACGACGCTTGGGTCGATGGCTACCCCCTGGTCTCGATCGAAGATGGGCTCGACGAGGCCGACTGGGGTGGTTGGCGCAAGCTGACTGAGGCGATCGGTGGCAAGGTGCAGCTGGTCGGAGACGATCTCTTCGTCACCAACCCGGAAATCTTCGCCAAGGGGATCGAGGAGGGCCTCGCCAACGCGCTATTGGTCAAGGTCAACCAGATTGGGACGCTCACCGAGACCCTCGAGGCCATCGAGATGGCGCGTAGCCACGGCTACCGCAACGTCATCAGTCACCGCTCCGGTGAGACCGAGGACACGACCATCGCCGATCTGGCCGTGGCGACCCGGGCCGGGCAGATCAAGACCGGCGCTCCGTGCCGTAGCGACCGGGTCGCGAAGTACAACCGGCTGTTGCGCATCGAGCAGGATCTCGGCTCCGACGCGGTGTATCTCGGCCGCGCGGCGCTACAGGAGACGAGCTCTTGAAGAGGGTCGCCGACGGCCTGGCAGGCCGATCGCTGCCGCTTCTGATCGGTGCCGCAACCCTTGTGGTCGTTGGCCTGGTGGTCTTCGCCAGCGTCGAGAGCTACCGCGATCTCGAGACCGTGGAGGCGCGGCGTACCGAGCTCGAGGCACGGGTATCCGAGACCGAGGAGCGGCTCGTCGAGCTCGAGTACCGTCGCCGCCTGCTCGAGACCGATCCGGCGACGATCGAGCGTCTGGCCCGCGAAGAACTGGGGCTGGCGGGCGAGGACGAGCGGATCTACGTCGTAACCGAAACGCCGGCCGAGTAGCCGGCCACCCACTCGCCAGTTCGGTTCAGTCGCCCTTCTTCGAATCGCCCCTTGCAAGGGTGATCTTTAGGGCCGGTGGCGTGATGAGGGTGGTGACCATGACCATGATGACGACGGCCGAGAAGACCGAGATGTCGATGACCGGCTCGCCGTTGAGCACCAGCGCCGCGCCGATGCCGGCGAAGATCAGGCCGACCTCGCCGCGAGGCACCATGCCGACGGCGATGGAGATCCTGTCGAGGCCCTTCTCGAGCACGCCGAGCGCGCAGACCATCTTGCCGATGATGGCCACCAGCGAAAGCAGCGCAGCGAAACCCAGAACCTCGACCCGGCCCAGGCTCGATAGATCCACCTTCATACCGGTGACCACAAAAAAGATCGGCACTAGAAAGAGCGTGATCGGGTGCAGCAGCTCTTCGAGGTCGTGGTCTCCACGATCGAGAAAGTTCTTGTAGTGCAGCTTGTCGAGAATCAGGCCGGCGGAGAACGCTCCTACGATCGGCTCGAGGCCCAGCACCTTCGCCAGCCATGCGAGAAGGAAGCAGAACGCGAGCGAGAGCGCGATCAGAGTGCCCTGGATGCGCATGCGGAAGGCGGCGCCGAAGAGCTTCGGTGACAGCCAGCCGCCGATGATGAGCGCTCCGGCGAGAAAGGCGACCGCCTTGAAGATGATCAAGCCGACCTGGAGCAGTTCGAGCTCGGCGCCGGTGTTGGTGGCCGTGATGATGCCCGACACCACGGCGAGAATGACCAGGCCCAACACGTCATCGATTACCGCGGCGCCGAGGATGATCTTCGATTCGCGCGCCTGGATCTTGCCCAGATCAGTGAGGACCCGCGCGGTGATGCCGACGCTGGTTGCGCACAGTGTGGCGCCCACGAAGACGTGGACCAGCGTGTGGTACTCGGGAAGCATCAGCGCCGAGATACCCCAGCCAAGAAAGAACGGGGCGACGACCCCGAGAAGCGCCACGGCCAGGCTCGACGTGCCGACCGACATCATCTCTTTGACGCTCGATTCGAGGCCGACCTCGAAGAGCAGCAGGATGACGCCGAGCTCGGCCAGGATCTCGATGCCGACGTTGTGCGAGATGAAGGCTAAACCGTCAAAGCCGACCAGGACGAGGTTTCCGAGGACGACGCCGGCGATGAGCTCGCCGAGGACGGCGGGCTGGCCGACGCGTTCCATGATCTCGCCGCCGAGCTTGGCCGCGGCGAGGATCACCACCAGCGCCAGCAGCACCGGCACCACGACGCTCTCGTGGCCGCCTCCCGAGTTGTCCTCGGCGTGCTCGGCCTCGGCCATGGCGGCGGTCTCGCCGCCGAACGGATCGCCGATGACCGAAAGCGCCAGACAGGCGATCACCAGCAGCAGCAGAATCGATCTGCGACGCATTTTCAGGTCCCTTCTTACTCTGCGAGAGTCGGGTATCCTAGCAGTCTGCTTCACGGCGCGAAGCCGCGGTGATTCCCCGACCGATGACGATCCGCGAGCCTGAATCCGTCGCTGCGGCCGGCGTGCTGGACGAGATCGAAGCGCGTCTTACGGGTTCGGCCGAGTTGCAGGCCCTGCTGCGCTGCGAAGGTGCCTTCGGTGGGCTGCCGATCGCGGCGGCCGCCTGGCTCCTGGAGATCTCGGCGCGAGCGGCCGACCGCCCTCTACTGGTGATCGTGCCGCGTGAGACCGAGGCGCGGGAATGGATGCAGGCGGCGATCGGGCTGGGCCGGCGCGATGATGCGGTTTGGTTTCCGGCGCCGTCACTCAGCCCGTACCAGGAGGTGGAAACGCCGCTCTCGGTACGCGCACAGGAGGTTTCGGCTATCCATCGTGTGCTGTGCGCGGCGCGACCCACGGTGGTCTGTACGCCGCGCGCTCTCTTTCGTCGCCTACCGGCGCTCGACGACTTCCGCCGCGCCGTCAAGACCATTCACCGCCAGGGAGAGTACCGGGTCGAGGCGCTCGCCGAGTACCTGGTCCGTCAGGGGTACCACCACGCCGACCTGGTCACCGAGACCGGCGAATTCGCGGTTCGGGGCGGGGTGATCGACATCTTTCCGCCCAACGAAGTCGAGCCGATCCGGCTCGATCTCTTCGGCGACACGATCGAGTCGATCCGGGTGTTCGATCCGATCAGCCAGCGGTCGTCGCGCCACCTCGAACGGGTGGCGATCCTGCCGATGGATCTGTTCGGGTCGGGCCAGGCGGAGATCGAGCGCCTGGGGGCAGTTCTCTCCGAGCGGATGAGCCCCGACTGGGGGCTCGAAGCCGAGCGGAGGCTGGCGGGGCTGGTCGCCGGCGAGGCTTTTGCCGGTTGGGATCAGCTGCTTCCTCTGCTCGAAGACGAACCGGGATCGCTCACCGATCTGCTGCCGGGATTCTTGACGGTGGCCTACGACGTGCCGACGCTCAAGGCCGAGGTCGAGCACTTCGCCGAGCTTCTCGAGGATCAGTTCGAGAGTCGCCGCGAGGCGCGGGCACTGGCAGTGGCGCCGGAAGAGCTCACGTTTCCGCGCTCTGAGGTCGAAGCGACCCTCGAGGGAGCCGCGATCCGCATCGTCGAGCTCCCCACTGAGCGCGGGGTCGTCGACTTCCGGGGCGCCGCCACCGACGTCTTCCACAACCAGCTGCCGCGTTTCCCGCGCGAGGTCGAGACCGCTCGTGCACGCGGCGACCGGCTGGTGATCGCCGCTCCCGAGGAGCATCACCCGCGGGTGCGCGATGCGCTGGAGCCCTACGGCGTGCGCTTCGGCGGTGAGGGCGTCTCACTGATCGCCGGCGAGTTCGCGCGTGGTTTTCGGCTGCCGGCCGCCGGGGTGGTGCTCTACACCGAGGATCAGCTCTTTCCCCGCCGTCCTGCAGCTCGCCGCAAGAGCGATCGCCTCGGCGCCTTCTTCTCCGGTCTGCGCGACCTGCGAGTCGGTGACTTCGTCGTCCACTCCGAGCACGGCATCGGGCAGCTGGTCGGCTTGCGCTCTCTCGACGAGGGTGCGAGCGATCCCGCGCTGCCCCCCACCCTGGCGGGGCTCGACGACAACGACGAAACTGCCGTCGAGGTGATGGAGATCGCCTATTCCGGCGGCCAGGTACTGCTCCTGCCGCTCAGCCGCCTCGATCAGATCCAGCGCTACTCGGGTCTCGAAGGGGTCGACCCGCGTCTCGATCGACTGGGTGGCACGAGCTGGAAGAAGACCCAGAGCCGGGTGCGCTCGAGCGTACGGATCATGGCCAAGGAGCTCCTGAAGCTCTATGCCGAGCGCCAGCTCGCCGAGGCGCCGGCGATGGAGCCGGACAGTGACATGTTGCGTCAGTTCGAAGCCGCCTTCGAGTTCGAGGAGACCGAGGATCAGCTTGTGGCTACTGCCGCGATCAAGGAGGATCTCGAGAGCCAGCAGCCGATGGATCGCCTGCTGTGCGGCGACGTCGGCTTCGGCAAGACCGAGGTCGCCATGCGCGCCGCCTTCAAGGTGGTCGACTCCGGCTTCCAGGTTGCGATACTGGCGCCGACGACGATCCTCGCCGATCAGCACCTCGAGACCTTCCGGGCGCGGATGGCGCAGTTTCCGGTGAACGTCGAGATGGTGTCGCGCTTTCGGACCGCTGCCGCGGTGCGGGCCATCGCCAAGGAAGTCTCCCATCAGAAGGTCGACATGCTCGTCGGCACGCACCGGCTGCTGTCGAAGGACATCGAGTTCAAAAAGCTCGGCCTGGTGATCATCGACGAGGAGCAGCGCTTCGGGGTGGCCCAGAAAGAGCGCCTCAAGCACCTGCGCCGCAACGTCCACGTGCTCGCCATGTCGGCGACCCCGGTGCCACGGACGCTGCAGCTCTCGATCGCCGGCGTGCGCGACCTGTCGCTGATCGAGTCGCCGCCGAAAGACCGGATGGCGATCGAGACCCAGATCCTGCCCTTCTCGAAGGAGCTGATCCGTGAGGCGATCGAGGCCGAACTCGAGCGCAATGGCCAGGTCTACTACGTCTACAACCAGGTCGAGTCCATCGAACGCATGGCTACGACGCTGCGCGAGCTGATTCCGGGGCTGCGTATCACGGTGGGTCACGGGCAGATGGACGAGCGTGAGCTGTCGCAACGAATGCACGCCTTCACTCGCGGCGAGCACGACGTGCTGGTGGCCTCGACGATCATCGAGAACGGCATCGACATCCCCAACGTCAACACCATGCTGGTGCATCGCGCCGACCGTTTCGGTCTCGCCCAGCTCTACCAGCTACGCGGTCGGGTCGGGCGCAGCCACCAGCTGGCGTACTGCTACCTGCTGATCCCCGGCGATCGGGTGCTGCCGCGCGACGCCCACAAGCGCCTATCGGCGATCCGCGAGTTCACCGAGCTAGGAGCCGGCTTCCGGATCGCTGCCCGCGATCTCGAGATCCGCGGCGCCGGCAACCTCCTCGGCGCCGAACAGAGCGGTCACATCGCCGACGTGGGCATCGAGACCTACCTCAAACTGCTCGAGGAGACGATTCGCGAGCTCAAGGGCGAAGAGCCGGTGGCGGCGCCGTCGACCGCGATCGACCTTCCGCTCGATGTCGCGATCCCCGAAGACTACGTGCAGGACACCAATCTGCGCATGGGCATCTACCGCCGCCTGGGCTCGGGCACCGCGCCCAGCGGGGAGGTCCTGGAGGAGCTCGAAGATCGCTTCGGCACGGTGCCTGAAAGCGTCGTCCGGTTGGCTGCCCTTGCCGATCTGAAACGCCTTGCCGAAGATCTTCGTGTCCAGTCGATCTCGGTCAAGAGGGGACAGGTTGTGCTGCGCTTCCGGCGCGACGCCAGGGTTGATGTCGATGCGCTGGCGCGTTTCGTCTCCGAGCAGCCGGCGGCGAGCTTCAGCCCGTCGGGTGTGTTGAGCCTGCCGCCCTGTGATCGCTCGGTGTGGCTCTCGGCCGCCCGCGAGGGCCTTGAGGCGATCGCCGGGGAGGGCGCGCAGCAGTGAGGGCGATCTGCGTCGTGGCTCTGGCGCTCTTCTCGTTGGCTGCGCTGAGCTGCGGAGACTCCGACCGGATCGCAACTGTCGGGGGCGACCCGGCGACATTCAGTGAGTTCGAGACCTTCGTAGCCGAGCGCGCCGGGGGCGAGTGGGCGTCGCTCGAGGAGACGGTCCTGGCCCGGCTGCTGAGAAGGTTTCTCGACGAGAAGCTGCTCGAACGCTGGGTGCGGGATGCAGGGGAGGTGCGGCGCGCCGAGCTGCCCCTGGAGGCCGTCGCGCGCCTGGTCGCCGCCCCGGTAGAGGTGAGTGCGGAGGACGTGCGTCGGCACCTTGCCGCGAACCCGGAGCTGCTGGCGCGACCGGAGCGAATCGAGCTCGGTCAGCTTCTTATTCCCGATCGCGCGATCGCGGCCGAGGTGCGATCTTTGATGGTCACTGGCGCGGGCTTCGCCCCCACGGCCGAGGCGGCCGGAGAACTGCAGGGGGTGGTGTACGGCGGATACCGGGAACTGGCCCGGGCCGATCTGCCGATCGCCTTCCGCGAGCGCCTCTTCGAGATGCAGGAGGGCGCCATCTCACCGGTAATCGAGGCGGACTACGGGTTTCACCTCTTTCACGTTGCGCGCCGCCACCCGGCGGAGACCTTGGCGTGGCAGGCGGTCGCGGAGGTCGTCCGCAAGAGCCTGCGATCCCAGGCGTCGCAGCGCATCGAGCGGGATATGCTCAGCCGAGCGAGCGAACGCTATCGAGTCGAGGTGATGGGCGGGAATTTGCCGTTTTCGTGGGATGTTGAGGATCGAGATGAAGCGGGTCTGTAGCAGTCTCTTCGCCCTTGCGGCGGTGCTCTTGGCGGTTCCGAGCCGAGCGGAGGTGGTGAATCGCGTGGTTGCACGGGTCAACGACCGGATCGCGACGTTGTACGACTACGAGACGCGCTTCCAGGACGGCCTGGCGCGTATTCGTGAGCTGCCGGCGGACCCCGTGGAGCGGGGCGAGTTCTTGGCGCAGCACGCCCGCGACACGATGAAGGCCGTTTTCGAAGAACTGCTGGTGCTGTCGCGGGCCGATCAGCTGGGCGTGTTCGTCTCCGATACCGAGGTAGACGATGCCCTGATCGACATGCGCGAGCAGAACGATCTGCAGAACAACGACCAGTTCCGGGCCGCGCTGGCCGCGTCAGGAATCATCTACGAAGACCTCCTCGAGCAGTACCGGACCCAGCTCATGTTTCAGCGGGTGATGGGGCGCGAGGTCTACTCGCAGATCGACATCTCCGAGGAGGATCTGCGGCGCTACTACCGCGAGAACGAAGACGAGTTCCGCGAGCCGGAGAGACGCCAGATCAGAGAGATCGTCGTGCTCGACGCCACCGGTAGCGACAGCGCCGCGGCCGAACTGGCGTCGGTCGTGGTCGGCGCTCTGCGCGCAGGGCGCTCCTTCGAGGACGTTGCTGCCGACTACGACGACGAGACCGTGTCATCGGTCATCGACGTGGGCTGGGTCACGCCTGGCGATCTCGACCCGAAGCTCGAGGAGGCGGTCTGGGCTCTTGAGGTGGGGGCCTACGGCGACCCGGTGACTGCCCGCGGAGGGCTGCACGTCGCCCGGCTGATCGATCTCGAGGCGTCGGTGGTCAAGCCGTTCAAGGATGTCGAGGACGCCATCCACCAGCAGCAACGGATGGCCGCGACCGAAGACCGTATCGACGGCTACCTGGTCGATCTCGAGGAGAACTCTTACCTCTTTCTCGATCCTCCGGAGGCGGCTGCGGGGTTTCGCACCGCAACCGGCGAAACCCCTTTGAGTGCTGAGTTTCCGATCCTGGACGCGGACCCGGGCTCGGCCGGCGCTGGCGATCCCTCCGATCCGTAGCAGCGCATAAGGCTCGCTACCGGCTGCGGAGGCCGTGGTAGTCAGGGTTGCCGGGGCGTCGAATCTGTGGCGCGCTCATACCGCGACCTCCGCAGCTGTAGTTGTCCTTCCGGGGGGCGCTCGCCGCGCAGGCCCGGAGGGGACGCTTTCTCGACTCATGCGGCCGTGCCGCGGCGCGCGGTGCGGCGACGGAATCGTGTCTTCGAGAAGTGGAGTAGGGTGGAAGAGTATGGACAAAAATGGAGTAAGATGTTAGCTTGTAGACCTTAGGCCCTACAAGCAGGGAGTGAATTCCGTCTCGGGAGAATGGGGGTTTGGGCGAGTTTCGTGGCAGCGCTCCGGCAAAGATCGATGATAGGGGCCGCTTCAAGGTCCCGACCGGTTTTTTCCGTGCGTTCGAGGCCGGTTACGGGCCAGAGGTGTTCGTCACCTCGTTTCGGGGGGACTGTACCCACATATACCCCCTCGAGGTCTGGGACGACATCGAGAAGCAGCTCGCCAGGCTGCCTCGTACGGCGAGCGGAAAGCGGCGCTTTCTCGAGCGGGTCTCCTACTTCGGGCAAGAGGGTCGGCTCGACAGCCAGGGGCGCATCGTCATTCCGCCGATTCTCCGAGACAACGCAGGGATGGCGGGAGAAGTAGTGGTTCTGGGGCTTCAGGACCACCTCGAGATCTGGAATCGGGAGCGGTTCGAGATGCGGATGAAGGACGAGCCGCTCACGGACGACGATCTTGACGGATTGACGCTGCTCTAGGGGGTCTTGGACAGCGCCGAAAGCGGATGGAGGGGTTCGATTCGGTTTGAGCATCAGCCGGTACTTTTGCAGGAGGTCGCGGGCTTCTGCCGGCCGAACGCCGGTGTGCTCGTCGACTGTACGGTCGGCCTCGGAGGGCATGCCGAGCACCTCCTTGCGACCTATCCAGAGCTGCGGCTGGTCGGTATCGACCGCGACCCGGAAGCCTTGGACATCGCGGGACGGAGGCTTGAGCGCTTCGGCGACCGAGTGCAGCTGGCGGAGGGCCGGTTCTCGGAGCTCGAAGCCGTTCTGGACCGACTGCGAGTTGAGCGCCTCGGTGGGCTGGTTGCCGATCTCGGGGTCTCGTCTCTACACCTCGACAAGGCGGAGAGGGGCTTCTCGTTTCGCAGAGACGGGCCGCTGGACATGCGGATGGGTCGCGGCGAGCTGACCGCGGCGGAAATCGTCGATTCCTATTCGGAGGAGGACCTGGTGCGAATCTTCAGACAGTACGGCGAGGAAAGGCAGGCCCGTCGCGTCGCGCGTGCACTCATCCGGGAGCGGACCCAGGTCGCCGTGGAGACCACTCAGCAGCTGCGCGAGATCGTCTCCGAGGCCAAGACCGGGGGTGCACGGGGCCGCAAGATCGATCCCTCCACCCACGTCTTTCAGGCGCTGCGCATGGAAGTCAACGAGGAGCTAGGGGAGCTGGAGGAGGTCCTCGACCAGGGTCTACGCCGGCTCGAGACCGGCGGCTCGCTGGTCGTCATCTCGTACCACAGCCTCGAGGATCGGATCGTCAAGCACACTCTGCGTGGTGCCGAGCGCGGTGATGTCGATCCGGTCACCGGCCGGTCGCGCAGCGAGACGCAGGTGCTCGAGGTGCTGACCAAGAAGCCCATCCGACCGTCGAGCGAGGAGGTGTCGCGCAACCCGCGCGCCCGCTCCGCTCGGCTACGCGCCGCCCGGAGAATCTAGTTGGCCAACCCGTACGTCCGCCACCGTCCGGTCGAGAACCTGGTCCTGGTGCGCGAGCGCGACCGGCGGAAGATGCGGGAGCTCGCTTGGATGGCGGTGGCGGTACTGCCGCTCGCTGTGGTTCTGCTCGGCTACACCTGGGTGCGCCAGGAGATCGTCCAGACTGGCTACGAGGTGCGAAACCTCGAACGTCGGCTCGAGGAGAGGACGCGCGAAGAGCGCCTCAAGCGGCTCGAGCTGTCGCGGCTGAGCGCGCCCGAGAGGGTGGCCGAGGTGGCGACCGGCGAGCTCGGCATGCACTTTCCTCCTATCGAGCAGCTGGTCTACGTGGTGCCGCAATGAAGCTGCGGCTGGTTGTCTTTGCGCTCGTGATCGTCGGCTGGACCGGCGGGCTAGGAGCACGCCTGTACGAGCTGCAGGTAGATCGTCATCTCGAGTTCAGCGTCAAAGCGGCCAATCAGCAACGGCTGGTAGTCGAGATCGGAGCGCTGCGTGGCACGATCTACGACGCCAGAGGTCGCGAACTGGCCGTCTCGGTCGAGGTCGAGTCGGTCTGGGCGGACCCGAAGGAAGTCGACGATCTCGAAGCGACTGCCGAGATTCTGGCCGAGATCCTCGGTCTCGACACCGGGAAGCTGGCCGAGCGACTCGACTCGGACAGCGGGTTCGAATGGGTAGCCCGCAAAGTCGATCCTGAGGCGTCCGCGGCGGTTCGTGCGCTCGATCTCGACGGGATCCACTTCCAGTACGAGAGCCGCCGTTTCTACCCGATGGGGAGCTCGGCGGCGCACGTGCTCGGCTTCGTCGGCATGGACGGCGGCGGGCTGGCCGGGATCGAGGCTCGCTATCAGAAGGTCGTCGCCGGCAGCTCGGCGAACCGCATGCTGCTGCGCGACGCCAATCAGCGGGGGCTCGCGGTACCGGAGTATCCGATCGCCGAGCCGACGCCGGGCAGCGACCTCTACCTGACGATTGACTCGAGTCTGCAGTACCTGGCCGAGACCGAGCTGCGCCGGGCAGTCGAAGAGACCCGGGCAGATGGCGGTGTCGTGGTGCTTCTGGACCCGGCTGACTCGGCGGTTCTGGCGATGGCGTCGATGCCGACCTTCGATCCGAACCACTTCGCCCGCTTCACGAGCGAGTCGTGGCACAACCGCGCCGTGGAAGAGGTCTTCGAGCCGGGCTCGACTTTCAAGATGATCACCGCCGCCGCCGCCTTCGAGAGCCTCATGATCTCGCCCGACGACCTGTTCTACTGCGAGGAGGGCGCGATCTTTGTCGGCAGAACTCGCATTCGCGACCACAAGGCCTTTGGCGAGCTCACCTTTCGCGAGGTAATCGAGAAGTCGTCGAACGTCGGCGTGATCAAGGCCGCCCTGCAGCTCGGTCAAGAGCGTCTCTACTCGACCATCGGCAACTTCGGCTTCGGGCGCAGGACCGGCATCGATCTTCCCGGCGAGACCGGTGGCATCGTCAACCCGCTCTCGGCGTGGCGCGAGAACTCGAAGGCGTACGTCTCGTTCGGCCACGAGATCTCCGTCACGCCGATCCAGATGGTCAACGCCTTCGCCGCCCTGGCCAACGGCGGCACGCTGAACCAGCCCTTCGTGGCCCGCGCAATCGGCCGCGGCGAAGAAATCGAGCCGTTGCCGCGGAATCACTCCCCGACCCGTGCTGTCGATGCCCATTCCGCGCTCACGCTGGAGCGAGTCCTGGAAGGGGTGGTCGAGAACGGGACGGGGCGTAAGGCACAGGTCCCCGGCTACCGGGTTGCCGGTAAGACGGGCACCGCCGAAAAGGTGATTCCGGGTGTGGGGTACTCGCCGACGGGCCGAATGGCGAGCTTCATCGGCTTTGTGCCGGCGCGTGAGCCGCGGCTGGTGGGCCTGGTGATGCTCGATCAGCCGCGCACCCAGACCCACGGTGGCCAGGTCGCGGCACCGGTCTTTCAGGCGATCATGACCAAGGCCCTGCAGTACATGGGCGTTGCTCCCGACCCCGAGGTCTGGCCGCCGCGCGATGAGCCGGAGCCGGTGCCCGAGCTCGAGCCGGTGATCGCCGCGCCGCTTCTCGCGTCTGGCACCCTGGAGCCAGGCGAGCTGGTTCCTAGTGGGGCCGACACTTGACCAGCGGCGAGATGGTGCAACTGTCGCGTCTCGTCGAGGGTCTGCCGGTCGCCTGGGCTGGCGATCCGCAGGTGGGTGAGTCCCTGGACATCTCAGGAATCTCCTACGATTCGCGCCGCGTCGAGTCCGGCGACCTGTTCGTAGCCTGGACCGGAGAGGAGTTCGACGGCATGCGCTTCGCCGCCGACGCGGCGGGGCGGGGTGCCGTCGCGGTACTGGGCGAGTCGTGTGAGGACGCGCGAGTGCCGTGCCTGCGGGCCAAAGAGCCGCGCCGCCTCTTGGGACCGCTAGCATCTCGACTGTACGGCCACCCCGACCGCGAACTGCTGTTCGTCGGCGTCACCGGGACGAACGGCAAGACGACCGTGGTGTCACTGATCGCGGCGCTGCTGGAGGCGGCAGGTCGGCCCGCGGCCAGTTTCGGCACGCTCGGCTACAGCTTCGGCGAGCTGGACTTCGCCGGATATGCCGCGTTCCCCGAGCGCCGCACGACTCCGGAGGCGTCTGATCTTTTCCGCATGCTGCGGGGCGCGCAAGACGCCGGCGCGCGCGCCGCGGTCATGGAGGTGTCGTCGCACGCTCTGTCTCAGGGCCGAGTCGGGTGTGCGACATACGACCTCGCGGTGTTTCTGAACCTGACCCGCGACCACCTCGACTTCCACGGCGATCTTGAGCACTACTTCGAGGCCAAGGCAGCCCTCTTTCAGCAGCTCAAGCAGGACGGCCGTGGGGTCATCAACGTCGACGACGAGTGGGGCCGTCGCCTCGCGCAGCTCCAGCCGCGGGCACTCACCTTCGGGGACTCCGGCGACGTGCGCTACTCGCGTCTCGAACTCTCGGCCCAGGGCATCTCGGGCACGCTCGAGAGCCCGGCGGGACCGATCGAGTTGGCTTCGCCACTGCTCGGCGAATACAACGCCAGAAACCTTCTCGCCGCGGCCGCCGCCGGCGTCGCGGCGGGCCTCGATGCGGCACAGATCGGCTCGGGGCTGGCGACGCTCGACCCGCTCCCGGGGCGCATGCAGGCGGTCGATTGCGGCCAGCCGTTCCCGGTCTTCGTCGACTTCGCCCACACGGATGGTGCGCTGCGCGCTGCCCTCGCCTCGATGCGCAGCTTGGGCGTGCAGCGGGTGGCCGTGGTGGTGGGATGCGGCGGCGAGCGTGATGCGGGCAAGCGGCAACTGATGGGCGCGGTGGCAGCCGAGCTCGCGGACTACGCGATCCTGACCTCCGACAACCCGCGGCGGGAGGATCCCGAGACAATTCTCGAGCAGATGGAGGAGGGCGCCCGGGACGTTCCCGGGGCCCGCTACGAAGTGATCGTCGACCGTCGCGACGCCATCCGTCGCGCCATCGCGATCGCGCGGCCCGGCTGGAGCGTTCTGATCGCAGGCAAGGGTCACGAGCGTTGGCAGGACCTCGGCGACCGTCGCGTTGAGTTCGTAGACGCGGACGAGGTCGAGAAGGCTCTAGAGGCAGGTTTTGGTTCGGTACCGATTGAGTGAAGCGGCGGAGGCCATGCAGGGCGAGCTGGACAGAGTAGATCCCGACGCCTGCTTCGAGGGTGCGGCTCTCGATTCGCGCCGCATTGCGGGCGGTGAGCTGTTCTTCGCCCTCGAGGGTGAGCAGACCGACGGTCACCGCTTCGTGGCCGATGCTATCGAATGCGGCGCCGCGGCGGCCGTGGTCGAACGTGGAGTGGATCTCGGCGGGGCGCGGCTGCCTGTGGTGCGCGTCGACGACTGCTTCGAGGCGCTGCACGAGCTGACACGCCACGTACGGGATCGCGTGCCGGAACGGTTGATCGGCGTGACCGGCTCCGCAGGCAAGACGACCACGAAAGACCTGCTGGCCGCGATGCTTGCCGAGCGTTTCCGGACCGCCTCGACTCCCGGCAACCTCAACAACCTCTATGGCTTCCCACTGGCGCTGTTGGGAGTGCCCGACGACGCGGAGTGGATGGTGGCGGAAATGGGGATGTCCGAGCCCGGCGAGCTCGGTCGCGTCAGCCGCCTCGGCCGTCCGAACATCGTGCTCTTGTCGAACATTCGTCCCGCTCATCTCGGTTCCTTTGACTCGGTCACGGGGGTGGCCGAGGCCAAGGCAGAGATCTTCGAGGGCCTGACCGAGGGTGGGCTGGTGGTAGCGAACGCCGATGACCCCGAGGTCGTTCGAGTGGCTGAGCGCGAGCGGCAGCGGTCCGGCTGCGAGATCGCGTGGTTCTCTCTCGCGGGCGTGGTGGCCGAGTTTGAGAGCCCAACGCTGCGAGTATCGGGGCTCGAGTGCCCGGTAGATGGGCGGCCGGGCAGTCGGTTCACGCTGGCCGCCGGCGACGCACGCATCGAGGTCTCGCTCCTGCTGCCGGGGCGTCACAACGTCGAAAACTTCCTCGCAGCGGCGACTACGGCACATCGTGTCGGCGTAACGCTCGAGGAGATCGCGCGCGCAGTGGAATCGGCCGGCCCCGCACCGATGCGCGGCGTCGTTCACTACGTGGGCGGCGACGCACGGGTCTTCGACGACTCGTACAACTCCAACCCTGACGCGTTGACCAAGACCCTGCAGGCCGCGAGCGAACTACCGGCGCGGCGGCACTGGGCGGTCATCGGCGAGATGCTCGAGCTGGGTCGTCGCGCCCCCGAGTTCCACCGCCTTGCGGGCGCAGAGGCGGTGCGCCTCGGGTTCGATCCGATCGTCGGCGTGGGCGAGCTTGCACGCGGCCTGGTGGCGGCGGCCAAGGAGGCCGGCGCGGACGCCCGCTGGATCGCGACCGCCGACGAGGCGGCTGCCGTGGCGGCGACGGAGCTGGCCGGCGGGGATCTGGTGCTCGTAAAGGGCTCGCGAGGTGTCGGTCTGGAAGTGGTGGTCGAGCGACTGGTGAGGCCCTCCTGAGCCATGCTCTACCACCTCCTGTTTCCGCTTCGCGACTCGATCGCGGCTCTGAACGTCGTTCGCTACATCACCTTTCGTGCGGCAGGTGCTGCGCTGATGGCGCTTGTCATCGCGCTGATCCTGGGTCCCTGGGCCATTCGCACGTTGCGGCGGCTGTCGGTGGGCCAGACGATTCGAGAGGAGGGACCTCAGAGCCATCGCGAGAAGGAGGGCACGCCGACCATGGGCGGGCTTCTGATCCTCTTCTCGCTCACCGTGACGACGCTTCTGTGGGCGCGTCTGGACAACCCCTACGTATGGTTGACGGTGGGCACAGCGCTTGCCTTCGGCGCGATCGGTTTCGCCGACGACTACCTGAAGGTGGTGAGGCGGCACAACCGCGGTTTGAGCGCGATGGTAAAGCTCGCGGCACAGGTCGTGGTCGGCGCCGTCTTCGGGTGGGTGCTGTTGAGCGTCGCCTTCGAGCCGACGCTGACCTTCCCGTTCTTCAAGGACCTGGTGATCGACCTCGGCGTGCTCTACGTGCCGTTCGTGATCCTGATTCTTGCCGGCTTCTCCAACGCGGTGAACCTGACCGACGGCCTCGATGGGCTCGCGATCGGCGCGACCCTGATCGCCGCCGCGGCCTACGCGATCTTCACCTATATCGCCGGGCACAGGATCGTCTCGGAGTACCTGCAGGTCAGCTATCAGCCGGGAGTCGGGGAGCTGGCAATCTTTTGCAGCGCACTGGTGGGGGCGAGCCTCGGCTTTCTGTGGTTCAACAGCCACCCGGCGGAGGTCTTTATGGGCGACGTCGGGGCGCTGGCCATCGGCGGCGCGATCGCCGCGGTCGCCATCCTGTCGAAGCAGGAGCTACTGCTGTTCTTCGTCATGGGGCTCTTCCTGATGGAGCTCGGGTCGGTCGTCATCCAGGTGGCGTCGTTCAAGCTCACTGGCAAGCGTGTCTTCCGCATGGCTCCGATTCACCATCACTTCGAGCTGGCGGGCTGGAAAGAATCGCAGATCGTGGTGCGGTTCTGGATACTGGCAATCCTCTTCGCCTTGCTCAGCCTCTCGACATTGAAGTTGCGATGAAGGTGCCCTGGTCCAGCGACGAGTGGCAGCGGGTCGTCGTCTACGGCATGGGTCGATCGGGCCTCGCCGCGGCGCATTTCCTGCGCTCGCGCGACGTCGAAGTGGTGGCCGTCGACGGACGTGACGACGTCGACCTGGGCGAGCTAGGCGCAGACGCTGGAGTTACCGCCCGCTTCGGCACAGAGCCCACGGCGCCTGACGTGGGCGTCGACGGCGTGGTTCTCAGCCCAGGCGTGGCGAGCTCGCGGCCGTTCGTTGCGGCGGCGCACAGAGCCGGAATCCCAGTGATTGGCGAAGTCGAGCTCGCCTTTCCCTTCCTCGAGGGTCCTGTCATCGGCGTCACCGGCTCGAACGGTAAGAGCACGACGGCCAGCCTGGTTGCCGAGATGCTGCGATGTGCCGAGCTGCCGGGCGTCCTGTGCGGCAACATCGGTGAGCCGCTGACCTCGAAGATCGACGGCGCGGGCGGGCGCATCTTCGTGGTCGAGCTGTCGAGCTTTCAGCTCGAAACCGTCAAGACCTTCCGGGCGAGAGCAGCGGCGCTGGTCAATGTCTCCCCCGATCATCTCGACCGCTACGCCGGCCTCGACAGCTACGCCGCGGCCAAGGAGCGGATCTTCGAGCGCCAGACCAGCGACGACACTGCGGTGCTCAACGCCGACGACGAGCTCTCGACACGCGCGGCCACCCGTGTAGAGGAAGCCCGCGTGCGCTACTTCTCACGTCGCTCGCGCGTCGCCGACGGCTGCTGGACCGATGGCAACACGGTGGTCGAGTCCGAGCCGGGCACAAGCGCCGAGGAGGTTTTCCGTATCGACGAGATTCGCCTCGAGGGCACCGTCAACCTCGAGAACGCGATGGCGGCTACACTGCTGGCACGCGCCCTGGGTGCCGACCGTGAGCACGTGCGCCGCGGCGTGGCCGGCTTCGATGGCCTGGCACACCGTCTCGTGCGGATCGCCGATCTCGACGGTGTCTGCTTCTACGACGACTCGAAGGGCACCAACGTCGGAGCCACGCGCCAATCGCTGGCCGGTTTCGCGGATAGCAGCGTCCACCTCATCCTTGGCGGCACCTCGAAGGGCGCCGACTTCGCGCCGCTCGTAGAGACGGTCGAAACCAAGGCACGGTGTGCGTATCTGATCGGTGAGGCGGCGGCTGAGATCGCTGCCACCCTGGCGGGTCGCGTCGCCATCGACCGGTCCGACACGCTCGAGCGCGCGGTGTGCCGGGCGGCGGAAGCCGCGCGCGCCGGCGAGGCGGTGGTGCTGTCGCCGGCCTGTGCCAGCTTCGACCAGTTCGCCAATTTCGAGGAGCGCGGCGATCGCTTTCAGGAGCTCGTCTCAGAGCTCGCGGAGGCGCGCCGTGGCTAAGAAGCTGGTCTTCGACAAACCGCTCTTTTTCACCATCACGGTGCTGCTGCTGCTCGGTATCGTCATGGTCTATTCGGCGTCGGTCTTCAACGTCGACCCGACACGGCAGTCGGCGCTTTCAAATCACCCGTTCCTCAAACAGATCGCCGCAGCGATCCTGGGTCTGGTCGCGATGGTGGTGGCGATGCAGCTCGACTTCCGCCGCCTGCAGCGGCCTGCCGTTCTGTACACGATCGTTGGTGGCGTCGTGGGCCTTCTTATCCTGGCGCTTCTGTCTCCCGAGGTGAACTCCACCAATCGCTGGATCTTCGTCGGCGGTGTTTCGATCCAGCCCTCTGAGCTGGCGAAGATCGCCGTGGTGCTTTTCGTCGCGTACCACATTGCGCGCAAGGACGAAGAGGTCAACGAACCGTCGATGCTCGTGCCGGTGGCTTTGGGGACGAGCTTCTTCGTTGTCCTGATCCTGCTCCAGCCGGACTTCGGGACGGCAGGGATCATCCTCGCGACCGCCGGCATCATGCTGTTTCTCGCTGGACTGTCGTGGCGCTTCATCGCGCTTTCGGTAGTGGTGGCGCTGCCGGCCCTATGGTTTCTTGTGATCTCGGTGCCGTACCGGCGGGCGCGGCTGTTCTCCTTCCTCGAGCCCGAGCTGGATCCTCTCGGTGGCGGCTATCAGGTGGTGCAGTCGATGATCGCAGTCGGTTCGGGGGGACCGTGGGGTCTCGGCCTGGGCCAGAGCGTGCAGAAGCTGCACTTTCTGCCCTTCGCCGAGTCGGATTTCATCTACGGAGTCCTGGCCGAGGAGCTGGGGCTGATCGGCGCCGTCGGTGTGGTCCTGCTCTTCGCGGTGTTCTTCTGGCGCGGCATGCGCGCGGGCCACAAGGTCCGCGAACCGTTCGCGAAGTACATGGCCTGGGGTTTGTGCACGTCGATCGTGCTCCAGGCTTTCATCAACATCAGCGTGGCGGTCTCACTCCTACCCACCACGGGTACTCCACTGCCGCTCATTTCCTACGGGGGCTCGTCGCTGGTTTCTACGCTCCTGGCCTGCGGGCTGGTGCTCAACGTCTCGCAGCACGGAACATGAGGTGGGCAGGCGAGCACTCTTGGCTGGTGGTGGAAGCGGGGGACACGTGTTCCCTGGGCTCGCCGTTGCCGAAGCCTTGGAGAGGCGAGGATGGCAAGTGAGCTTCGCCGGAACGGCCCAGGGCATGGAGGCGCGCCTCGCGCTCTCGCAGGGACTCGAGTTCCACTCGTTACCGGCGAAGCCGCTGCGCGGCCGCAACCCAATCCAGGGTCTGGGCGCGTTGGCCACCCTGGCGCGCTCCACGGTGAGCGCGGTGGGGTTGATCCGGCGTCTCGGTGCCGACGTGGTGATCGCCACCGGTGGCTATGTCTGTGTCTCGGCGGGACTCGCGGCCCGGCTGTGCCGGCTGCCGTTGATCCTGGTGGAGCCGAACGCCGAGCCAGGGCTGGCCAATCGTCTTCTGGGTCGCTTTGCGAGCTCGGCAGCGGTGGCCTGGCAGAGGACCGCCGATGCGCTGCCCTGCTCCACCGAGCTGACCGGAGTGCCGGTGCGCCGCAGCTTCTTCGAGGTCGATCGACCGGCGCTCGGCGCTCCCTGGAAGATCCTGGTCCTGGGTGGCAGCCAGGGGGCTCAGAGCCTGAACGTCGAAGTCCCGCCGGTGCTTCATCGGCTGGTCCGCGACGGGGACCGCGAGCTCGAGGTGGTGCACCAAGCCGGCTCGGGAAAGGAGGCCGCCACCGAGTCGGCCTACATGGCGACCGACGTCAAGGCGACGGTGGTGCCCTTCATCGACAATGTCGCAGAGGCGATGGCCGACTGCCATCTGGTGCTATCGCGTGCGGGCGCGGTGACACTGGCCGAGATCTGCGCCGCGGGTCGACCCTCGATTCTGTTTCCGCTGTCGCTCGCCGGAGGCCACCAGGGCCACAACGCGGCGGCACTCCACTCTGCGGGCGCGGCCCGCGTCGTGGATGCGATGGAGATCGATCCCGAAAAGCTACGCCTCGTTCTGCTCGATGTGCTCGACGCGCAGCGGCTCGAGGCGATGTCGTCCAGCGCCAGCCAGCTCGCCCGGTCGGACGCCGCGGAGGCGATCGCAAGCCTCGTCGAGGCGGAGGTGTCGCGGTGATGTTCCGGGATTTCGCCGTTCTGTCGCATGTGCACTTCGTGGGCGTCGGCGGCGCGGGCATGAGCGGCATTGCCGAGATTCTGCTCGACTACGACCTGCGCGTCAGCGGCTCGGACCTCTCGCTGTCCGACACCACGACCCGGCTTTCGGCTCTGGGTGTTGCGATCCGGGCGGGGCACGAGGCCGCGAATGTCGAGGGGTCCGATCTGGTCGTCATCTCGTCGGCCGTGCCGCCGGACAACGCCGAAGTGGTTGCGGCACGCGCGGCTGGGATTCCCGTGGTCCGACGGGCCGAGATGCTCGCCGAGCTCATGCGTCTGAAGTACGGCATTGCCGTCGCGGGCACCCACGGCAAGACCACGACCACCTCTCTGGTCGGCCTGCTGCTCACCGAAGGCGGCCTCGACCCGACCGTGATCGTCGGCGGGCGCCTCCGCGTGACCGGGACGGGCGCACGTCATGGCCGTAGCGACTATCTGGTTGCCGAAGCCGACGAGTTCGACCGAAGCTTCCTGCGCCTTGCGCCGATCATCGCGGTCCTGACTTCGATCGACGTTGAGCATCTCGACACCTATCGCGACCTCGACGATATTCGCGAGGCTTTCGTGACTTTCGCTCAGAAGGTCCCGTTCTTCGGCCAGGTCATCGTCTGCGTCGACGACGACAACGTCCGTCAGATTCTGCCTGCCCTCGCCGACAGGCGCGTGGTCACCTACGGCCTCAGCGCCGAGGCCGAGATTCGCGCCACCGACATCGAGGTCGACGCCGACGGCTCGGCCTTCGTCGCCTCCTCGTCGCGGGAGGGGCGCCTCGGGACGATACGGCTGCCGATCCCTGGTGTGCACAACGTTCAGAACGCCCTCGCCGCCCTTGCCGTGGGCCTGGGCGTGGGGCTGGACATCGAAGGTCTCACCGACGCGCTCGCCGGTTTCGGAGGCGTCCATCGGCGCTTCGAGCGACTCGGCACCTGGCGCGGGGCGACGGTGGTCGACGACTACGCCCACCATCCGACCGAGGTTGCGGCGACGCTCGAGGCGGCGCGCCAGGTGTTCCCTGAATCGCGGGTTCACGTGGTGTTTCAGCCCCATTTGTTCAGCCGAACCCGGGCCTTCGCCACCGACTTCGGCCGCGCCCTGCTGGCGGCCGACACGGCCGTAGTCACCGATGTCTACCCGTCGCGCGAGCAGCCCGTCGAGGGCGTGACGGGAGAGCTCGTAGCCAACGCCGCTCGCGAAGCGGGTCACGAGGATGTCCTCTATTGCGAGGACTGGCGCGACGTTGATGTAGAGCTCGCCAGCCGGATCGAGGAGGGCGACGCCATCCTTACGCTCGGTGCCGGCGATATCTATCAACTGGCGCGCAGTCTCGCGGAGAGCGACGGTTGACGACTCCGAGCCGTGCCGTCGCCGGCGAGTTTCTCCGGCCGCGGCATCCGCGGCGCCGCCGGCGCTCGTCGCCCGCGGTCGCGCTGGTCCGCGTCCTCGCGCGCGCCTTCATGGTGGTCGCGCCGCCATTGGCGGTCGCGTCCTGGCTCGTGCGCAGTGGTGGCTTCGAGCTCGCGAATCTCGAAGCGCAGGTTACCGGCCGAGTGGCCGAGAGCTGGGTTCGGGCACGGCTCGGTCCGGAGATGGGACAGAATCTGGTGACGCTGCCGCTCGACAGGGTGCAGGCTCGCCTCGACGGCCATCCCTGGATCGCGAGCGTTGTGGTCGACAAGGCCCTTCCCAACGGGCTACGGGTCTCGATCGAGGAGCGCGAACCGGCAGCCGTTCTCACGAGCGGCGGCAGTCTGGTCTACGTCGATGTCGCGGGCCAGCGCATCGCGCCTGTGGGTGCGAACGACTCGGTTGCCGGCCTCCTGCGCGTCCGGCCGAAAGAGACGGACGGTGGACCGCCGACAGCCATGGAATTGGCCGAGACCCAATGCCTGGAGCGCGCGATCGAGCTCGGCCGGAGTCTCGAAAGCGGGGGCGCGACGCTTCCGATCTGGTTGTCGCAGCTCCACGGTCTCGAGGTGGTGGGAGATGACGATTTCAGACTCTTTTCGAGAGGCCTCGCGTTTCCGGTTCTGGTGCGCTCCACCGATGGAGCCGAGCGCATACGGGAACTGGCGACTCTCATGGCCCGCATTCGTGAAGACGGTGACTCGGCCGGCGATCCTTTCAAGATCCGCGAGATCGATCTTCGTTACCGCGGCCAGGTGATCGTGCGGTCTGGCGAGGCAGCGCAGTGGGACCCAAATCAAGGAGACGTTACGTAGATGCCCAACACCGAAGACCACATTGTCGGAATCGACATCGGTTCGTCGAAGGTCGCTGTTCTGATCGGCCAACACGACGAGAACGGGGAGTTGGAGGTGGTCGGCAAGGGTCTGGCCCCGAACCGCGGAGCCAGGCGCGGCAACATCGTCAACGTCGAGAGCACGGTCGAGGCGCTGAAGCAGGCCTGCGAAGAGGCAGAAGTGATGGCGGGAGTCGAGATCTCGCGGGCCTACGTTGGCGCCGCCGGCCCCGACGTACGCAGCGTGAACTCGCGAGGCATGGTCTCGGTAGCCCGCAAGGACCGCGAGATCAACCGCCAGGACATCGATAGAGTGCTGGAGGCCGCCCAGTCGGCGGCGCTGCCGGCCGATCACGAGATCCTCCACGCTATTCCGCAGGAGTTCATCGTCGACGACCAGGGCGGCATCGCCGATCCCCTTGGAATGCTCGGCGGCCGGCTCGAGGTGCTGGTGCATCTCGTCACCGGTCACGCAACGCGGTCGAAGACACTTCTGACCTGCGTCAACAAAGCCGGCATCGAGGTGGTGGGGATCGTCTTCGAGCCTCTCGCCACGGCGATGGCTGTGCTGACGCCCGACGAGCAGGAACTCGGCGTTTTGCTGGTCGACATCGGATCAGGCACTACAAGCTTTGCCTACTACACCAACTCCGAGGTGCACCACAGCGCGGTACTGCCGATCGCGGCGGGTCACTTCACCAACGACTTGGCGATGGTGTTGCGGACGCCCTTTGCAGAGGCGGAGGAGATCAAGGCCCGCTACGGCTGCTGCCTTGCGAGTCTCGTCGACAGCGACGAGGGCATTTCGGTGGGCGCGGTGGGCGGTGGCGGTGCACGGGTCGTCGCGCGGCGCGAGCTCACCGAGATTCTCCAACCACGGGCGGAGGAGATCTTTCACCTGATCCGCGAGGAGATGACGAAGTCGGTCGGCGACCTGAACCTGCGTGGCGGGTTGGTGCTGACAGGCGGCGGCGCCCAGCTCGACGGTCTGGTGGAGATCGCAGAACAGGTTTTTGATGCCAGCGCTCGGGCAGGTCTGCCGAGCGGTCTGGGGGGATTGGTCGACGTCATTCACAGCCCGACCTGGTCGACTGCGGCGGGGCTTCTGGTTCACGGTAAGAGTGAAGAAGACGCCCATCCGCGCGTAAGCGGTCGCTCTTTTTTTGGAGTGCGGTCGCTGATGGGCAGTGTCAAGGGCATGTTCTCGGACCTGCTGTGAGGGTCGCGGAACGCGCGGAGAACACAGTAGAGAAAGGGGCCTAGCGAGATGATCTTTTTTGATGAACAGAAGACGGACGGGGACCTCCCGATCACACTCGAGAATCGCGACCTGCTGCCGGCCAAGATCAAGGTGATCGGTGTCGGCGGCGGTGGTGGCAATGCGGTCAACCGCATGATCGACGCGCAACTACGCGGCGTCGAGTTCATCGCCGCCAATACCGATCTGCAGGCGTTGGCGAAGTGCCGAGCGCCTACCAAGATACAGCTCGGCAAGCTGATCACGCGGGGTCTCGGCGCCGGTGCCGACCCTGATGTCGGCCGTAAGGCGGCATTGGAAGACAGCGACCGGATTCTCGAGTACATCGAGGGCTCGGACATGATCTTTCTCGCCGCCGGGCTGGGCGGGGGCACGGGTACCGGCGCGATTCCGGTCCTCGCGTCGCTCGCCGCTCAGGTGGGCGCGTTGACCGTTGCCGTCGTCACCAAGCCGTTCGCGTTCGAGGGCCGGCGGCGCATGCTCCTCGCCGATGCCGGCCTCGACATGCTGCGTGACTCGGTCGATACGGTAATCGCGATCCCCAACGAGCGCCTGCTCAAGTTCGTCGATCGCGGCACGCCGCTGAGCGAGGCCTTCCTCACCGCCGACGATGTGCTGCGTCAGGGCGTTCAGGGGATTTCGGACCTCATCACCATTCCCGGCGAGGTCAATGCCGACTTCGCCGACGTGCGGACAATCATGACCGGAATGGGTATGGCGCTGATGGGCAGTGGCCTCGCCAAGGGTGACAACCGCGCGATCGAAGCGGCTCAGGCTGCCGTGTCGTCGCCGCTACTCGAGGAGACCTCGATCCAGGGCGCCCAGGGAGTGTTGATCAACATCACCGGAGGTCAGGACCTCACCCTTCATGAGGTAGCCGACGCGGCCAAGGCGATCTCGGATCTGGTCGACGCCGACGCCAACATCATCTCGGGTCTCGTTATCGACGAGAACATGGTCGACGAGGTCAAGGTCACGGTCATCGCCACCGGCTTCCGTGAGGGCGTATTCTCGGTCGACGAGGAGCCCAGCTTCGCGTCGGCCTTCACCCCGCCGCGAGAAGAGGAAGCCGCGGAGCCTTCGGTCTGGTCACACACGGAGGAGGAAGCGCCCTCGGCGGAACCCGAGCCAGCAGGCCCGGGCCTCGATCAGATGGAGCTCAGTGGGCGCGAGCGCGACGAGGTGGCGGACGAGGAGGAGGAAGAGGTTCCGTTTTACAAGAAGGTGCTGGCGCACAATCATCAGAAGGACGAGGGTGGCTTCGGGCCGAATTGGTCTTCGGTCGATGACTACGACATTCCGACCGTGCTGCGTAAGCAGATGGACTAGGGCGAGGGTACGAACGATTCCCGTCGCCTAGGTGAGTCTTCATGGGGTCCCCAGCACGGGAGGGAGCCCGTCGTGCTCGCGCAGACGCTCCGCGCGACGGGTGCCCACCCTCCCTCAGCCCCATGACGGGCTGTTCGTGCGCTCGCTGGAGGCGGCGCCAGGCCCGCGGAGCTGGAACGTCTCTAGGCGGGGTTGGAGGGCGGATCGGCCGGCTACATGCGCTCGGGGATGGGGATGCCGAGGATGTCGAGGATTTCGGCGAGGCCTTTGCGGAAGACGTCCATGGTGGCCAGGCGGACGGTTCGGAGGGCCTCGTCTTCTTCTTGGAGGATCGGGTGGCGGTGGTAGATGGCGTGGAACTTTCGCGCCAGGTCGATGGCGTGGCGGGCAAGGAGTGAGAGTTCGAGTGTGTCGGCGGCCCTTTCGGCGATCTCGGAGGTTTGCGAGACCGTGAGCACGAGGTCCCAAAGGTCGTCTTGCCAGAGCTCGGGGGGTAGGGCGGCCATCGCGGCGGCGTCGGTGCTCGCCGGCAGATCGGCAGCCTCGAGTCGGCGGCGGATGTTCTGCTCTCGGACCAGCGAGTACTGCAGGTAGGGACCGGTCTCGCCTTCGAAGTTCAAAGCGTCTTCGAAGTCGAAGGCGATGACGCGGGTGGTCGTGGCCTTGACCATGAGGAAGCGCATCGCCGCGGTCGCGATCTGAAGGCTCAGACGCTCGAGCTCGGTGGGGTCGAGCTCTCGGTTGCGCTCGGCGATGCCGTTGCTCGCCTTCTCGGTGAGCTGGTCGAGTAGGTCATCGGCTTTGACGCCGATTCCCTTGCGGCCCGCCATGAGGGTCGCCTTCGAGTCGTCCTCGGTCTCGACACCGAGCTGCGCCGCGGCGGCGGGAGACAGCGCCACCATCTCGTAGGCGAAGTGGATGCTGCGGTCGGCTTCGACCTCGAAACCGGTCGCTCGCAGGCCGGCGGCGACGATCTTCTGCAGGTAGCTCTGGCGAGCGTCGATGACGTTGATGACCTGATCGCCGCGCCCGAACACCGGCACATCCCCGGTATCGCCGGCGCCATCGGCTTCGGCGGTCTCCCACACCCCCTCCGCGTCCCACTTGCGGTACTGGAAGTCGAGCCCAAGTCGGCCAAACTTCCAAAGCTGATAGGCGATGTCCTTGCCGACGTAGGTGACCGTGCCGTCGGAGCGGGTGATGACCTTGTCGGCGTCCTCCAGCCCCTCGAACTCGGGATCCTCCGACAACGGCATGACCCAGCAGCCGGCGTTTTTGCCCGACTCCTCGAGGCGCACGGCGCCCGCCGTCTTGAGGCGCTCGAAGGCGGTTGCGAAGAAGTGCAGGCGAAGGATCTCGCTCTCGCGAGTGATGAGGTCGTAGCCGATGGCGAGGCGCTGCATCGTCTGGAGATGGCAGTGCACGATGCGCCGAGCGACTAGGCGCCCGATCTCCGCGCGCTCTCCGGCGTTCGCTTCGAGGGCATGGAGGGTGTCGCGTCGCAGCTTGCGGCGCTGGGGATCGGCATCGAACCAGTCGCCGACCGCGCTGTAGAGGTCCCAGCAGTAGTAGTCGAACGGCTCCTCGACCGCGGCCACAGCCTCCGCATCCATTCCCCGAATGTCGACGAAGCCCACCACGACGTCGGCTACCTGCACGCCGGTGTCGTCAATGTAGTTCTGGACCTCGACGCGGCGACCCAGGGCCCGCAGCACCGACGCCAGGACGTCTCCCAGAATGGCGTTGCGCAGATGCCCGATGTGCGCCGCCTTATTGGGGTTGATGTTGGTGTGCTCGACCACGATGCGTTCGGTGGAGTCCGCGGAGCTGAGCAGGTTCCCATCCGCGACCCTCGCGGCGAAGCTGGAGCGTTCGACGAAGAAGTTCAGGTAACCGGGCCCCTCGACGCTGGCTCGCGCGAGCTCAGGCGGTAGCTGTAGCGCAGCGTGGATCTCGGCCGCGATCTCGCGCGGATTCCGCTTCAACGCCCGCGCGAGGTGCAGGCCGGCCGGCGCCGCCAGATCGCCCAGCTCACGAGTCGGCGGCACTTCGATCACGGGCGAGTGCTCGATGTCATAGAGCTCTGCGATCGTTCTCGCGAGAAGTGTGGCTAGCTGGGTCTTCAGCGCCGCGAGCATGACCGGCGGAGTGTATATCGCAGCAGATTTGGCAGGCCGGTGAGGACTCGTCCTCGGAAGGTGACAGTTTGGGCACTTGTAAGGGCCTTGTTTGCAGCGAAATACGATAGAATTCCGCGGTTATGGGGGAGAACCGGATCGCTTTCAAGATGAATGACACCCTTCTGGAGCTTCTGGAGGGTGACATCACCGCCATACGGGTCGACGCCATCGTCAATGCGGCCAACGAGAAGCTGGCGATGGGTACCGGTGTAGCGGGCGCCATCCGCGAGAAGGGTGGCGATTCCATCCAACAGGAGTGCGATCGCATAGGTGGCACGCCAGTTGGCACGTCAGTGATGACAACCGCCGGCGAATTGAGCGCGAAGCGCGTGATCCATTCCGTCGGACCGGAAATGGGAGAGGGCGACGAGGAGCGCAAGCTCGCCTCCGCGGTCCGTTCCGCACTGGCACTGGCAGACCGCCACGGCCTCCGCTCCCTCGCGATCCCCGCGATCTCGACCGGTGTGTTCAAGTTCCCGGTCGACCGCTGCGCCCGCATCCTGCTGACCGAGATCCACCGCTATCTACAGGGCGGAACGAAGCTTGCGAAGGTGGTCGTTTGTCTTTACGACGACAGTACGGTTCAGATATTCCGTAGGGAACTGCGGCGGGGATTCAGGTAGATCTGGGTAGTTGTAGTCTCCGACTCATGAGTGAGTCTTCGTGGGATCCCTCACGTTACGGGAAACCCACGAAGGCACTCCTCGGCGACGGAGGTCCTCTCCCAGCCGACGCCTACCGCTAAGCGACAAAGTACGCGCTAGCCCGCGCCTGCAACCGTGTCCGTGCCTGAAACCCGCTGCCCGCCAAAGAAAACGCGCACGAAGCACCGAGAATCGGCAAGACGATCCAGCCGTCGAAGCGCTGGCCTGCGTTGTAGGCGGGGACGACGGGCTCGATCTCGGCTAGCTTGGTCCAGTGGTCCTCTTCCGGGTCCAGAGAGACCTGAAGCTCGACGTAGGTGCGGTCGAGATCGATGACCTTCTTGCTGGATGGCGGCCAGATCGAGAAGACGAAGCGAACCTCGTCGTAGGCGCCGGTCTGGACCTGGGGCGACGCCTCGTGCAGCAGAGGGTAGGTGAAGGCCCCCTGGGCGTCGGTCGCGAAGATCTCTGGGGTCGGGTCGAAGATGATCTGCAACGGCTTCGTCGCGGAGTTCATCTCGCTCGGAGTGTATCCCAAGGCCTCACTCTCCCGGCTCGGCCGAATAGGCCTTGAGGTCGTGACCGATGCTCGCGAAGAGGACGTAGACCAGGGCCAGGGGCAGGCCGATGACATTCGAGCTCGATCCCGTGACTCCGGCGACGAAGATCGCACCGATTCCCTGTAGCGCATAGCTGCCCGCCTTGTCGGCCGGCTCCCCGGTGGCGACATACCAGGTGATCTCGTCGTCGATCATGGGGCGCATGTGGACGAGGCTCTCGCCGTGATCGGTGACCAGGCCGGCGGCGGACACGTCCCGTACCGAGACTCCGGTCAGCACGCGATGCTCGCGCCCCTGAAGTCGACGAAGCATCGACGCCGCCTCGGCGTTGTCGACCGGCTTCTCCAGCACTTCGTCGTCGACGACGACGATGGTGTCTGCCGCAATCACGAGCTCTCCTGCGGTGCCGACGGCGGCCGCCTTCTCACGCGAGAGCCGCCGCACATACCCCTCCGGAGTCTCGCCCGGGTGGGGACTCTCCGGCACGTTGGGAGGGCGGACCTCGAACTCGAGGCCCAGCGTGCCAAGGAGCTCACGCCGGCGGGGAGATCCCGACGCCAGGACGAGGCTTGGCAGCGCCCCGACTTCCGTCGGGCTCAAGGGTAGTAGCCACGCATCGTCTTCGCCTTCAAGCCGCGACGGGTCATATCGAGGCGCACCTCTCTGAACTTCGAGCCCTTCTGTGACGACTGATAGGCGAGCAGGTACTGTGCGCGGATCTCGGTCTCGATTTTGGCGTAGATCGACGACAGACCATCTGCGTCTTCGATGAAGAAGTGCCTGCCGCCCGTCTCGTCGGCCAACCGCAGCAACTTGTTGCGAGCGATCACGTCGCGCTGGGTGATGCCGAGACCGATCGAGTAGATCGCGACACCGGCCCGGCGGGCAAACTCCATCACCTCTTCGAAGCGGTAGCGACTGTCGGAGTCCTCGCCATCCGAGATCACGATCAGGACTCGCTTGCCGCGCAGGCCGCTGAAGTAGTGCAGCGCGAAGACGAGGCTGTCGTGAAAGGCGGTTTCTCCCTCGCTGACGAGGCCGGCCAGCCCGCCGGCGAGGATCTCGACGCTGTTGGTGAAGGGCACGACCAGCTGCGGCTGGTCAGAGAAGACGATCAGGCACGCCCGGTCTCGCGGGCGCAGCACGGAGTCGAAGAACTTCAGCGCCGCCTTCTCGGCCTCCTCGATCTCCTCGTGCATCGAGATCGAAGTGTCGAGCAGGATGCCGGCGTGGATTGGGCGCTCGGTCACCGGCTCGAAGCGTCGGATGCTCTGGGCCTCGCCGTTCTCGCGCACCTCGAAGTCTGCGAGAGCGAGATCGCCGACCGGGCGACCCTTGCCATCGAAGACCGAGGTGTAGAGCTCGACCATGTCGACGTGGACCTCGTCGAGCGGATAGGGAGAGTTGACGAACACCAGATCCTCGGTCGAGTTTCCGTCCTCGAGAAAGGCGACCGCGCGCACGTAGCCCAGGTCCTGGCCGTCGGGAATCGCGATCGGCTGGATGAAGGGCGGCTGGAAGAGGGTGGCGACGAGGGTTTCGTTGAGATACATCTCGACGCGGTCGAGTTGCTCGCCTTCTGGGATCTCGACCTGGGCACTGGCTCTGACGCTGCGCTCGTAGCGATGGCCACGCTGCGGCTCGATCAGTCTCACTCCGAAGCGGTGCGGCCCCGTGTTGAGAAAGGTCTCGTCGCTGGCCAGAGTCGTGCCGTCGGCGCCAATGGCTCGCGCCTGCAGACGGTGGATCCTGGGCGCACGGCCCAGGTCGATCTCGATGCTGTAGGGCGGCCGTGTCTTGGCGAGAATCTGCTTGCCGTCGAGGTCGAAAGCGACCTTGGCGATACCCTCACCGGTGGCCTTGGCGCCGACGCGGATGATGTCGGTCAGCAGGCGGTCGCTCGGTGCGGTGACCCTGACGACGTGATCGGCAGCCGCGGTGCTGCCGTCGAGCGACGCGTTCGCTTCGTCGAGAAACTCGAGTCTGCCGACCGGCTCCGAGGGCGGTGTCGCTGCCGCGCTCGCCACCTTTGGTGCAACTCGCAGATTGGGGACCTCGATCGCTTCCTGAAGGCGAGAGAAGCGATCCGAGTTCAGGTCCTGGACCTTGACGATGATCCGGTAGTCGCCAGGGCGTAGGTAGCGCTCGACCGCGAGGGGAATCGGCTCGGAAGTGTCGTCGTCGGTGACGGCGACATCGAACTTGTAGCGGAACGACTCGAAGAGCTCTCCCCGACGGAGCACCTCGCCGTCGATCAAAAAGTTGTGCGAGCGGTGCTTGCCTAGCTCGCCGATAGCCGCCTCTGCACGCGGGACGCTCACCAGCACCTGCACGACCGTGCGGCTCTGGTAGGCGCCTGGATACTGCGTGATGTAGGAGGCCGGCAGGGTCTTGGCACCGTCAGGCAGGTCGGTCGACCTGGCCTTGAAGGCGGCGACCCACTCTTTCGCGACTCGGGGCCTCAAGGGCAATCCATCGCGCACCTCCGCCCAGTCGACGCTGCGGCTGAGGGCGCTCATTATCTGGTCGCCCCGTGTGCACCCCTGGGTGATCAGCGTCACCATCTCCTGGTCGCTGACGAGACCCGAGCGGAGCCTGGACCGCAGCGCGCTGAGCCCGGTCGTGGGGTCCCAGATCTTCGAGCTCGATCGCTCCCGGCCCGCGCCATTGAAGGCGATCGTGAAGTTAGGCCGCACGCCCGCAATAGCATCGAAGACCCAGAACTCGATCGGTTCGAGAACGTCGCTGCACAGGGCCCGAAAGCTCCGGCTCTCCTCGCCGAAGAACAGGATCATCTGCGCCCGGTGATCCGAGAGATCGTCGAAGCGTGCCCCCGCCGCCTCCGCGTTCGCCTCCCAGCGATCACGAAACTCATTGCGCGCCGTCTGCGGAAACGGATCTCGAACCTGCCAGAACCGATCCAAGAACCGATCTCGCTGGTACCCCTCCCGCAGCCCGAGAAACGCCTCCCGCTCCGGCTCCCCAATGAGAAGCGTCACCTCTTCGAGAAACGCCCTATGGCGTGGCAACAGCTGGCTACTGTCCGTTTGTGCACGCGCCAGCTGTGCGGCAAGGGCGACCTGTAGGACTGCGCTCAGCAGGCCGACCACTAAAGGGCGAGCGAGCATTCCCAACAGTCTACCGCCGCACGTCGCCTCCGGGAGCCCCTTCTATCCACCGGGGCCGGGCGCCCCCTTCCGCGAGCACCGTGCGGGCTTCCTCCGTCTGGGGACCCCACGAAGACTCACTTCGGCGCCGGACCCCCGACTACGGGTAATACCCGCTCATCGTCTTCGCCTTCAACCCACCCCTGCCTACCGCCACAGAAACCTCCCGAAACCCGCGCCCCCCCTCCACATTCGAAGACTGATACCCAATCAGATACCGCGACCGGATCTCAGCCTGAATCGCCGCATAGATCTCGCCGAGCTCGTCGACCGACTCGATGAAGAAGCTCCGCCCGCCGGTCTCTTTCGAGATCTCGTTGAGCGCGCCCTTCGCCTCGCGCGCACCCTTGCCGGTGATCTGAAGGCCGATGGCGTAGATCGCTACGCCAGTGCGCCGCGCGTACTCGAGAGCGTCGTCGTAGGAGAAGCGGCTGGCCTCGTCCTTGCCGTCGGAGAGCAGCAGCAACACCCGCTGACCGCGCACGCCGTTGAAGTAGTACAGCGCGAAGATCAGCGAGTCGTAGAGCGCCGTGCCGCGCTCGGCCTTGATGCCGCCCAGGCCCGCCGCCAGATCCTCGATCTCGTTCGAGAACTTCATTGCCAGGTTCGGGTAGTCACTGAAGGTGACCAGCGCCGCGCGGTCCTTTGGCGTGATCGTGTCGCGGAAGAACTGCAGTGCGGCCTGCTTGGTGCCGTCGATCGAACCTTCCATCGATGCGGAGGTGTCGAGCATGATGCCGGCGTGGATCGGCAGGTCACGGACCAGATCGAAGCGCACCACCGACTGCTCGACGCCGTCTTCGAAGGCGGTGAAGTCCGCTTCGGCGAGGTCGAGCACCGGGCGATTCTCTTTGTCGAGCACGGTGGTGTAGAGCTCGACGAACTCGACCTCGACCTCTTCGAGCAAGTCCGGTGCGTTGACGAACACCAGATCCTCGGTCGAGTTGCCGTCGGGCTGGTAGGCGACCGCACGCACGTAGCCCACAGCACCCTTCGTCGGCAGCAGGATCTCCTGGGTGAACGGTGGCTGGAAGAGCGTCGCCACCAGATCTTCGTTGAAGTAGAACTCGACCTTGTCGACGGCCGAGTCTTCGGGAATCGCCAGCGCCGCCGTGGCCGCAACCGAGTGCTCGTAGAGCTGGTCGCCAAGCGGCTCCGTCAGCTGCACCCCGAACCGGTGGACACCGCCGTTGAGCGTGACCTGGTCGCGCGCGAGCTCATTACCTTCGGCGTCGACTGCAACGACTTGCAACTGGCGGGTCTGCGGCACGCGGCCGAGGTCGAGATCGAGGCTCCAGGGGGGGGTGCGCTTGCGCATCCGCGTCGTTTCGTCGAGGATGAAGACCACCTCGGCGATGTCGTCACCGGTCGTCAGGGTGTTGAAGCGCACCATCCCCGAATGCATGTCGCCGCGCGGCTGCACGATCTGAATCGTGGTCACATCGACGTCGAGCGTGGCCGCTGCCGCCTCCAGAATCGCGGCACTCTCCGCGTCCGGCGGCGGTCTTGGCCGACGATCGAGATCGGGCACGTCGATGTCGCGAGCCTCCCGGTAGTAGCGACCGCTGGCGAGATCCTCGACCTTGACGATGAGCTTGTAGCTGCCGGGGCGTAGACGCCGCTCGAAGGACATCGGGATCGGTGCGTCCCCGATCGCCGTCGCGGGGAAGTCAAACTTGTAGCGGAAGTTCTCGAACAACCGCTCCTTGCGCAGTATCTCGCCCGAAAGCAGCAGGTCGTAGCTCTCGTGGCCCTCCATCGCCGTCCTGCCGACCGCGGTCGGGTCGATCTTGACCGTGCCCTGCATGACAGTCCGGGTCTGGTAGCGAGACGGGAAGTCGAGCAGCAGCTCTGCGGCGAAAACCTCGGCGTTCTCGGGTAGCTCGGTCGAGTAGGAGTCGAAGGTGGCGATCCACTCCGGCGACGGCGACACCGCCGGCGAAGTGAGCTTGGCCTCGAGCATGTCGAACTCGAGCGGGTTCGACAACAGGATCCTGATCACCCTTTCGACGATGTCTCCCTGCTGACAGGTGCTCAAGGACTGCCAGAAGTCACGTTGATGACCGGGGGCGGCGGCGGAGTTGTCGAGCAGCTCGCCGAGACCTTCGCCCGGCCGCCAGAGATGGTAGTTCTGCGCCCCGTAGCGCTGATAGAAGAGCACGAAGAACTCGTAGCCGACCCGGGTCGAGGAGCGGTAGTACCAGGCCTCCAGATTCACGACGACGCCGGTGCAGCGAAACTCGATGCGGGAGTCGGGCATCTCGTTCAGAAGCACCATCTCGGAGCGCTGGTCATGCATCGAGCCGAAGACGTCGATGACCTCTTCGAGCAACGTCTCCCAGCGCTCCTTCGTCTCGTTGCGGGTGGTATCGGGATACAGATCGCGGATCTTCCAGAAGCGCTCGATAAAGGCGTCGCGCTGGTAGTCCTCCTCGAGCTGGAGGAAGGCCTCGCGCTCCTCGTCTGCAATCAGCAGCTCGATCTTCTCGAGCCAAGCCTTGTAGGTGTCGGACAGCGCGTCGTAGCGCGGGTCCTTCTTCTTGGCACTCGCGGGAGCGAGCACGAGCAGGCCGAGGAGCAGACAGACGAACATCAGTCGAGCCCGCCAGAGGGGACTCGCCACTGTGTTGTCAGGACGCATAAGGGACTGAATCTCGACTCTACTACGTGCCCAACCCGGTCTCGGACCTGCCAAATTCCGCCCTCCTATGGGCCTAGCTGAGATCGCCGGGCGCTAGAATGATTCCCCTGTGAGTGCGGTGTATCTCGACAACAACTCGACCACGCCGCTCGATCCTCGAGTGCGCGAGGTCATGCTGCCGTGGCTTGGGGAGCGCTGGGGGAATGCGTCGTCGGTGCATCGCTTCGGACAGGCGGCGCGCGACGCCGTAGAGGGGGCACGAGCCGAGGTCGCGGCTCTGGTCGGTGGGCGAGCCGAGGAGATCGTCTTCACGTCGTCGGGAACGGAGGCCAACAATGCCCTGCTCTGGCACGTCGTGCGGTCGGCGAGCTTCGACTGCCACCTCGTCGTCTCTGCGCTCGAGCACCCTTCGTTGCGGGTGCTAGCCGCTGAGCTCGCGGATCTCGGAGTGGAGACGACGCTGGTCGATCCATCGCCTGACGGACGGGTCGATCCCGACGCAGTTCGGGCCGCACTGCGTGGGAACACTCGTCTGGTCTGTCTAATGTCGGCCAACAACGAGATCGGCACGCTGCAGCCCGTCGCCGAGGTGGCCGAGGTTTGCCGAGACGCTGAGGTGGCCCTGCACTGCGACGCCGTGCAGTCGCTCGGCAAGGTGGCGGTCGACGTGGGCCAGCTGGGCGCCGATACGCTGACCCTAGCCGCCCACAAGTTTCACGGTCCACTCGGCGCCGCCGCGCTGTGGGTGCGCTCGGGTGTCGATTTTCGCGCCTGGCTACTCGGGGGTGGCCAGGAGCGGCGTCGGCGCGCCTCCACCGAGAATATCGCCGCCCTCATCGGCTTCGGTGAGACGGCGCGCCTGGCACGGCTCGAGCTCGACGAGCGCCACGCCTCGCTGGCGTTGCTGCGCGACCGGTTCGAGGCCGGGCTCGGAGCGATTGCGGACACGGTTGTTCACTGCGCCGGCTCGCCAAGGCTGCCACATACGTCGCACGTGGCCTTTCAGGGCGTCGAGGGTGAGGCACTGACCATTCGACTCGATCTCGCCGGCTTCGCTGTCTCGACCGGGTCCGCATGTGCCTCGGGGGTGGTTGAGCCGAGCCCAACTCTGATCGCGATGGGGGTCTCGGCGCCGGAGGCGCTGGCGTCGTTGCGCATCAGCTTCGGCAAGACCAACACGATTGGCGAGGTCGATGCCTTCCTCGACGCCTTGCCAGGCGAAGTCGAGGCGCTGCGCCGACTGGCGCCGGCACTGAGTCGATGACCACCGCCGTCGCCATGAGCGGTGGGCTCGACTCGTCACTGGTCGCCGCGCTGCTCGCCGAGTCCGGCGAGTCGGTGTTGGGCCTGTCGATGCTGCTTTGGGATCGCTCCGAGGAGGCTCGCAACGGGCGCTGCTGCGGATCGCTCGATCTCGGTGACGCCAGGCGGGTGGCGCAGCAGGTCGGCATCCCTCACTACACGTTGCGCATGGACGACGAGTTCGAGCGCCAGGTGGTCGACCCGTTCGTCGACGACTACCTCGCCGGCCGGACGCCGAGCCCCTGCGTGCGGTGCAATACATTCATCAAGTTCGACGCCTTCGTCGACCGTGCGGCCCAGCTCGGCGCCGAGCGCATCGCTACGGGTCACTACGCCCGCATCGTCGAGGCAGACGACGAGCTCGAGCTCCACCGCGCGGTGGACGAGCGCAAGGACCAGACCTACTTTCTGTTCGAGCTCGATCAGGAGCAGTTGGGCCGGGCCTGCTTTCCGCTCGGTGAGATGACGAAAGCCGAGGTGCGGCGGGAGGCCGACCGGCGTGATCTGGTCGTCGCCGGCAAGGCTGAATCGATGGACATCTGCTTCGTCGCCAACGGGGTCGAGAAGTTCGTGGGTGAACGGATCCGCGGTACGCCGGCGGAGGCGCGGTCCGGGGTAGCGAGCACGGTGGTGGATGAGTCTGGCTCCGAGCTCGGCCGGGCCGGTCCGACCTATCGCTACACTGTCGGGCAGCGTCGCGGGCTCCGAATCTCAGGGTCTCGGCCGCTGTACGTACTCGAGATCGATGCCGACGCGAATCGGCTGGTCGTAGGGCCGGTCGAAGAACTGGCTTCGAATGGGCTGCGCGGAGGCGGCCTGCACTGGATCGGCGCGCCGCCCTCGGGCCCCATTGAGGCCGAGGTCCGCATCCGCTCCCGACACCCCGGTGTGGCGGCGCTGGTGCGACCGGGTGCGCGCGGAGAGGTCGAAGTCGATTTCGCCGAGCCGCAGAGTGGCGTTGCGGCCGGACAGGCGGCGGTCTTTTACGACGGCGATCGGGTTCTGGGCGGCTGCTGGATCCGTTGAAGAAGTCGCTTGAGATCCTGAGCAGTGCCTTCTGGGTGGCCCGGCTGCCGCCCGAGGCGCCCACGCCAGAGCCACCACGAGGCTGTGAGCTCTGGTCGGTCACAAGGACCGCGACCGAGCTATCCATCCTCTGTGCCGGGACCGACGTGCCGGACGGCGCGCAGCGCCACGGTCCGTTGAGCGGTATGCGCATCGCCGGAGTCCTGGACTTCGAGCTGGTGGGCGTGCTCGAGTCGCTGCTTGCGCCCTTGCGGCGGGCCGGAATCAGCGTGCTCGCGAGCTCGACCTTCGATACCGACTACGTCTTCGTCGCGGTCCGCGAGGCGGATGCGGCGCGCACGGTGCTCGAGAATGACGGTTGGCGATTCGTGCCGGGCTCATAGCCGGCGTCGACTAGGTACCGCTCAGGCGCGACTGGCGCTACGATCCAACACTTCGAAGCAAACGCGAGCGAGGCCAATCCATGACCGATCAGCCGTCAGACAAGTCCGTCGTCATCGACTCCAATCCAGGGCGCAGCGCGCAGACCTACGGCATTGCGCGGGAGCTCGATACGAATCTCGATCTGATCCACCGTCGCTCAGTCGGCGTGATCGGCAACAAGGGCGACAGCCAGTGCTACCTAGGCGTCCAGCGCAAGGTCGAGACGATCCACGAGAAGTTGCGCCAGCGCATCGGCTCGGGTGACGGCCAGCTCCCCATGCGTCTGGTGCAGCCGGAGTACACCGTCGCCACCTCGGACGGCATGCGCAACGGCACCCGCGAGATGCGCTATTCGTTGATCGGGCGCGAGGTCACCCACGACAGCGTGTGCGAGCACCTCAGCGCCAGCGGCCTCGAGGGCACGATCGCGGTGGTCGCCTGCGACAAGCCGCCCGTCGGCACGCTCGCCGCCGCGCTCGAGCACAACCGCCCGGCGATCCTCATGTCCGACGGCCCCATCCGGCCCGGCCTCGACTCGGTCACCCACGAGCCGATCGACATCATCTCGGGTTTTCAGGTCGCCGGTAGCCCGGACGAGGAGCTCAAGGAGCGCATCGCCTGTGAGGCGTGCCCCGGCTTCGGCAGCTGCGGGGGAATGTTCACCTACAACACCATGCAGACCTTCATCGGCGTGGTCGGGATGGAGCCACTCGACATGGTGGCGGCCCCGTCTGACGACGCGCGTCGGCTCGAGGTCTTTCCGGATCAGCTGATCGGCTACCTCGAGGGCTTGATCGCGAGCGGCACCACGCCGCGAGACATCGTCGGTCGCGACTCGATCCGCAATGCCGTCATCGTGGCCATGGCGATCGGCGGTTCGACCAACGTGCTGCTGCATGCGCCCGAGATCGCTCGGGCCGCGGGCTTTTGCAGCTTTTCTGGCGAGATCATGTCGCCGGAGGAGTTCAACCATCTTTCGCAGCACGTCGTTCCGGTGCTCACAGACGCCCGCCCGTACGGCGCCTACTCGATGGTCGACATCGACGAGCAGGGCGGTGTTCAGGTGATCGTCAAGGAGCTTCTCGACGCCGGGCTCCTCAACGGCGAGGTGCCGACGTGCACCGGTGAGACGCTAGCCTGCCAGGTCGCGCGCCTCGACCCTCCCGCGCCTGACGGCCGGGTGATCTACACCGTCGAGGCGCCATACAAGCCGACCGGGGGCCTGCGAGTTCTCGGCGGCAACCTGTCGCCCGAGCACAGCGCGGTTCTGAAGCTCGCCGGGGTCGAGGGCGGACTCGAAGACAATGTGTTCGTCGGCACGGCGCGGATATTCGACGCCGAACAGGACCTTCTGGACACGCTGGAGAACGACCCGGCAAGCTTCGAGAACCACGACATGGTCATCGTGCGCTACGAAGGTCCGAGCGGTGCGCCGGGGATGCCCGAGATGCTCGACTCGACCTCGCGCATCACTACACTGTGTCGGGACAAGAGCATCGTCATCGCGTTGATGACCGACGCCCGCTTCTCCGGCGGCTCGGTCGGGCTGGTCATCGGTCATGTCGGTCCGGAGGCGGCGTTCGGCGGGCCGATCGCGCTGGTCGAGGAGGGCGACGAGATCGTCGTCGACCTCAACATCAACGAGCTGAACTGTACCCAGCTCGCAGACCCGACCGTCACGGCCGCCCGCCTCCAGGCCTGGCAGGCATCAGTCGATGCGAACGGCGGTCTGCATCCGGCTTGCGGCACCGCCGACACCCGATTGCTCAACCGCATGCGCCGCTCAGCGGTCTCTGCCATCGAGGGCGCGGGCATGCATCCCGACCGGCAATTGTGGGTGAGCGAGCCGCGGACCGCGGAGCAGTCCGGTTTCGTCCCCTCGAACCGCTTCCGCGCCGACGTTGCTCGACCGCTCTAGTCGGCGCGGCCGAGGACCACTACGAACTCTCCTTTGAGGGAAGGGCGGCCCTCGAGCTCCTCCAGGACCGCGGACAGCAGGCCGCGCAGCGTCTCTTCATGCAGCTTCGTCAGTTCGCGGCCGATCGCCGCCGGCCGGTCGCCGAGGGTCTCGACCATGTCGCCGAGCGAAGCGAGCAGTCGGTGCGGTGACTCGAAGATGACCAGAGTGTGGTCGAGCTCCGCGAAGCGCCGCAGCCACGTCTTTCGCTTGCCGGTCTTGGGGGGCGGGAATCCGAGGAACGTGAAGGGGTACGGCGGCAGGCCGGAGCAGGCGAGCGCCGTCAGGATGGCCGAGGGCCCGGGAATTGCCTCGATGCGGTGCCCGGCTTCGGCGGCAGCGCGCACTACGAGAAAGCCGGGGTCGGACAGCAGAGGGGTTCCGGCGTCGGAGATGATGGCGACGTCGGATCCATTGGCGAGTGCGGACACCAGCCCGGCGAGCTGGCGCGCTTCGTTGTGCTCGTGAAGCGACACGAGCTTCTGGCGCACACCGATTGACTGCAGGAGCCTGCCGCTGCGCCGCGTGTCTTCGCAAGCGACGAGATCGACGGCGCCAAGCGTCTCCCGCGCACGCTCTGTCAGATCCGCCAGGTTGCCGATCGGGGTCGCGACGATGAAGAGGGTCCCGGGCACGAAACCCGAGCCTATCGATATAGCTCCGCGTACTGGGCTCGGCTGCGGAGCACGCGTGCGAGGTAAGCGTTGGTTTCGTTGAAGCCGACCTTGGCGAGATACTCCTCGGGCTCCTTGCTGTAGCAGTGGGTGCGCCAGAGCGTGGCCTGGTACTCGCCGGCGTTGTACGCGGCGACGACCTGATGGAGATTGCCGTCGAAGAAGCGGGTCAGCTCACCGAGGTAGGCGGCCGCGAGCTCCAACGAGATCTTGGGATCGAGCAGGTCGTCGGGTGATGCCAGCGGGACGCCCTGCTCGTCGGCGACGCGGCGGGCCGTCGACAGGGTGAGCTGGCCGAGGCCACGGGCGGAAGCCGGTGAGATCGCCTCGGGGTCGAAGCGACTCTCCTCACGCACGATGGCAAGCAGCAGGCTGGTGTCCACGCCGTGGCGCGCCGCCACCTTCTCGATGTGGTCGCGGTAGGGGTACGGGTACAGCAGCTCCCTGAAGCTGCGGGCGACCATCGCCTCCGGCACTTCTCGTGGCAGACGGCGGCGGAGGATCTCGGCGATGTAGAGGGCTCGGCGCGTCTTGCCGTCGCCGGCGAGCCCGTGCCCGGCGATCATCGCCAGCGCTGGCTGGCTGACCGGAAAGTGGCGCAGCACGACGCTGTCGCCTTCGTGCCAGAGGCCCAGGGCGAGGAGCTTCTCCTCGGTGTCGCCTAGCGACGCTTGCCAGATCGGCCAATCGGGCGTCGCCGGCGTCGCGGGCTTGAGGTACACCAGATTGGCGGGGCTTCGGGCCAGCCTCTGACGCAGCCTTTCGCCGGCGGCCTTGCCGTCGGGATCCGTATCCCCCAGCAGCTGCCACGCGAGATGGAGCTCCCTGGCTCCGGTCGCCGTCGCGTACCGATGAAGAGTCGGCTCGACCACCGCCCGTAAGTGGGGTTGCGACAGCCGTTGGGCGGCCGAGCGCGAGAGCAGCTGGTAGGCGTCGTCAGCGACCAGTGCGAGATAGGAGTTGACGGCGGCCTCACGATCTCCCTCGATCTCGGCCAGGCGGCCGCCCCAGAACAGGATGTTGGCGTTGTTGCGGTCGAAGCCGCGCCCGGCCGGAGCAAGCCAGGCGGCCGCGCGATCGCTGCGGCCGCGCACCAGGTCCGAAACGGCGAGAAAGAGAGCAGCGCGCGCCGCTTCCGGTCCCCACGCGCGCTGTGTCGGCAGCAAATCAATGATCTCCCGCGCCCGCTCCTCCTGTCCCGTGCGCCACTCGATTCGTAGCGCCGAGATCAGGGCCGCGCCCGAGAAACGGCCATTCTCGTCGGCAAGGAAGGCGCGTCGATAGCTGGCCGCTGCACGAGACCAGTCGCCCATGAGCTCGAACGAGCGCCCCTCGTTATAGAGCGCCTGTGACCGCTGCTCGGGTCGAAGGCTGCGCTGCGCGAGCTGACCGTACCCGGCGGCTGCACGGATGAAGTCGCCCTGCCAGAACCAGGACCGGATCAGCTGATAGTAGGTGTCGTACTCGCCCTGGCGCCCGAGATCGGGCGAGAGCTCCGCGACGGCACGCTCGAGAAAGCGCGCGGCGAGGTCGAACTGGCGGTGGTGGTGGAGGCTCGTGCCGACGACCGCGGCGATCCGTGCGTCGGGTGGCGCCGGCATGATCGTGGCCAGCGAGTGGGCGGCACGACCGGCGGGCAGGTCCGTGCCGTCCTTCTCGATCAGTGCGACCAGTTCTTCGTGCGGACGCGGTCCGCCGCGCAAGGACTGCGGGGTGCGGCTCATGTCGCAATCGATGCTCAAGACACGCAGTCCACGGCGAGTGTTCTCGGGGAGATGGTCGGTTTCGAGCTTGACCAACACCCGGCAGTCGCCGCCGGCGCGAAGAGCCGTACTCAGCAGACGGTAGGCGGGGCCGAGCAGCTGCGGCGGCGTCGGCTCGCGAAGCAGCGCCGCCAGAAGGCCCGCCGCGAGCTCGGGGTGGCCGGTGTCGACGTAGCTCTTCGCGATCCGAAAGAGTGCATACGGTCGTAACTCGCGCGACCGGTTCATGACCCGCACGTAGGCGCGTACCGCCTCGTCAGGGCGATCCAGGCCTTCGAGAAGTCGGCCCTCGAGGTACTCGATGCCCAGGGACTGGGCGAGGTCCGGGTCGTCGGCGATCACCTGGCGCGCTGCAGCGAGCGCGTCGGGGTCGCGATCCTCATGCTGTAGAGCAACAAGGGTTGTCCGCGGGTCCTCCCCGGCCACCAGCAATAGGTAGAGAAATAGGCTCGTCATCCGGATCGCCGCTCCACTCGAGCCCCTAACTCTTGCAATTTCAGTTCCATGCGGTCGTAGCCGCGGTCCAGGTGGTAGATCCGGTCGACCACCGTCTCTCCCTCGGCCACCAGCCCGGCCAGGACCAGGCAGGCCGAGGCCCGCAGGTCAGTAGCCATGACGTGTGCGCCGGAGAGGCGCGTCGGACCTGCCACTCTGGCATATGTCCCCTCCACCACGATCTGCGCTCCCATGCGTCCCAATTCGGGAACATGCTGAAAGCGATTCTCGAAAACCGTCTCGCAGACCGTTGCCGGACCCTGCGCCTGGGTCATCAACGCCATGTACTGAGCCTGTAGGTCGGTCGGGTAGCCGGGGTGGGGAGCAGTGACGATGTCGCGCGCCAGCAGCACGCCATCTCGGCGCACCCGTACCGCGTCGGCTTCCACCTCGACGCACGCTCCGGTCTCCTCGAGCTTCTCGAGCAAGGGTCGCAGGGCCTCCGGGTCGAGGTGATCGACCCGGATGTCGCCGCCGCTGATCGCGGCCGCGATGAGGTAGGTCCCGGCCTCGATCCGGTCCGGGATTACGCGATGGCGGGCGCCGCCTAGGCGATCGACTCCGGCGATGCGGATGGTCTCCTCGCCGGCGCCCTCGATGTGAGCGCCCATCTTGCTGAGCAGCTCGGCGAGGTCGACGACCTCCGGCTCGCGGGCGCAGTTGTGAAGCGCCGTCTCGCCGGCGGCCAGAGTCGCCGCCATCATCAGGTTCTCGGTTCCGGTGACGGTGGGAGAGGCGAAGCGGAACTCACCACCCACGAGGCGATCGGCTCTCGCCTCGACGTAGCCCTCCTTCAGCTCGACGGTCGCGCCGAGCGCCTCGAGGCCGGCGAGGTGCTGGTCGATCGGTCTCACGCCGATGGCGCAGCCTCCGGGGAGAGAGACTCGGGCATGTCCGCGGCGGGCCACCAGCGGCCCCAGCACCAGCACGCTGGCGCGCATGGTCTTGACCAGCTCGTAGGGGGCCTCGTCGACGGCTGGACCGCCGGTCGGAGCCAGCTCCAGGGCACCGTCGATCTCGCGTGACTCGACGCCGTCGTGCTCGAGGAGGCGCCGCATGGTGCGGATGTCCGCGACCGCCGGGACCGAATCGAGAATCAGAGGCTCGTCGGCCAGCAGACTGGCCGCCAGAGCCGGCAGTGCGGCGTTTTTGGCACCGCTGGCGCGGATTCCGCCGACCAGACGATTGGGCCCGAAGATGTGGAGGCGATCCATGGCTCAGACCCCCAGGACGATCACCCGGTCGTGGCCGGCGTAGTCCGTCAACCGCTCCGCGGGGCGCAGATCATACTCCTCGCCGAGCGCCTCGACGGCGTCCGCCTGAGCGGTGCCGATCTCGAGCAGAAGCCAGGCGCCGGGAGCGAGACGGCCGCACGCCGCGGCCAGCAATCGGCGAATCACATCGAGACCGTCAGCGCCGCCGGCGAGCGCGCGGTGAGGCTCGTAGTCGCGAACGTCGATCGGGGATTGGACGAGTTCGCTCTCGGAGACATAGGGCAGATTGGCGACGAGGACGTCGATGTGGACTGGCCTCAACGGCGTGAGCAGGTCGCCGGCCACCAGCCCGAGCGGTGCTCGATGTCGCGCTCGATTGCGGTCGGCGACGGCGAGCGCTGGCGGAGACACGTCGGTTGCGAAGACCCGTAGGTCGGCGCGCTCCAGGCTCAGGGTGATGCCGATACACCCGGAGCCGGTGCCGACGTCGACGAGACGACCCTCTGGTGGCGACAGGCGCAGGGCGGCCTCGACCAGATGCTCGGTCTCGGGCCGCGGGATGAGGGTGCGGGAGTCGACGTAGAACGGGCGCCCCCAGAACTCACGCTCGCCGAACAGGTAAGCGAAGGGCTCGCCGGATGCGCGCCGCTCGACGAGACCGGCGATTCTACTCGCCGCAGCCTCGCCCACGGGGAGCTCAGGGTGAGCGAACACCTTCGCCTCGCTCAAGTCGAGGCTCTTCGCCACGATCAGCGCGGCTTCCCGGCGCGGTGATCCCGGCGCGGCGTCTGCCAGCCGGTCGCGCGCTGAGGCCAGGACGTCGGCGATGCTACGCACCATCGGCGGTGCCGGACCGGTCAGTCGACGCCGACGGGGGTATTGATCTCTTCGGCCTGGAAGTGTGCCGCCAGGGGATCGATCAGCGCGTCGAGGTCCCCCTCCAGAACGCCGTGAAGCTGATGCACAGTGACGTGGATGCGGTGATCCGTGACGCGCGACTGCGGGAAGTTGTAGGTACGGATCTTCTCGGAGCGGTCACCCGTGCCGACCATCTTGCGCCGCTTCGCGGCCTCCTCCGACTGGGCCCTCTCGTTCTCGATGTCGAACAGGCGTGCCTTCAAAACACGCATGGCTTTTGCCTTGTTCTTGATTTGACTGCGCTCGTCCTGGCACTGCACCACCAGCCCGGTCGGCAGGTGGGTGAGACGGACAGCCGAATAGGTCGTATTGACTCCCTGCCCGCCCGGACCCGAGGCGCAGTAGCGATCGATGCGCAGGTCCTTCTCGTCGATGGAGACCTCGACGTCGTCGGCCTCCGGTAGGACCGCCACTGTCACCGCTGAAGTGTGGATCCGTCCCGAGGCCTCGGTCTCGGGCACCCGCTGCACGCGATGCACGCCGCCCTCGTACTTGAGACGCGAGTAGGCGCCTTTGCCCTCGACGATGGCCGACGCCTCTTTGATGCCCTTGACACCGGACTCAGAGATGTCGAGGAGCTCGATTCTCCAGCCCTGCCCCTCGGCGTAGCGCGAGTACATGCGGAACAGCTCTGCAGCGAAGAGCGTCGCTTCGTCGCCCCCTGTGCCTGCACGGATCTCGAGCACCACGTTGCGGCTGTCGTTCGGGTCTTTGGGAATGAGCTCTTTGCGGAGCTGCTCTTCCAGCCCGGCGATTTGGAGGTCCAGAGTCTCGATCTCCTCGACCGCCATCGCCGCCAGCTCCTCGTCGTCGGAGGAGCCGTCGAGCATCTCTCGCGCCCCGTTGCGTTGCCGAGTCGCGTCGCGGAACTGCCGGTACAGCTCGACCACCGGGCGCAGGTCAACCAGCGCCTTGTTGGTGTCGCGCGTCAAGGCGGGGTTCGAGAACACCTCTGGCTGGGTCAGCCGCTCGCTGAGCTCGTCGTGCTTCTTTTCAAGCTCTTGGAGTTTTTCGATCATGACGTCGAAGCCAGACTCTCAGCAGAGATGCTGAGGCGTTTCATCATCTCATGCAAGGTCGTTGGCTTGACGCTCAGAAGCTCGGCCGCCTTTTTCTGCACGCCCCCCGAAGCCCGGAGGGCCTTGATGATCAGCTGGCGCTCGTAGGCACTGACGGCTTCCTTCAGCGACATGCCGTTTGACGGTATTGCCGCTGCAGGAACTGTGATCTCAGCCGGCTGGCTGACGTTGGTGGGAAGCAGGTCGACGTCGAGGATCTCTCCTCCCGACAGCACGACCGCGCGCTCGATCGCGTTCTCCAGCTCGCGTACGTTGCCGGGCCAGTGGTAGTCCAACAGCAGCTGCATCGCGGTGGGAGCGATCTCCTTGAGCTCTTTCTCATTCTCCTGGCCGTAGTTGGAGAGGAAGGACTGGGCGATGAGCGGAATATCCTCGGCACGCTTGCGCAGCGGCGGGATGTTGATGGTGATGACATTGAGCCGGTAGTAGAGATCCTCGCGGAAGGCGCCACTCTCCACCAGCTCTTCGAGGTTGGCGTTGGTCGCGGCGATGATGCGCACGTCCGACTTGAGGACGTCAACGCCGCCGAGGCGCATGAACTCCTTCTCTTGCATGACGCGCAGGAGCTTCGCCTGGGTCTCGATCGGGATGTTGCCGATCTCGTCGAAGAAGATGGATCCACCATTGGCCAGCTCGAAGAGGCCCTTCTTATTCGAGATCGCACCCGTGAAGGAGCCCTTGACGTGGCCGAACAGGTTCGACTCCAGCAGATCAGCGGGCATGGAGCCCGAGTTCACAGTCACGAAGGGTCCGTCTCTGCGCTTCGAGTTGTGGTGGATCGACTTCGCCACCAGTTCCTTGCCAGTGCCCGACTCGCCGAGGACGAGGATGTTCGACTTCGAAGGGGCGGCGAGCCGGATGAGGTCGAAGACCTGCTGGATGGCTCGCGACTTGCCGATGATCCGACCGAAGCCGAAGCGGGTCTGAAGCTGCTCCTTTAGCTCGCGGTTCTCCACCCGTAGCGCTTGCTGCTCGAGGCCCGAGCGGATCGTGTGACGCACCTCCTCGTTCTTGAACGGCTTGGGGATGTAGTGGAACGCACCATGCTTCATCGCCTCGATGGCACTTTCGATCGAGGAAAAGGCAGTGATAACGACCACCGTGAGGTCGCTATTGTGCTTGCGGATCTGCTTGAGGACCTCCATCCCCGATATGCCGGGCAGCATGAGATCGAGCAGGACGAGGTCGACCTCCTCGCGATCGATGAGCGTCAGAGCCTCTTCACCTGTGCGCGCGCACAGCGGCTCGTGACCCTCCTCACGCACCAGCGCGGTCAGCACGTCCTGCAGGACTTCTTCGTCGTCGACAATCAGGATGTTCATGATGCTTTTTCTGGCGCGGGCAGCCTCACCAAGAACCGGCAGCCGGTTCCGGCTTCACGGTCTTCGAGTCGTAACTCTCCACCGTGTCGGCGAATGATCTCGTGGCTGATCGACAGCCCCAGACCGGTCCCGCCGGCCGACTGCTTGGTGGAGTAGAAGGGCTCGAAGATTCGCTCTTGGGCGTTGGCATCGATGCCGGGTCCCGAGTCCTCGACTGTGATCTCGATCCAGGACCCTGTTGCTGCGAGTTGGACGGCCAGTTCTCCGCCGTCGCCGTTCATGGCCTCGATGGCATTCTGGAAGAGGTTGGTGAAGACCTGCTGAAGCTGGCCGTCCGCCCCGGCGACCCAGGTCGTGCCTTCCGGCAGGTTGGTGGCCATTGCCACGCCGGCTGCCTCGGCCTCGTAGCGTTGCAGCTCCGCGCACTCCTCGATCAGTTCATGCAGCTCGACGGGCTGCGGATCGACGTCGTGGTTGCGGGCCAGGCTCAGGAGGCTGTTGACGATCTTCGAAGCTCGAAAGGTCTGACGCTCGACCTTCTTGAGCAGGTCGTAGCGCGGATCTTCATCGGGGGTCGAGCTGAGCAGCATCTGGGCGTAGCTCGAGATGCCGGTGATCGGGGTGTTGACCTCGTGAGCGATGCCGGCAGCCATCACACCCAGAGCGGCGAGACGGTCCTTCTCCTTCAGCGCACGCTCCATCGACACTCTCTCGGTGATGTCGTTGACGACCAGCACCGACATCGCCGAAGCGGGAGCGCTGGAGAACGACGCGACGCTGACCTGCAGCGAGCGCTCGCGTCCCTCGCGGTCGGTGAGAGTCAGCTCGACCATCCCGTCCTCGGGCGTTGGGACCGCTGCAAGCGGAAAGATATCGAGCAGCTGGCGGCCGCGCACGCCGCCGCCTTCCACTCCCGCGAGGCCGGTGAAGGCGACGTTCGCGGAAACCACGGTTCCGTCGGCGTCGAGTACCGCAATCCCGGCCGGAGAGGCCTCGATGATGCCCTCGCTGTACTGACGCAGTTGCTGCACCTCCTCAAGCTGATGTTGCAACCGGTCGAGCAGGTGGGCGTTCTCGATCGCGAGCGAGGCCTGGTTGAGTAGTTGTCGAATCAGGTCCAGGTCGTTGGACGACAGCGGTAGGTCGCCAAAGCGATGGCTCGACACCACGACCCCGACCTTGCGTCCGCGAACCGTCAGCGGGAAGGCATAGCGGTAGCCCTGCGTGAACAGCCGCTGTGCGGGAGAAGCGATGGCGTCAGGCAGTGCGACACCGGTGAGGATCTGGTGATCGGAGGTCCAGAAGTCTTCGACCAGGAAGTCCGCAACCAACTCGCCGAGATCGGGTTCTTCGCGTCGCAGTGGTGTGAGACTGTCGCCCTCGGCCAGGAGCAGGTTGGTGAGCTCGAGGCCCAGAGCCTCCTCGAGGTGGGCCAGGAGCTTCGCGGCGAGGCTCTCCAGATCGCGGTCGTGCAGGAGTTCGCGGCCGAGGCGCGTCAACGTGCGCCGCTTGCCGAAGCTCTGGCGGTACTGCACCCGCTCGAGGGTTGAGCTGATGCCCTGGCGCGCCGGTGCGAGCAGCCCTCCCACCACCAGAACTGCAGCAACCGACAACAGATTGCGTGTCAGACCAGCGCTCTCCGGAATGCCCCTGAGCACGATGAGCTGCAGGAAAGAGAAGCCGAACAGGCCAAAGAGCAGGGTCAAACTGTAGGTCGCCACGTCGCGGGCGATGACCGAGATGTCCCACAAGCGGTAGCGCAGGATCGCGTACGCGAAGGTCAGCGGTACCAGTCCCAGCGGGACGGAAACGACGAGCTCAAGCAGCAGCGGAGCGGCGAGTCCGAGCGAGTAGGGAACCAGGTATAGGACCAGGAACGGCGAGTACCCGGCGACCATGCCGAGCGCTAGCCAGAGCATTTGCCTCTTCTGATCGTGACGGCCCGGCGCCGCCATCCGGTAGAGCAAGAGGCCCGCCGCCGCGACCGCATAGGCGACGAACAGGTAGAGCTCCACGCGGTCGAGCTGCTGGACCAGGCCCCCCATCACCTCCGCGCGCGGTCCGCCGAGCAGGAGCCGGCCGTTGGCGAAGATCAGGTCGTACTGGAGAAGCGCGAGAAAAGCGGCCGGGAGGTAGAGGCCCGGCGTCAAGCGGCGAAGCGTCGGTCCGTTGGCGAGATCACGCGGAAAGGTCAGGAAGAAATGCAGGGTCAGCGGCCCGATCAGGAGCCGGAAGGCCTCCTCGACCACGTAGAGAGCACGCCCTGTCGCGTCGACTGTCAGGAGCGAGAACGGCGTCGACGTCAGGATGTAGAAGGCGCTCGAGCTCAAACACCACAAGAAGAAGAGTGTGGCCTGACGGCTCTGCTCGCGCAGGATGGTGTAGAGGCCGATCAGGAGATATATCGCGCCGATGAAAGCCAGGACCAGATACGAGTAGTCGACGTCGAGAGGAGGCCTGGCAAACGGAATCGTGACCGCTTCCGTGCCGCGCATCACGACCAGCTCGGCGCTCTCTCTCGCCCGCAGCAACTCGAGGGCCTCCGAGGTCGAGGCAGGGATCTCGCCATCGACCAGCACCAGCTGGTCTCCGGTCCTCAGCGCCGGATGCAGGGCGAGATCGACCGAGCCGATCCACACTCCGGCAGTAGGCCCGGCGCGTAGGACCAGTCCGCCACTCTGGAAGGTTGCGAGCTTTCGTTGAAAGCTCAACCCACCTGTCACCATCAAGCCGGCCGTCACGCTGAGGGCCAGCGAGATGACGAGCTTGCGGCGGTTGGACAATTTCATCGTTTCGATATCGGTAGCGGACTCTCTCTATCCAGTAGCAGGTTCCATGCCAGCGAAACGGATTCCTGGACGGGGGTTAGGTGCCCACGATGGATGAGGTTAGTGGATTTCATCCAAAACATTGGATTACATCCAACGCAATGAATCGCATCCATCCGTTTGGTGCCGGTGGTTGGCAACGCGAAGGATACGCGGCGGTTGCGATCGCGGAAGGGGCGACCGATCAGAATCGCAGCGCGATTCCGCCGGCCACACGCCGCCGCAGCTCATCGGCGTCGATGAAGCTCTCGGTGTAGGGAGACGCACCACGGCTCAGCTCGAAGTTCAGCAGCACCGCCAAATTGGTCCCCAGATCCATCAGGAACGGCAGCTCCTGAGTGACCTTGAGCTGGAGGGTGTCGAGCTCCGTGTCGACTACGTCCGGGCTGGAGATGGGAGAGCGAAGGCCGACCGCGAAGCGGCGCATCATCGGGTCGAGGCGCTGCTCTACCCGATGGAAAGCCAGCAACAGGCCTGTCGCGGTGCGCTGGAACTCGGTGTCCATCGAGGTGACGAGGTAGCGGACCTGGTTCGAGTACCGTCCGTTTTCCGGCAGCTTGAAGACCCCACCACCGCCGTCTGCGATGTTCGACTCCACCGTGGTGAAGATGCGCGGCGCGAGCTTCTGGGTCAGCTCGACCTGCAGCTCGGGCACGACGTCACCGCGTACCAGATAGATGCTCTCCACCTGGTCGAAGTAGTCTTCGCTGAAAAACACCCGGACCGTGTCTGAGACTTCCCGGTGACGCGCTGCTACCGCCACCCGCTCGGCCTCGCCGAGGCTGCGGGTGACGCCGAGCTGGTAGTAGTGATTCTCCGCGCCGCCGTGTGCGCCGACGTCCTCGTAGTAAGCCTGCGTGAAGGTGGGCAGCGGCGACGGCTGGCTCGAGAGTCGCTGGCGAAAAGCCGCGTCGGCTGACCAGTTCTCGTCGATCTCCATCACCACACTGCCGTGGGGGCTGAGTGACAGGGTGCCGTCGAGAAGGGTCGAGTAAAGGCCGTACTCGACGACCAGGCCCGAAGGCAGCCGGCTCGTGCCAATGCCGTAGGCGTTCAGCCATTCGTGCTGGCGCTCGAGGGCCGCGAATGGCGCTGATCCGAGCGGGGTCGAGAACAGCTCTACCTGTCGGTAGTCGATCCCGGTGCGGAACGCACGGGACTCGCCGATGTTGCGGCGATGGAAGGTGCTCAGCTGTACAGTTCGGCTGGCCGCCGGCGCGCCCTCCGGCTGAACCAGGGCCTGGGTGTGAAAGCCGGTCTCGTCGACCAATCGCGCAGTGAGTCCGGTCTGTGCGCCGCTCGTCGACTCGCGGGTCCAGCTCACCTGATAAGCCTCGAGGTCGACATCGCTGCCGCCCGCCGCAGACGGAGTCTCGAAGCTGTGGTCGAGAGCCGAGAAAGCGATCGAGCTCCGCGGCCTTTCCGCAGATTGCAGGGTCAAGGCGATGGCTTGTGTGCGCCCGTTGACGGTGCCTGCTGCGGTCGTTCCCGGTCGCAGAGTGTCGAGGCTCGACTCGAGTGATACCCGCGTGTCGCCGATGCGGCTGTCGAGTCCGACGGACCCCTGACGCAGCTGCGAGGTGCCGGCGCCCGCGAAGCTCTGCGAGCCTCCGCGGAGCTCCGCGCGCAGCTCGAAATCCTGGGTCTGGCGAGACGGCGCGGCCGGTTGGTGCGCGGCTTCCGCGAATTGGATGTCGCGCAGCACGTCGCCGGGAATCTTGCGACGGATCGACCAGAAGTCGTCGGTCGAGTCGATCTCGGCGCGAGACTGGGCGACCAGCTCGAACTCGAGGAAGTCGGAGGCCATCTGAGTGGCTCGCGTGAAGAGCACCACAGCGGGGACGTAGCCCGCCTTGTGGGCGATGATCTTGTAGACGCCGGCAGGGAGGGTGCGGAACAGAAACCGCCCGTCCACGCCGGTCGTGACGCGGGTGAGATCGAGATCCGTCACCCTGTAGGCATAGACGCCCGCCTGGTCGAGCGGGCCCGGCCCGTGCTTCACCAGGCCCGAGAGACCCGGCGTCGCATCGTGGGCGACACCGGCATGAGCCGGGAAAGCCGCCAGGGCGGCGCAGAGCAGTATGGGGGCACTCAATCGCATGGGCTGTGCGGAGACCGTCCGAGTAGTATACCTCCACCCGTTGAGCCTCTCAAACAGCGTTGTGCGACGTACTCATTTCAGATATGGAGCCGCAGCTACCGTGGTTTTCCGGCTGCGCCTCGAAACCTTCGCGTCTCTTCGGCGTCAACGCGGCGACCACCCCGAATACCCGCTTGACGCCCGCGCTCTTCAACGCCTCGGCCGCCGCGTCGAGCGTCGCACCGGTCGTTGCGACGTCGTCGACCAGCACGACCGACCGCGGCGGTCGCCGCCCTCGCCGTGGCCGAAACGCGTGGTCCAGGTTGCGAAGTCGCTCGACGCGACCCAGGGACGTTTGTGCGGGAGTTGGGCGCGTCCTGCGCAGCAGCGGCCGGTGGGGGACATCCAGCTCAGCGGCGAGAGCGCAAGCGAGCAGTCCCGCCTGGTCGTAGCCTCGGCGTAGCCGCCGACGCCAGTGCAGCGGGACCTCCGTGACGACGTAACCACTTAGCTGGCGAAGGTCGCGGCAGCGGTCGGCCATCGTCACCGCCATCTCGGCTGCAAGAAAGCGCAGCCCCTGGAACTTGAGGCCGCGCACGACCTGGGCTGCGGGAGGCTCGTAAGTCCAGGCCGCGGCCAGGCCGTCGAATGCCGGAGGCCGGCGGGCGCAGGCCACGCACAGCCAAGCGTCGTCGCGCGGCGGGAGTTGGCTGCCGCAGAGCGGGCAAAGATGGGCTGGCGGGCGCAGCGTCGCCCGGCACGAGTCGTAGATGCAGAGATCGGGCGTCGGCCACGCGAGTTGCTGGGTGCACACGAGGCAGCCCGTCGGGAAGACGAAGCGCACAGCGGAGTCCGCCGCGGCCAGGACCAGCCGCCGAGTTGCCTTCGAGCCTTCTCCAGATCTCTTCACGCCCGGGTGGGACGCATTCCTCCCGGTCCGTCGTGCTGCTTGCACGGGTTGGACTTCTGGGCCTGCGCGGCCAGCGCCCCCCGGAGGGATAACAGACGAGTGCGGCCCGTGCTACTTGCACGGGTTGCACTCGTAGATCTCAGACGTCTTCCGGGTTGAGGAGCTTGAAGACCGCCGCTGCGGCTGCGCCGGCGACGGAGTTCGCCACCAGATAGATCCAGATGCTGCTCCAAGCCGACAGTCCCATGATCGAGATGCCGACGGCCACCGCCGGGTTGAACACGCCACCCGAGATGTCCCCGACCGCGAAGGTGCCGACCATGACGGTGAAGCCGATGGCGAGGCCGTAGAAGGAGTTGCCCTCGTTCCCCTTGGCGGTCGCGACGTTGAGAACGACGTACGCCAGCGCGAAGGTGAAAAGCATCTCGGCGACCAGAGCCGGGGCGACATCGGGGGTTGCGGGTGCGCCCTCGGGAGCTCCCCGCAGAAAGCCGACCGCCAGAGCCGCCAGGGCCGCGCCGAGGATCTGCGAGATCCAGTACGGCACGACTTCCTTCGAGTCGCAGCGCCCACGCAGGCAGAGCGCGAGCGTGACCGCCGGGTTGTAGTGGCCCCCGGAGACGTGACCACCGGCGAAGACCATCACCATCAGAGCGGCACCGATCGCGAGGGGCGCGATGACGCCAGGTACGCCCGGCACCACGGTGTTACCGATAGTGAACACCAGGAAAAAGGTGCCGATGAGCTCCGTGACGTACTTGTTCATGTAGCCCCCTCGATCAAGAAAAAGAATTCGAACCCTTGGCGGCGCGGTGCCGCGAGCTTATCGCCCTTCGCCGGCACCCCGAAACACCGGAAGTCGGGATACGTACGCAGGAACGGATTCGGAGCGATAGCGGATGAATCGACGAACCCAATCGATGCGGTTGCGAATAGCCACTCTTCGTTGCAAGAATTGACTAATTGAACTCAGATCGTCTAGTTTGCACGGATGGCACTTCCAGAAGCTACCTCACCCCGGACCGAAAGGACCGTACGCCGGATTTTCGATGCGGCGGGTCTCTGCTTCGGCGAGCTCGGCTACTCCAAGACGACCGTCGAGGAGATCGCGAGCCGTGCCGGGGTGTCCAAGGCTCTGGTCTACGTGCACTTCGACGGCAAGGAGGACCTACTCGAGAAGGTCCTTGAGGCGACGCTCGAGGAGTGGACCAGCTACTCGGAAAGCTGCATCGACGAGGCGGGGCCCGCTGTGACCCAGAGGCTCAAGGCGATGCACCGCTCCTCGATCGAGTACGCCAAGGATCACCCGCTGCTGAAGGGCATCATGACCCGCGACGACCGTTTGCTGCTCATGCACGTTCGTGAGCCGGGCCTGCGTGCGCAGGAAGCCTGGCGCGACAGCCTCATCGAGTTGCTCACAGAGGGTATCGACCGCGGCGAGCTGCGCTGCGATCTCGACCCGGGTCGCACTGCCGACGTCATCATTCTTCTTCACAACGCATACCTCGACCGACTGTTCGATACGACACTCGTGAACACCAGTGACCCGGCCCTGGTCGAAGCCGGTATGGATGCCCTTCTTTTAGGCATCGCGGACTCGAGCGCCCGATCGGCGACCGAGGGGATGAAATGAAGACTCTGTCGATTGCACTTGTCGTTCTTCTAGCCGCGGCCGCGTCCGGTTGCGGCGTTTCCACCGTGGGGCAGGACATCGACCCGGCCGGTTCTCCGGCATTGCTGGCGCCGGTCCGCTCCGACCCATCGTCCGGCGAGGAGGTCGCGACTACGATCGTGCGCGCTGGCACGATC